>NZ_CP135971.1:5260783-5564925 GCF_032463525.1 Pseudomonas sp. DTU_2021_1001937_2_SI_NGA_ILE_001 | reverse complement strand
CGGCGTCTGCAAGTTCTGAGCTTTAAAAGCAAAAGCGACGCCAAATCAGATTGCTCCGGTCTAACTGACTTGTATTGGCTTTAGCCGCAATACTGGTCAGTTCAGACCGTGGGAGCGAGGTTGCTCGCGAAGGCGGCGTCACGTTCACAGCAAATTCAGCAACTTTTTCCGCTTTTCGCGAGCAAGCTCCCACTGCTACCCGGTCTAACTGACCTGTATTGCCCTATAACAACCCTTGAGCCGCGCAGATCTTCACGATCTGCTCGCGCAACCAGCCGTTGGCCTCGTCATGATCGGCCCGCTCGCTCCAGATCATGTCCATGCTGAAGCCATGCAGGGCGGTCGGCAGTTCGCAGCTGCCGAGCCAGGTTTCCTGGCCCAGCAAGGCCAACACTCGGCGCGGCAGGGCCAGCACCTGGTCAGTGCCTTGCAGCAGTTGCAGTGCCGCGCGATAGCTGTTGGTGCGAGCGACGATCTGCCGCTCAAGGCCGTGCTGGCGCAGCCAGCCATCGATCATGTTGCTGTCCGAGGTCCATGGCGTAGGGTAGACATGCTGCCGTGCGGCGTAGGCCTGGATGTCCATGTGCGACTGCGCCGGCAGGCTGCAGCGGTCCATCACGCAGACCAGGTCGTCTTCCATCAGCACCTGGCTGCACAGCCCGCTCATCAGCCGATGAAAGCCGGGGCCGAAGCACATCGCCAGGTCGAAGCGGCCGTCGAGCAAGGCCTCGCCGGGCAGTTCGCGATCGAGTTTGTGGACATTCACGGTCACTGCCAGCCCGGCATCGCGGAACGCGCGCATCAGGTGCGGCAGCACCAGCAGCTCGAAGTACTCGGGCGCACAGAGGTTGAAGGTCTGCGCCGCTTCCCGGGGATCGAAGCACGGCAGGTCGTGGCACAGGTTGACCTGATGCAGGATCTGCTGCACATGGCCGTGCATCGCCTGCGCCTTGCGCGTCGGCAGCATGCCGCTGCGCGTACTGATGAACAGTTCGTCGCCGAACTGGCTGCGCAGTTTCTTCAGGCAATAGCTGACCGTGGACTGGCTGACGTGCAGGGCTTCGGAGACCAGGGTGAGGTTGCGCTGCTCGTGAATCGACAGGAAGACCATGAGGTCCTGCATGTCCAGTTTGCGCAGGATGTTGCTGTGCAGCATGGTCGAGTCTCGGCGGTCCTGACCGCCAGGCAGCCAGGCCCGGAACGGCCTGGCGCAGGCACGATACCACCAAAGCCGGCTCAGGCAGTGCGACCGGCATCCACGGCCGGGCCAGTCGGGCGCACTTGCATGTGCCGGGCATAGCCGTGCGGGTCGAAGCGCACGACCATCAGCAGCATCGCGGCAACCAGCAACCCCAGCCCCAGCCAGGCGGCGCTGAAGTTGCCCAGTTGATCGCGCAGCAGCCCGGCCAGCAACGGCGACAGGCTGGCGATCAGGTAGCCGATGCCCTGCACGAAGGCGGTCAGCGCACCGGCCTGCACACCATCGTCCAGGTGGTCCATCGACACGATCAGGCTCATCGGGAACAGCCCACCGATGCCCAGGCCGAGCAGACTGGCCCACACCAGGCTATAGGCCAGCGGCGCGAAGATCAGCCCGGCGAAACCACAGAGGATCAGGCCCAGCAGCGCCGCCAACACCCAGCGCCGGTCACGGCTGCGGTTGGCCAGGGCCGGGGTCACCAGGCCGGATACCACCTCCATCAGCGTCAGGTAGCCGAGCAGCAGCCCGGCCTGCTGGCCACTCCAGCCCAGCTCCACGTAATAGGGGGCCAGCCAGGCCAGCACGCAGGTATAGGCCGCCGTGCCCAGACCGAAGAAAATCCCCAGCAGCCAGGCGCGCGGCAGCCGCACGAAGGACGGCCGCGGGACAGCCGGCCCCGCCTGGGCAGCGTTCTGCACCCTGGCGCGCTGGCCGGCCCAGAGCAGCAGCGCGAAGACCGCCAGACCACTCCACACCGCCAGCCCCGCACGCCAGTCGCCGCTCAGGCCCTGTACGGTGGGCGCCAGGGACGCGGCCAGCGCCGCGCCGCCCATGATTGCCGTGACATACAGGCCCATGCACAGCGCAACGTTGGCGCGAAAGCGGGTCTTGATCAGCACCGGCATCAGGGCCTGGATCATGGCGATCCCCAGCCCCGCCGCTACCGCCGTGACGATCAGTGCAGCGGTCGAATCGGCGAACAGCCGCGCCAGGGTCGCCAGGCCGATCACCCACAGCGACAGGCTGATGCTGCGGTACAAGCCCAGCCATGCGGCCAGGCGCAGACCGAAAAACATCGCTAGGCCCATGGCCATGACCGGCAGCATGGTCAACAGCGACGCCTGAGCGAAATCCAGCGCTACCGCTTCACGGATGGCCCCCAGCAACGGCCCCACCGCCGCCATCGATGGCCGCAGGTTCAGGGCCACGGCCACTACACAGGCCAGCAGCCACACACCCTGGGCCCGGCTCATGCGCATGTCGTGCATAACAGATCTCCTCTTGAATCCAGGAGCCCATTAGGCCGAACGCCGCGTCGGGCGGGCAAACCAGAAAACGGGGCGGGCTATCGAGAAATTAGGATCAGGCGCTCTGCCGCCGGGCACTGCAGCGGCACTGGGGCCTGGCCTCTGCCGTAGGGCTCGGCTGCGCCTGGTCGACTGCCTGCCACCAGGTCTCGCCTCGGCACGGGTAGTCCAGGTAGAACGGCTGGCCCATTACCGGCGTGGTGACCTTGACGTTTTGCTCCCAGGCCAGGGCCAGGATGCGCTCGAAGGGTTCGTACCAGGTGTGCATCGACAGATCGAAGGTGCCGTTGTGGATCGGCAGCAGCCAGCGCCCGCGCAGATCCTGATGCGCCTGCAGGGTCTGCTCCGGCTGCATGTGCACCATCGGCCACTCCACGTTGTAGGCCCCGGTTTCCATCAGCGTCAGGTCGAATGGCCCGAGGCGTTCGCCGATCAGGCGGAAGCCGTCGAAATAACCGCTGTCGCCGCTGAAGAAGATCCGCTGCTCGCCGTCGAGAATGCTCCAGGAACACCACAGGCTGCGGTTGCCGTCCCACAGCGTACGACCAGAGAAGTGCTGCGAAGGCGTGGCGACGAACTCGATGCCGGCCACTTCGGTGGACTGCCACCAGTCCAGCTGGCGGACCTTGTGCGCCGGTACGCCCCATTCCACCAGGGTGTCACCCACGCCCAGGGGCGCGAGGAAATGCGCGGTCTTGTCCTGCAGAGCGCGGATGCTCATGCGGTCAAGATGATCGTAATGGTTGTGCGAGAGGATCACCGCTTCCAGCGGTGGCAGCTCGGCCAGGCTGATCGGCGGCTGGTGAAAACGCTCCGGCCCGGCCCACTGCACCGGCGAGGCGCGCTCGGCGAACACCGGGTCGGTCAGCCAGAAGCGGTTGCGCAGCTTGAGCAATACCGTGGAGTGGCCGAGGCGATACACGGTATTGTCCGGGGCGGCCAGCAGTTGCTGGCGAGACAGCGGCTGCACCGGAATGCGCCCGGCGGGCCGAGTGCCGGACGGCTTGTTGAAGACCTGATCCCAGAACACCCGCAAGGTCCGGGCCAGACTCAGCGGCTGCATCGGTGCGTGATTGCGGTAGCGGCCATTCTCGCGAGGCAAGACGGGCAAGGTTGAGGCAGGCGGGTTGTGGTCGATCCTGGCCATGGTGCGCTGACTCCTGGAAGCAGAGGGAGAAGTCTGGCGTGCAAGGTTTGTCAGTCGAGAACTGCGAACATGACAATTACACTACACGGTGTAGTTTTAAGCTTGCAGGAATACTCGAGACAAGTAAACTGCCGAGTGTAATTTTCTCTAAACGCACGTTTGAAGCGGAACCCTATGACCACCCCCATGCGCCTGACCGACCATAAACGCGAAGCCATCGTCCTGGCGGCCATCGCCGAGTTTCGCGACCGCGGGTTCGAAGTCACCAGCATGGACCGCATCGCGGCACGCGCGGAAGTCTCCAAGCGTACCGTGTACAACCATTTCCCCAGCAAGGAGGAGCTGTTCGCCGAGATCCTGCGCCGCCTGTGGAGCTGCGCCGCCCCTGCCCCGGACGCCGCCTACCACAGTGATCGCGGCCTGCGTGAACAACTGCGCGAACTGCTGCTGGGCAAGATGGCGACTCTCAACGACCCGCACTTCCTCGACCTGGCGCGGGTCGCCTTCGGCGCCACCATCCATTCGCCAGACCGTGCGCAGACCTGGGTCAACCGCCTCAACGAACGCGAAGAAGCCTTCACCGTGTGGATTCGCGCCGCCCAGCAGGACGGCCGCCTCAAGCCGCTGGACCCGGAATTCGCCGCCACACAGATCCACGCCCTGCTCAAATCCTTCGCCTTCTGGCCGCAGGTGACCCTCAATGCCGAGCTGCTGAGCGCCGAAAAGCAGCACCAGGTGGTGGAGTCGGCGCTGGACCTGTTCCTGGGCTGGTACGAAGTGCCGGGCGCCCAAGCGCACTGAAGCCTGGCGGCAAGGCTATGCACCTGCCGCGCAGCTCACCGGCAGTTCGATACGAATCACCGCTCCACCACCGGGCCGGCACTGCGCCTCGATCCGTCCCTGGTGCGCTTCGCAGATCGCCCGGGCAATGGACAGCCCCAGGCCGCTGCCGCCCAGATGCCGGGCCCGCGAGCTGTCGGCGCGCCAGAAGCGGTTGAACACCTTTTCCAGGTCCTCTTCGGCAATTCCGGGGCCACGGTCGAGAAAGGCCAGGACCATCCGCTCGTCCTGCTGGGTCTGCACGATCTCCAGCTCGCCGCCCGCCGCCGCATAGCGCAGGAAGTTCTCCAGCACGATGTTGAGCAACTGGCCGACCCGTTCGCGGTCGGCCCACAGTTGCTGGCCGGGCAGCAGCGCCAGGCGCAGGTTCACGCCTTCGGCCTGCAACTGCGGTGCGAACCAGGCCAGACGCTCTTCGACCAGTGCCGCCAGGATGAATTCGCGCTGCTCCAGGGCCAACTGGCCGGCGCGCGCCAACGACAGGGTATGCAGGTCGCCGACCAGAGTGCCCAGCAGGTCGAGCTGGCGCTTGACCATTTCCAGTTGCCGGGTGTCGGCGGGAAACACCTCGTCGAGAATGCCTTGCACCCTCACCGAAGCCGCGTTGAGGGGGGTGCGCAGCTCATGGGCGAGGATCGCGCTCGAATCGCGCACCTCGATCTCGTACTGCTGCAGGCGGGTGGTCAGCCGATTGAGGTCCTGGGCCAGGCAACGCACTTCATCCGGCGCCGTGGCCGCCACGTCGAAGCGCGTCTCCAGGTCCCCGGCGGCGACCTGGCGGGCCGCGGCGGCAATCGCCGAAACCTGCCCCGACAGCGGTCGTGACAGGCGAAACCCCGCCAGGAGGATCAGCGGCACGGCCGCCAGCACCAGGCACAGCAGCACCCACCAGTCACGGCTGGCGATGCCCGGCAGAAAACTCTCTACGGGGTAGTAGCGGCTGAACAGCTCCCAGAGCCGCTGCTCATTGGCTTGCGGCGCGGCGCGTAGCTCCAGCAGCTCGCTGCGCGCCGCCTCCGGGACGTTGCGCATGATGTACCAGTCGCCCCACAGGAAGTACAGATACATGCAGCCGGCGATCAGCACCACCGCGCCAATCGCCAGCAGGCTCATGCGCCAGCCGACCCACTGCCACAACGGCCGTTGAGGTTTCATCGCACGCCCCTGCGGCTCATGTGAAGCGATAGCCGACGGCGCGCACGGTCACCGGCACGCCCATGATCCCGGCGGCTTCCAGCTTGCGCCGCAGATTGTGCAGATGGGTATCGACCACCCGCCCCAGCGCGTCGCTCTCCGGCAGGCAGCGTTCGAGCAGTTCTTCACGGGTAAAGGCCTTGTGCGGGGTGCTCATGAGAATGCTGAGCAAGGCATATTCGGTGGGCGTCAGGTCCAGTGGGCACAGGGCGCCGTCAGCGCCCTCCACCCCAGCGCGCACGCTTTCCAGGTCCACCGCCAGGCGTCCGTGGCGCAGCCAGCGTTCCTCGAGAGGGGCCGGGGCACTGCGGCGCAGCACCGCGTGCACCCGCGCGACCACTTCCTTGGGGTTGTAGGGCTTGACCACGTAATCGTCGGCGCCGTAGCGCAAGGCACCGAGCTTCTCCGGCTCGTCGCCGACGGCGGTGACCATGATCACCGGTGTCTGCCCGGCGCGGCGGATCTGCGCCAGCACCTCGGTGCCGTTCAGGCGCGGCAGCATCATGTCCAGCAGCACCAGGTCGGGCCGCCACTGCTGGAACTGCTCCAGGCCGGCACGCCCGTCGGCCGCCAGGGCCACGACGAAGCCATCACGCAGCAGGTAGGCCTCCAGCACACTGGCACTGTCACAGTCGTCTTCGACGATCAGTATTCGTTTATCGCTCACGTCTGCACTCTTGACCAAATCTGAACAATTCCCCGAAGGAATCTTGATATTGCCTGCATAAGCTGCCGCCAACCATAACAGCCCCGGTCGGCAGGATCATGACAGCCCGTCCCTTCAACTTCCTCAGCGCGTTGCTCATCACCAGCCTGCTGGCCCTGCCGGGCTGTTCGCTGACCCCGGCCTATCAGCCGCCGGCCTCGCCCTTGCCGGCCCGGCTCGACGCGACCACCGCCACACCGACCAGCATCGGCCCGGGCGTGGCACTGCAGGACGACGAACGTCGCCTGCTCGGCGAGCTGAGCCACGAACCCTTGCTGGCGGAACTGGTCAGTCAGGCCCTGGCCGGCAATCGAGACTACCGGATCGCCCAGTTGAAGGTCGAGCAGGCGCGCAGTCGTTTCGGCCTGAGCCAAGCCGAGCGCTGGCCGGTCCTGGGCCTGCAGGTGCAGCGCCAGCACCAACGCTTCAACGACCCGGTCCTGGATGAACGCTACAAACAAGACCTGGCCACCGCCACGCTGGGGGTCAGTGATTTCGAGCTGGACTTTTTCGGTCGCCTGGCCAGCCTCAGCGAGCAGGCCCGCCACCAATTGCTGGCCAGTGACCTGGGCAGCCAGGCCGCACGCGGCGCGCTGGTGGCCGAGGTGGCGCGCCTTTACCTGCAGGCGCGGCAGGCGGACGAAGCGTTGCAGATCGCAAGCGACGCCGCCGAGGTCAGCCGGCAGTTGCGCGCCAGCCTGCAGACACAGGTCGCCGCGGGCGCCGTTGCCGCCGCCGAACTGGACGCTGCACAGAACGAGGAGCTGCAAGCCCGGCAGCGTTGGCAGGACAGCCAGAGCCAGCGCACCCAGGCTTACCAGGCCCTGGCCTGGGTCACCGGCTACCGGCTGCTGCCCTCGCCCATGCCGCCAGCGACCAGCCCCCTGGCGCCAGCAGAGCTGCCCGGCGAACTCGCCGACCTGCCCTCCGAGCGCCTGCTGCAACGCTTCGACGTGCGTGCCGCCGAACAGCGCCTGCGCGCCGCCGATGCCGGTATCGGCGCGGCGCGGGCGGCGTTCTTTCCGTCCATTCGCCTGAGTACCGGCCTGGGTGTCGCCAGCCCGGCGCTGCATGACCTGTTCAGCTCCGGCAGCGGCCTGCGCCTGCTCAGCCCGTCGCTGTCGTTGCCGCTGTTCGACGGTGGCCGCAACCAGGCCAATCTGAATGCCGCCCAAGTGGCCAGGCAAATGGCCGTCGCCGACTACCAGCGCACGCTGATCAACGCCTTCCGCGACATGGCCAGCGGCCTCGAACAACGCCGCCAACTGCTGGCGCAATGGCAGACCCTGCAAGCCCGCCAGCAACTGGCCCAGCGGCACAGTCAGCGCCAGGAGCAGCAATGGCAGGCCGGAGCCGGCAGCCTCCAGGCGCGTCTGCAGGCACGCCTGGACACCCTGCAGACCAGCCAGGCCCTCAGCCAGGCCAGCCAGGCACTGTTCGACAACCGCCTGCGCCTGTATCGCGCCCTGCACGGCATCGACGACTCCGTAGCACTTCCTGAAGCCAACCTTGAAGGTAACTCACCATGACCTACCGACCCAGCACCCGCCCCCTGCTTGCCCTGTGCCTCACGGCACTGTCCGGGCTACCCCTGGCCCAGGCCGCCGAGCCATCGCTGTGGGGCGACCACACCGATGTCAGCGTCGGCCTGGCAGCCGGTGCCGCGAGCCGCTACATGGGCTCGAAGGACTATCGACCGCAGGTCGTCCCGCTGGTCAGCGTGCAGCGCGGCGTGCTGTTCGCCGACACCACCCGCGGTCTTGGCCTGCAATGGCAATCGCCGCAGGGCCTGACCCTGAGCGGAGCGTTCAACTACGACTTCGGCCGTGACGATCGTGACAGCAACTCCCGTCCCGGCAGCGACCGCCTGCGTGGCATGGGCGAAATCAACGGCGCCACGGTCTTCGACCTCAACCTCAGCCAGGCCCTGACGCCTTGGCTGAGCCTCAACCTGGAAGGCGAATGGCGCGTGGCCGGCGAACAGCGTGGCGACCGCTACCGCATGGGCCTGGAAGCCATCACGCTGCACACCGACAGCGACACCCTGGCCGTGGACCTGGATGCCCACGCCGGTAGCCAGCGTTTCAACCAGACCTGGTTCGGTGTCACCCCGCAACAAAGCCTGAACAGCGGCTTTGCCATCGAGCGCAGCGATGCCGGGATCTACGCCTACTCCACCGCGCTGAACTGGCTGCACAACTTCGATACGCACTGGAGCTCGCTGGCCACGCTGACCGTGACGCATTACACCGATCAGGTCCGCGACAGCCCGCTGCTGCAGCGCAGTACCGCCGCGACCGGCACCCTCGCCCTGACCTACAGCTTCTGACCCAGGAGGTCCTGCCATGTCTGGCCACTCTCCCACCCGCCGGACCCGCCTGGCCGGGCTGGGCTTCGCTGCGTTTCTCACGCTGGGCGGCTGTTCGCAGGGCGCCGCGCCCGGCAGCCCGCCACCGCGCGCGGTCAAGCTGGCCATGCCGTACAGCCTGGACAGCGCGGCGCCAGTGCTCCCAGGGGTGATACGCCAGGCGCAAAACAGCGCGCTGGCGTTCGAGCAGCCTGGCAGGGTGACGCGCATGACCGTGGAAGTAGGTGCACAGGTAGCGGCGGGCCAGGTGCTGGTCGAGCAGGACGGCGAAGCGGCACGTCTGCGCCTGGCACAGGCCGAAGCTCGGCGCCGCGCCAGCGCCATCGACCTGACCCAGCGTCGGCATGAACACCAGCGCACCCAGCAGTTGTTCAGCCAGGGCAATGCCTCGGCGGCGGACCTCGAACGCAGCGACACGGCGCTGCAGACCGCGCGAACGCAAGCGCAGGTCACCGACGCTGAGGCCGCCCAGGCCGGCCGCGAGCTGAACCTCACGCGCCTGGTCGCCCCCTTCGCCGGCCGGGTGGTGAGCAGGGTCGCGCAACCGCTGCGCCAGGTCGCCGCCGGCGAAGTGCTGTTGACCCTGCAGGGCAATGGCCCGCGCCAGGTGGTGGTGCAGGTACCGAGCCGCTACGCCCAGCGGCTCAAGCCCGGCGACCGCGCACAGGGTTTGCTGGCGGCCGGCGGCGGCAGCGTCGAATTGAGCCTGATCGGCCTGTCGCCGGTGGCCGAAAACGGCTTGCTGCAGGAGGCCGTCTTCGAGCTGCCGGATGGCCAGACCACACTGCCCAGCGGCAGCGTGCTGAACGTGCAACTGCCCGCCGATGGTGCCTCGTCACTGGCGATTGCCAGCAGCGCCCTGCTGCCCGGCCAGGACGCCGGCAGCGCCCAGGTTTACCTGTTCATGGAAGGTTCCAGCCAGGTGGTGCTGCGCAACGTGCGCGTCGCCGCCCTGCAGGGCGACCAGGCGCTGATCAGCGCCGGCCTGCAGCCTTACGACCAGGTCGTGGTGGCCGGCGCCGCATTCCTCAGGCCGGGCGAGCGTGTCACGCGCTACCAGCCCACCACTGTCATCGTCCGGGATTGATTCATGTCCATCACCCACCTGGCTTTATCCCGCTCGCGGCTGGTGCTGTTCCTCGCGCTGGCAATCCTGCTTGGCGGCATCAAGAGTTTCATCGGTTTTCCCTCCCAGGAAGAACCTGACGTCACCATCCGCGACGCCTTGGTCAGTGTCGCCTTGCCAGGCCTGCCCACAGACCGGGTCGAAGCGCTGCTGGCCCGACCGCTGGAGGACAAACTGCGCGAACTGCCCGAACTCAAGACGCTGGCCACCACCCTGCGCCCCGGCCAGGCCATCGTGCAGATCACCGCCCGCGACGAGGTCGCCGATCTGCCGGCGCTCTGGCAGCGGGTGCGCAACAAGGTTGCGGAAGTCGCGCCTGGCTTGCCCGAGGGCACTCAGGGGCCGCAGGTCGACGATGACTTCGGCCAGGTTGCCGTGGCCTCCATCGCCCTCACCGCACCGGGCTTTTCACTGAGCGAGCTGCACGAACAGGCCGAACGCCTGCGCCGCGCGCTGTACCGCCTGCCGGGCGTACAACGTATCGCCCTGTACGGCCTGCAACAAAACCAGGTTGCGCTGGACTTCGATCCACTCATCCTGGCGCGCCTGGGCCTGCCGCCCGCCGAGATCCTGCGCCAGTTGCACAACCAGAACGGCCTGAGCAGCGCCGGCACCCTGCTGCGCGGCCCGCAGAGCCTGAGCCTGTCGCTCAGCGGTGAAGTGCGTGACCCGCAGACCTTGCATGACCTGCCGGTACGTTTGCCCGACGGCACCACCCTGCCCCTGGGCGCCTTGGCTAAGATCGGCATCCAGGCCCAGGACCCGCCGCAGAGCACGGCGTTCTATCGTGGCCAGCGAGCGCTGGTGTTGGGCATCTCGATGAACCCCGGGCTCAACGTCGAGGACTTCGGCAAGACGCTGGACAGCGCCCTGAGTACGCAGGGCGAGCGCCTGCCCACTGGCTTCAGCCTGCATCGGGTGACCTTCCAGGCCGACGTGGTGCATCACGCCATGCAGCGCATGCAACATGTGCTGATGGAAACCATGGTCATCGTCATGGGCGTGGTGATGCTGTTCCTGGGTTGGCGCATCGGGCTGATCGTCGGCACCATCGTGCCGCTCACCGTGCTCGCCAGCCTGATTCTGATGCGCGCCCTGGGCATCGAGTTGCAGACGGTGTCGATCGCCGCGCTGATCCTGGCCCTGGGCCTGCTGGTGGACAATGGCATCGTCATCGCCGAAGACATCGAGCGGCGCCTGCGTGCCGGCGAGCCGCGCCGCCAGGCCTGTGAAGCGGCAGGCCGTACCCTGGCCGTACCGCTGCTGACCTCTTCGCTGGTGATCATCCTGGCCTTCTCGCCGTTCTTCCTCGGCCAGACCAGCACCAATGAATACCTGCGTTCGCTGGCGGTGGTCCTGGCCCTGACCCTGCTCGGTTCCTGGGCGCTGAGCCTGACCGTCACACCGCTGCTGTGCCTGCGCCTGGTCCGCACGCCGGGTCACGAGTCGTCCAGCGCCCCCAGCGCAAGCACACTGCACCGCGGCTATGCCCGGCTGCTGGCCGTGGCGCTGCGCAACCGCGCGCTGTACATCCTGACCATGCTGGTGCTGCTGGGTGCCGCCAGCCTGAAGCTGCTCAGCCTGCCCTACGACTTCCTGCCGCCGTCAGACCGCAACCAGTTCCAGCTGCCGATCCAGCTCGAACCCGGCACCCATGCGCAACGCAGCATGCAGCGCATGCAGGCGCTCAGTGACTGGCTGGGCAAGGACCCCGACATCAGCGAAAGCATCGGCTATGTCGCCGAAGGCGGCCCGCGCATCGTGCTGGGCCTCAACCCGCCGCTGCCCGGCCCGGAGGTGGCGTACTTCACCATCACCACCCGGCCGGGGGCGGACCTGCAACAGGTCATGGACCGGGTCCGTGATCACCTGCTGAGCGAGTACCCCGACGTACGCGCCCAGCCCAAGCGCTTCTCGCTGGGCAGCACCGAAAGCGGTCTGGCGGTGTACCGGATCAGCGGCCCGGATGACGCCACCCTGCGCCAGCTGGGAGAGCGAATGGCCAACCTGCTGGCAGCGCTGCCGGGGACCCTCGACATCCAGAATGACTGGGGCCCGCGGGTACTGCGCTACCAGGTCAACATCGACCAGGACAGGGCCCGCCGCGCCGGCGTGGACACCCAGGACATCGCCCAGGCCCTGCGCCTGGCCAACCAGGGCGTGAGCGTGACGCCGCTGCGCGACGGCCAGTACAGCCTGGAGATCACCGCCCGCGCCCGCCCCGCCAGCGCCGTGCAACTGGCCGATACGCCGGTCTACCCCAGTGCAGGTGGCGCAGCGCTGCCGCTGTCGGCGGTCGCCAGCCTCAGCCTGGCCTCGGAAGCCAGCGTGCGGGTACGGCGCAACCAGGAGCGCGCCATTACCGTCAGTGGCCGCAACCCCGGGATGACCGCCGACAGCCTGATGCAAGCCCTCGAACCACGCCTCGCCGAGCTGATGCTGCCCAGCGGCTACCACCTGGAAATGGGTGGCGAAATCGAAGACTCGGCAGCAGCCAACGACGCCTTGTTGCGCTACCTGCCCCTGGCGGTATTCGCCATGTTGCTGCTGTTCGTGTGGCAGTTCGATTCATGGCGCAAGGTGCTGATCATCGTCGCCAGCATTCCGTTCATCCTCATCGGCGTCGCCCTGGCGCTGTGGCTGAGCGGCTACCCATTCGGGTTCATGGCGACCTTCGGCCTGCTGTCGCTGGCCGGCATCATCGTCAACAACGCCGTGCTGCTGCTCGAACGCATCGAGGTCGAAGCCGCTGCGGGCCAGCCGCTGCGCCAGGCCATCATGCAGGCAGCGCTGGACCGCCTGCGGCCGATCATCATGACCAAGCTGACCTGCATCCTGGGGCTGATCCCGCTGATGCTGTTCGGTGGCGCACTATGGACCGGCATGGCCATCAGCATGATCGGAGGTCTGGCCCTGGGCACCCTGGTGACCCTGGGATTCATCCCCGTTCTGTACTCGCTGCTGTATGGCGCTGATGACGATCGCCACACCACGGCGCCGCCCGGATGAGCCGACGCAGCGACCACTCAATGCCCGCCGCCACCGGGCGGCGCGGCCTTGGCGGCGAACGGCGGCTTGGCCAGCCAGACCAGCAGGATCAGGCCCATGAAGATCCACGCCAGCATGTAGAAGTAGTCCACCGTGGACATCATGTAGGCCTGGCTGCTCAGCATGCGCTCCATTTGCGCATAGGCCTGCGGCCCGGCGCCGCCGAGGGTATCCAGGGTCTGGCGGGTCACCGGGTCGAAATTGCTGATGTTCTCGCTCAGGTAGGCATGATGCTGGTCGGCGCGGCGAATCCAGATCCAGGTGGTCAGCGAGGCGGCGAAGCTGCCGCCCAGGGTGCGCAGGAAAGTCGCCAGCCCTGAACCGTCGGGAATCTGCTGCGGCGGCAGGTCCGAGAGCAGGATGCTGAGCGTGGGCATGAAGAACAGCGCCACACCGATCCCCATGAACAGCTGCACCATCGCCACGTGCTGGAAGTCCACATCGCTGTTGAACCCCGCACGCATGAAGCACGACAGCCCCATGGCCAGGAACGCCAGGCCGGCCAGCAGGCGCAGGTCGAAGCGATGCGCATACTTGCCCACCAGTGGCGACAGCACCACCGGCAGGATGCCGATCGGCGCGGCAGCCAGTCCCGCCCAGGTCGCGGTGTAGCCCATCTGGGTCTGCAGCCACTGCGGCAGGATCAGGTTGATGCCGAAGAAGCCCGCATAACCGAAGACCATAACCAACGTGCCGATACGGAAGTTACGGTATGCGAACAGCCGCAGATTGACGATCGGGTGCCGGTCGGTCATTTCCCAGATCACGAACACCGCCAGGGCCACCAGCGAGATCAGCGAACCGGCGATGATGAAGTTCGATTCGAACCAGTCCATGTCATTGCCCTTGTCCAGCACCACCTGCAACGCCCCCACGCCTATGATCAGGGTGATCAGGCCGATGTAGTCCATGGGCTGGCGGCTGGTGCTGACCGGGCGCTTGGCCATCTGAGTGCGCACCACAAAGGCGGCGAACAGACCGATGGGCACGTTGATGAAGAAGATCCACGGCCAGCTGTAGCTGTCGGTGATCCAGCCACCGAGAATCGGCCCGGCGATTGGCGCCACCACCGTGACCATCGCCAGCAGCGCCAGGGCCATACCCCGTTTGGCCGGCGGGTAGATGGCGATCAGCAGGGTCTGGCTCATGGGGTACAGCGGCCCGGCCACCACCCCTTGCAGCACGCGAAAGCCCACCAGTTCCGGCATCGACTGCGAGATGCCGCACAGGAACGAGGCCAGCACGAACAGCAGCGTGGCCCAGATGAACAGCTTGACCTCGCCGAAGCGGCGGCTCAGCCAGCCGGTCAGCGGCAAGGCGATGGCGTTGCTCACCGCGAACGAGGTGATGACCCAGGTGCCTTGCTCGGAGCTGACCCCCAGGTTGCCGGAGATGGTCGGCAGGGCCACGTTGGCGATGGTGGTATCGAGCACCTGCATGAAGGTCGCCAGCGACAGGCCGATGGTCGACAGCAGCAGGCTCGGCGGTGTGAATGAAGCGGGAGCGTTCTGGCTCATGGCGGGGTCCTGGACACGGAAACGGCGCCCCGGCCAACGGGCCGGGGCATGCACATGGGCGGATCAGCGCTGCGCGGTGGCCTTGGCGGTGCCGGCGCTGTTTTCGTGGATCAGGCGATTGATCAGCGTATCGGCCTCGGCCAGCTGCTGGTCATACACGGCCGTGCTGAAGCTCGGCTGACGCGGCGGCTGCTGGGCGAGCACCGGACCGCTCTGGTCGTGCAGGTCGACGTCCACGGTGGTCGACAGACCGATGCGCAGCGGGTGGTCGGCCAGTTCCTGCGGATTAATGTGAATACGCACCGGCACGCGCTGGACGATCTTGATCCAGTTGCCGGTGGCGTTCTGCGCCGGCAACAGGGCGAAGGCACTGCCGGTGCCAGCGCCGAGGCTGTCGACGGTGCCGCTGTAGGTCACGTCGCTGCCGTAAAGGTCGGCATGGATCTCTACCGGCTGGCCGATGCGCATCTTGCCCAGCTGGGTTTCCTTGAAGTTGGCGTCGATCCACAGCTGATCCAGGGGAATCACCGCCATGGTCGCGGTGCCCGGCTGGATGCGCTGGCCCAGTTGCACATTGCGCTTGGCCACGTAACCGGTCACTGGCGCGACCAGGGTGGTACGCGCCTTGGCCAGCCAGGCCTGGCGCACCTGCGCGGCAGCGGCCTTGACGTCCGGGTGCGAGGAAACCACCGTGTCATCCACCAGCGCCACACTGCTGGCCAGTTGCTGCTGGACGTTGTTCAGGGCGCTCTGCGCGCTGACCAGATCATCCTTGGCGTGGGACAGCTCCTCCTGGGAAATCGCCCCGCTGGCCGCCAGGTTACGGCGCCGGTTGTAATTGTCCTGGGCCTTCTGCAGCGCCGCACGCTGCGCCGCCAGTTGCGCCTTCATACCGTCGACATTGCTGTACAGGCCACGTACCTGGCGCACCACCCGGGCCAGGTTGGCCTCGGCGTTCTGCAGGCTGACCTCGGCATCGGCAGGATCGAACTTCAGCAGCACCTGGCCTTCGCGCACCAGATCGCCATCGTCGGCACCGATGCTGATCACCGTGCCAGTGGTCTGCGGCGTGATTTCCACCACGTTGCCGTTGACGTAGGCATCGTCGGTGCTCTCGCCCCAGCGGCCATAGAGTTCATGCCAGGCCCAGGCCCCCAGGCCGGCGGCGATCACCACGGCGGCCAGGCCCAGGAGCATGACCTTGCGCTTGCCGGAGGGCTGGTCCTTGGTCACGGCGGTGGATGAAGAAGCAGAAGTGGCGTCGGCCATGGCGATTACCTTTGCAGAGAAACGGGTGGCACCTGAGCAGCCTGGGCATCGGCGATGAAGCCGCCGCCAAGGGCCTGCATCAGGCGGATCGACAGATCGATGCGCCGGGCATCCAGATCCGCCAGTTGACGTTGCGACTGCAGCAGCTGCTGCTCGACGCTGAGCACGTCCAGATAGTTGCCGATGCCGGCGGCATAGCGCTGGGTCGCGGTATCGAAGGAACGCCGCACGATGTCGGTGGCTTCGCGGCGCGCCTGCACCTGGCCGTCGATATCGCGCAACTGGCCGATCCCGTCGGCAACCTCGCCGAGGGCGGCGACCAGCACCTTGTTGTATTGCGCCACGGCCAGCTCGTAGTCGGCATCCCGGGCGTCGAGGTCGGCGCGCAGGCGACCGCCATCGAACAACGGCAGCGACACGGTCGGGCGAATGTTGAAGAACCGGCTGGCGCTGCCGAACAGCGCATCGCCCAGCAGCGACTCGGTGCCGGCGGCGGCACTGAGGTTGAGGTTGGGGTAGAAGCGCGTCTTGCTCGCCTCGATACCCTTGCCGGCCGCCTCGACGCGCCAGCGCGCCGCGACCACATCGGGGCGCCGACCGAGCAGTTCGGCAGGCAGCGACGACGGCAGCTGGACGACCGCTGGCTGCAGCACTTGCGGCCGCGCCAGGCGGCTGCCTTCATCGGGGCCCTTGCCGAGCAGCACCGCCAAGGCGATCTGCGCGCTGCGCAACTGGCTCTCGGCGTCCAGCAGGGCCTGCCGGGCACCGGCTTCCAGACTCTGGCTCTGCTGGAACTGATACTGGCTGTCGATACCCGAGCCCAGGCGCTTCTGGCCCAGGTCGAGCATCTGCCGGGTGCGCTGCAGGTCTTCGGCGGCCAGGTCGCGCATCACATGGGCCTGAGCCAGTTGGCTGTAGGCACGGGCCACGTCGGTGGCCAGGGTCAGACGCGCCGCCTGGCGGTCCACTTCGGCGGCCCGGGCCTGGCCCAGCGCGGCCTCCCAATTGGCGCGCTGACCGCCCCACAGGTCGAAGCTGTAATTGAAGTTCAGGCCCAGGTTACGCACCGTGCTGTAGCGGCTGCCCTGCCCCAGCGGATCCTGGTCACGCGCCAGGCGCGAGCGGGTCACCCCGGCGCTGGCATCCAGGCTGGGCATACGCGCAGCATCGGCGGCATCGGCCTCGGCCATGGCCTGGTGCGCCCTGGCGCTGGCCACCTGCATGTCCGGGCTGTCGCGCAGGGCCTGGTCGATCAGGCGGTCGAGCTGGGCATCGCCCAGGCTCTTCCACCAGTCATCACGCGGCCAGGCCGCTGCCGAAAGAGGAATGTCGCGCAGGCTGCTGGCGGCCTGCAGGTTCTGCGCCGGCATGCGCTCGGCCTGCGGGTGCAGCCCGGCAGAGCTGGCGCAGCCGGCCAGGCCGATGGCGATGGCCAGGGGCGCGGCACGCCGCAGCAGAATCGAAGCGTTCATGGCGCCACCTTGGACTTGAAGCTCAGGCGAGTGAGGATGATTTGATCGTCGGAGGCCACCAGCACCTTGGTGAGAATCCGCCGCAACGTCTCGACCTCCTCCTGTTCCAGGGGGGCGAGCAGGTCGTTCATGGCATCGGCACCGATGCTTGGCAGCAGGTCGGCGAGGGCCTGGCCCTTGCTGGTAAGGGCAACCTTGACCTGACGTCGATCAGCGTCCGAACGGTTGCGCAGGATCAGGCCTTTCTGTTCCAGGCGGTCGAGCATGCGGGTCATCGAACCGCTGTCCAGGCTCAGGTGCCGACACATCTCCACCGGGGTGTCGGAGGCGAACTGGGCAATGATGATCAGCACCTTGTACTGCGCGAAGGTGACGTCATAGGGCAGCAGATACTTGTCGAGTATGCGGTCCTTGAGGGCAGCGGTGCGCCCGAGCAGCAGGCCCATGAGGCTGGAGTCGAAGTTGTCCGGCGAGAAATGTTTCAAAGGATCACCCAGATAGCTGCTTAGGCAGTTGTTGCACGATATTACTGCCATGACAGCAAATGTCAAAACATTAGTTAGCTTGCTTTCAATAACGGCAAAAAAAAGACCGCCACAAGGGCGGTCCGCAGCGTTATGCGCTGGCGTCAGGCGACCAGCGGTACACCGCTGTGGAAGCGGAAGTCCTCGTCGGGGCTTTCGATCAGCTCCTTCTCGACCAGGCGGATTTCTTCGATCTTGGCATCCACGTCAGCCTTGTCGCCGTACAGGTAGGCCAGCTTGAGGTAATCCTGGAAATGCCGCGCCTCGGACTTGAGCAGGCTCGCGTAGAACTTGCTCAGCTCCTCATCCAGGTGCGGCACCAGGGCAGCGAAACGTTCGCAGGAGCGCGCCTCGACGATGCCGCCGACGATCAGCGCATCGGTAAGCCGGTAGGGGTTGTGATTGCGCACGCATTTACGCAGCGCACCGGCGTAGCGTGCCGAGCTGACGTTGGCCATGGGGATGCCGCGCTTGCGGATCAGGCTGATGACCTGTTCGAAATGCCGCAGCTCTTCACGCGCCAGGCGTGACATCTTGGCCTGCAGGTCGAACTTGTCGTTGTACTGGAACATGAACTGGAACGCCGCGCCGGCGGCCTTCTTCTCGTTGTTGGCGTGGTCGATCAGCAGAATGTCCAGGTTGCGCAGCGCCGCCTGCACCCAGGCATCGGGCGTACGGCACAACAGGAAGGCTTCGATTTCAGGGATCGGGTACATAGGCTCACGGCAACGGCTGGGCAAAGCCGCGCATTATACGAGCCACCGCTGCATGCGGCGAGCCTGATTCGCTGATCCACAGCCTACTCGCGAACTATAGTAAACAGGTCAGCCCGCGTGTGGAGCGCCGCATCATGCAATCGATCCGCAGCATCCTGGTGGTCATCGACCCCGGCAGCCCCGACCACCTCGCCCTCAAGCGAGCTCGCCTGATCGCCGGCGTGACCCAGGCCCACCTGCATCTGCTGGTCTGCGACCCGCGCCACGACCACGGCCCCTGGCTGGCCGAGTCACGAATCAACCTGCAGGAACAGGGCTTCACCGTCAGCGCTGCACAAGACTGGCAGGACTCGCTGCATCGAACCGTCATCAAGGCCCAGCAGGCCGCAGGCTGTGGGCTGGTCATCAAGCAGCATTACCCCGACAACCCGTTGAAGAAGGCGCTGCTCACCCCTGACGACTGGAAGCTGCTGCGCTACTGCCCCAGCCCGGTGCTGATGGTCAAGAACGACCGCCCCTGGGCCGGTGCGGTGATGCTCGCGGCCGTGGACGTCGACAACGCGGAAAGCCAGCACCAGGCCCTGCACGAAGCCATCATCGATCACGGCTACGGCCTCGCCATGCTGGCCCGCGGCGACTTGCACGTCATCGCCGCCCACCCGGCACCGACTCTCTCGGCGGCGGACCCGGCCTACCAGCCCGGCAGCGCCATCGAGGCGCGTTATCGCCAGCAGTGCCGGACCTTCCAGCAGCGCTTCGACATCCCCGATGCCCGTCTGCACGTCACCGAGGGGCCGGCCGACGTGCTGATTCCGCACACCGCGCACCAGCTCCAGGCCGCTGTCACGGTAATCGGCACCGTGGCGCGCACCGGCATGGCGGGCGCCCTGGTGGGCAATACGGCCGAGGTGGTGCTCGACACACTGGAAAGCGATGTGCTGGTACTCAAGACCGAGGCCATCATCGAACACCTGGAAGCCTTGTTCCAGGGCTGAAGCCAACGCCCTCAGGCGCCCAGTGCGTCCCGCAGGAAGGAAGGGGCGATGTAGCGCTCGTAGTGCGCGTCGGAAAGCAGGAAGAACTCGCGGTCGATGGCATCGCGCAGGTCGGGCAGTGGCCAGTCGCGGAATTCCGGCAACAGCACGAAGCCGTAGGCCTCGACATTGCTGATGACCCGCGCACCGCGGGCGATGAGCTGGTAGGCCCAGCAGTACTCGGACTGGTGGGCGACGAAGCGGATCTTGCGCTGGGTCAGCTGCCAGCGCAGC
Organism: Pseudomonas sp. DTU_2021_1001937_2_SI_NGA_ILE_001; assembly: GCF_032463525.1. Taxonomy (NCBI): domain Bacteria; kingdom Pseudomonadati; phylum Pseudomonadota; class Gammaproteobacteria; order Pseudomonadales; family Pseudomonadaceae; genus Pseudomonas; species Pseudomonas sp. DTU_2021_1001937_2_SI_NGA_ILE_001. Next base: position 5,545,222 of record NZ_CP135971.1, on the reverse strand, counting down.
TTTTCCGGGTCGAACACCTCGACCTTGGCGGTCATCACCTGCACCAGCAACTGCTCCAGGCGCAGCCAGACCGCGCGCTTCTCATCCTCGCCGTAACTGTTCCAGTTGACGATTTCATGATGGAAACGCTTGCAGCCCCGGCACACGCGGTCACCGAACACGGTGGAGCAAAGGCCGACGCAGGGCGTCTTGATGATCTGATCGGGCATGGCGGGCTGCGGCTGGTGGAACGAGCCGCCATGTTAGCCCTTTGTCTAATGAGGGTCACCCCTCGACCTGCAGGGCTAAGCACCCTGATGCTGCCAGGCCGCGCCAGCCGGGCCTTTGCCCTGGCTGCGCGGCGCTTTGCAACGGCAACGCGGCAGCGATGGCCGCCGCGCTCGCGCTTACCTTCGAGAAAGTTTTGCCGTAGAATCACCGGGCCTTGTAAGGCGCCAATGTCCGTCAGAAGCTGTTTTCAAAGCGTCACGAGCACAGTCAAGTTATCCCGCAGTCCGGTGTCGGCACGGCCGTTCCCTCATCAAGAATGGCCACCGACCGTCCCACCCAGCCGTCCTGCAGGCGTAAAACTTTGAAAACAGCTTCGTAAGGAATTGCCACTACTCTTGGCCAGGATGCTCGACCGAGCATCGGCATACAGAGTAATGGACAATTTCTGGATGAGCGTCCCGGACACCCATTTGGGACCACTGATGAGGGTAATACTGTGCTTGAAGCCTACCGTAAACACACCGAAGAGCGTGCCGCCCAGGGCATCGTGCCCCAGCCGCTGAACGCCGAACAAACCGCAGGCCTGGTCGAGCTGCTGAAGAACCCACCGGCTGGCGAAGAAGCTTTCCTCGTTGACCTGATCACCAACCGCGTTCCACCAGGAGTCGACGAAGCCGCCTACGTCAAGGCCGGTTTCCTGTCCGCCATCACCAAGGGCGAAGCCTCCTCTCCCCTGATCGACCGCAAGCGCGCCACCGAACTGCTGGGCACCATGCAGGGCGGCTACAACATCGCCACCCTGGTCGAGCTGCTCGACGACGCCGAACTGGGCGCCGTCGCCGCCGAACAACTCAAGTTCACCCTGCTGATGTTCGATGCCTTCCACGACGTGGCTGAGAAAGCCAAGGCCGGTAACGCGCATGCCAAGGCCGTCCTGGAATCCTGGGCCGCCGGCGAGTGGTTCACCAAGAAGCCAGCCATCGCCGAGAAGTACAGCCTGGCCGTATTCAAGGTGCCTGGCGAAACCAACACCGACGACCTGTCCCCAGCCCCGGATGCCTGGTCGCGTCCCGACATCCCGCTGCACGCCCTGGCCATGCTGAAAATGGCCCGCGACGGCATCGAGCCTGAGCAGCCGGGTTCCGTTGGTCCCCTGAAGCAGATCGAAGCGGTCAAGGCCAAAGGCTTCCCGGTCGCCTACGTCGGTGACGTGGTCGGTACCGGTTCCTCGCGTAAATCCGCGACCAACTCCGTGCTGTGGTTCTTCGGCGACGACATCCCTTACGTGCCGAACAAGCGCGCGGGTGGATTCTGCTTCGGCACCAAGATCGCCCCGATCTTCTACAACACCATGGAAGACGCCGGCGCCCTGCCGATCGAATTCGACTGCACCAACCTGGCCATGGGTGACGTGATCGACGTCTACCCGCACGCCGGCAAGGTCTGCAAGCACGGTTCCGACGAAGTCATCACCACCTTCGAACTGAAGACCCCGGTGCTGCTCGACGAAGTCCGCGCTGGCGGCCGTATCCCGCTGATCGTCGGCCGTGGCCTGACCGAGAAGGCGCGTGCCGAGCTGGGCCTGGGGCCAACCGACCTGTTCGCCCTGCCTGAAGCACCGGTCGACAGCGGCAAGGGCTTCACCCTGGCGCAGAAGATGGTCGGCAAGGCCTGCGGCCTGCCGGAAGGCAAAGGCGTGCGCCCTGGCACCTACTGCGAACCGAAGATGACCACCGTCGGCTCCCAGGACACCACTGGCCCGATGACCCGCGACGAGCTGAAAGACCTGGCGTGCCTGGGCTTCTCCGCCGACCTGGTCATGCAGTCGTTCTGCCACACCGCGGCTTATCCGAAGCCGATCGACGTCACCACCCACCACACCCTGCCGGATTTCATCCGCACCCGTGGCGGCGTGTCGCTGCGTCCTGGCGACGGTATCATCCACAGCTGGCTGAACCGCATGCTGCTGCCTGACACCGTCGGCACCGGCGGCGACTCGCACACCCGCTTCCCGATCGGCATCTCCTTCCCGGCCGGTTCCGGCCTGGTCGCCTTCGCCGCGGCCACCGGCGTCATGCCGCTGGACATGCCGGAGTCGGTCCTGGTGCGCTTCAAAGGCAAGATGCAGCCTGGCATCACCCTGCGCGACCTGGTACACGCCATTCCTTACTACGCCATCCAGCAAGGCCTGCTGACCGTAGAGAAGAAAGGCAAGAAGAACATCTTCTCCGGCCGCATCCTCGAGATCGAAGGCCTCAACGAACTGACCGTCGAGCAAGCCTTCGAACTGTCCGACGCCTCGGCAGAGCGTTCGGCTGCCGGTTGCACCATCAAGCTGCCGGAAGCCTCCATCGCCGAGTACCTGAAGTCCAACATCACCCTGCTGCGCTGGATGATCAGCGAAGGCTACGGCGATGCCCGCACCATGGAGCGCCGCGCCCAGGCGATGGAAGCCTGGCTGGCCAAGCCAGAGCTGCTGGAAGCCGACAAGGACGCCGAATACGCTGCCGTCATCGAGATCGACCTGGCCGACGTCAAGGAGCCTGTGCTCTGCGCGCCGAACGACCCGGACGACGCTCGCCTGCTGTCCACCGTGGCGGGCGACAAGATCGACGAAGTGTTCATCGGTTCGTGCATGACCAACATCGGTCACTTCCGCGCTGCCGGCAAGCTGCTGGACAAGGTCAAGGGCGGTATTCCGACCCGTCTGTGGCTGGCTCCGCCAACCAAGATGGACGCTCACCAGCTGACCGAAGAAGGCTACTACGGCATCTACGGCAAGGCTGGCGCGCGCATGGAAATGCCAGGCTGCTCGCTGTGCATGGGTAACCAGGCTCGCGTACAGACCGGTTCGACCGTGGTTTCCACCTCGACCCGTAACTTCCCGAACCGCCTGGGCGACGCCACCAACGTCTACCTGGCTTCGGCCGAGCTGGCTGCCGTGGCTTCGATCATCGGCAAGCTGCCGACCGTCGAGGAGTACATGCAGTACGCCAAGGACATCGACAGCATGGCTGCCGACGTCTACCGCTACCTGAGCTTCGACCAGATCGCCGAGTTCCGCGACGCGGCGGCCACCGCCAACATCCCGGTCGTCCAGGCCTGATGCCCTGACCTGGCTGTAGCGCTGTAAAAAAGAAACCCCGCCAAGTGCGGGGTTTCTTTTTGCCTTGCGAACAACTTTGTGGCGCCCAGAGAGCCCGGCAGGGCCGCAAGCTGGTCGCGGCACACGCCGCGGCCAGCCCCCTGGGCACAAGCTCTCTACAAGCGGCTTATGCCAAACGCCTCACACGGTCGCCGCCTGCCCGCTCATGGCCAGGTCCAGCAGCTCACGGTTGGCCACCGCGTACATCGCGTAGTCGGTACCCGTAGCGGCACGCAACTCCACGAGCATGGCGCGCCAGCGCTCGACCATCGCCGCGTGCTGCTCCAGCCACAGGGCCAGGCGAGCTTCCAGATCCTCCGGCCCGTCCTGCATCTGCAGCACGGAGATGGTGATCGCCCGCTGCTGCCAGTCGATGTCGTCGCGGAACGCCTCGCGGGCCAAGGCCTGCCAGTTGCTCTCCACCGGCAAACTGCTGATCTGCTGCAGGTACCAGGTGATTTCCAGGGCGCTGCCCACCGCGAAGAAGGTCTTCGCCACGTCGGCAGCGTTATGCCCGGTCACGTCGGAAGCCTCGATGATCGGCAACAGGGTGTAGAGGTGCGTGGTACCGGCCACCATGCGCGCCAGCAGCTCAGGCACGCCAGATTCCACATAGGCCTCGTAGCGCTCCTGCCAGACGGCACGGGTGCGGCCTTCGAGCAGTTCGTCGAGCTTCAGGCCCAGCGCCGCGATATGCGGACCGAAGTGCGCCACATCACGGGCGGCATCCAGTTCGTTGCGGCGGCTGCGCAGGAACCAGCGCGTGGCGCGACGGCCCAGGCGCATCAGTTCGTCCATCAGGGTCAGCTGGATCTCGGCCGGCACCTTGTAGTCCAGTGCCTCGATCTGGCGGAACCAGTGCGGTAGGTGGAAGATGTCCCGCACGATCACATAGGCTCCGGCGACCGCCGCAGCGCTCATGCCGGTGGACTCCTTCAGGCGCTGCACGAAGGTGATGCCCATGTGGTTGACCAGATCGTTGGCGATCTGGGTGCTGACGATCTCGCGCTTGAGGCGATGGTTGCGCATGGCCGCGGAATACTGCGCGCCCAGCGACGACGGGAACGCAGTCTCCATGTCACGCGCCAGGTAGTCGTCATCCGGCACGCGGGATTCCAGCAGCGCTTCCTTGAGGTCGATCTTGCTGTAGGAGATCAGCACCGACAGCTCGGCACGGGTCAGGCCATGGCCGGCGGCGACGCGCTCGGCGATCTGCTCTTCCGAAGGCAGGAATTCGATCAGCCGGTCGAGCTTGCCGCGCGCCTCCAGGTCACCCATCAGGCGCTTGTACTCGGCGATGCGATCATAGGCACGCCGCGCCGCCAGCGACAGCGCCTGGGTCTGCTTGTAGTTGTTGCCCAGCACCAGGTGGCCGACTTCGTCGGTCATGCTCTCGAGCAGCTGGTTGCGCTGCTTCTGGGTCATGTCACCGGCCTGCACCACTTCGTTGATGAGGATCTTGATGTTGACCTCATGGTCGGAGCAGTCCACGCCACCAGCGTTGTCGATGAAGTCGGTGTTGGTCGCCCCGCCATGCAGGCCGAACTCGACACGGCCCAGCTGGGTCATGCCCAGGTTGCCACCCTCGCCCACCACCTTGCAGCGCAACTCGTTGCCATTGACGCGCAACGCGTCGTTGGCCTTGTCGCCGACGTCGGCGTGGCTCTCTTCGCTGGACTTCACATAGGTGCCGATACCACCGTTCCACAACAGGTCCACCGGCGCCTTGAGCAACGCATTCATCAGCTCGGTCGGGGTCAGCTTGTCGGCCTTGATGTCGAAGCGTGCCTTCATCTGCTCGGTGATGGTGATGCTCTTGGCACTGCGCGGGAACACCCCGCCACCGGCGGAGATCAGGCTGGCGTCGTAGTCGGTCCAGGCCGAGCGCGGCAGGTTGAACAGGCGCTGGCGCTCGGCGAAGCTGCTGGCCGGGTCCGGATTCGGGTCGATGAAGATATGCAGGTGGTTGAAGGCCGCCACCAGTTGCAGCTTGTCGGACATCAGCAGGCCGTTGCCGAACACGTCACCGGCCATGTCGCCAATGCCGATCACGGTGATGCTGTCCTGCTGCACGTTGATATCGCGCTCACGGAAATGCCGTTGCACGCCCACCCAGGCACCCTTGGCGGTGATGCCCATCTTCTTGTGGTCATAGCCGGCCGAGCCGCCCGAAGCGAACGCGTCACCCAGCCAGAAGCCGTAGTCCAGGGCGATGCCGTTGGCGATGTCGGAGAAGGTCGCGGTGCCCTTGTCGGCCGCGACCACCAGGTACGGGTCATCATCGTCGTGACGCACCACGTTGGCCGGCGGCACCAGCGCGCCTTCCTTGAGGTTGTCGGTGATGTCCAGCAGGCCGGAGATGAAGATGCGGTAGCAGGCGATGGCCTCGGCCTGCACTTCGTCACGGCTGCCGGAAGCCGGCAGACGGCGCGGTACGAAACCACCCTTGGCACCCACCGGCACGATCACCGAGTTCTTCACCTGCTGCGCCTTGACCAGGCCCAGCACCTCGGTGCGGAAGTCTTCCTCGCGGTCCGACCAGCGCAGGCCGCCGCGAGCCACGTTGCCAAAGCGCAGGTGCACGCCCTCGACGCGCGGCGAATAGACGAAAATCTCGAATTTCGGCACCGGCTTGGGCAGTTCGGGAATCAGGCGCGGGTTGAACTTGAAGCTGAAGTAGCTCTTGTTCTGGCCATTGGCGTCAGTCTGGTAGAAGTTGGTGCGCAGGGTGGCCTTGATGAGGTCCAGGTAGCGACGCAGGATGCGGTCTTCGTTGAGCACCTGGACGTCGTCCAGGGCGGTGAGGATCGCCTGCTCCAGGCGCAGTTGCTTGTCATCGAGGTCTTCGCTGGCCAGCTTGCGCGCCAGGTAGAAGCGGGTCTTGAACAGCCGGGTCAGCTCGCGGGCGATCTCGGTGTGGTTGTTCAGGGTGCTGGCGATGTAGCCCAGGTCGAAGCCCAGGCGGATCTGCTTGAGGTAGCGCGCATAGGCACGCAGCAGAGCCACGTCGCGCCACGGCAGGCCGGCAGTCAGCACCAGGCGGTTGAAGGCGTCGTTCTCGGCATCACCGCGCACGATGTGCACGAAAGCGTCCTGCAAGACGTCGTTGAGCTGCTGGATGTCGAGGTCCAGGCCTTCGGCGTAGGTGAAGGCGAAGTCGTGGATCCAGAACTCACGGCCATCGACATGCTGCAGGCGATAGGGGAACTCGCCGAGCACGCGCAGGCCGAGGTTCTCCAGGATCGGCAGCACATCGGACAGCGCCAGCGGGGTATCGGCGTGATACAGCTTGCAGTGCAGCTGTTGGCGGCGGCCGGCGAGTGGCTGGTAGAAGCTCATCACCAGCGGGTTGCTCTCCGACAGGCTCAGCACGTGCTGCATGTCGACCACCGCCGAATGCGCGGCGAAGCGCTCGCGGTAGCCGGCCGGGAAACCTTTCGGGAAGTCTTCCAGCACGTTGGTGCCCTGGGCCTCACCGAAACTTTCGATGACCAGGCTAGCGTAGTCGTCCTTCCAGGAACGGCAGGCCTGGATGACCTCGTTCTCCAGCTGCACGGGGTCGATATCCAGGGTGATCTTCGGATCGACGCGCAGGATCAGCTGCACGCGGGCCAGCACCGACTCGGAGAAGAAGGTCCAGAATTCGCAGTCACTGGCCTTGAGGCGATCCATCAGCACCTGCTGGATCTTCTGCCGCACTTCGGTGGAGTACACGTCGCGCGGGACATAGGCCAGGCAGTAGCAGAAGCGCCCGTACGGGTCCTTGCGCAGGAACACGCGAATCTTGTTGCGTTCCTGGATCTGCACGATGGACATCACGGTGCCGAACAGCTCGTCGACCGGGGTCTGGAACAGGTCGTCACGCGGCAGCACTTCGATGACCTGGGCCAACTCCTTGCCCAGGTGGGCCTTGGCGTCGAAGCCGGAGCGGCGCTCGATCTCCGCGACCTTGCGACGGATATAGGGAATGCGGTGCACGTTCTCGCCATACACCGACGAGGTGTATAGCCCCATGAAACGACACTCCTTGACCACCTTGCCCGCCGCGTCGATCAGGCGGATCGACACGTAGTCGGGATAGGCCGGGCGGTGTACACGGCTGGGCAGCGCAGCCTTGGCGAACGACAGCAGGGTGGGCTCCTGCAGGTACTTCACCGCGTAGTCTTCGATATGCAGGTCTTCGCTGCTGAGCCCCACGCGCAACAGTTTGGTCAGGCCAAGGAACGACGAAGGGTCGTACTCGATGTGGCCGCCGTCGGCTTCCAGGCGCACCTGGAACTCTTCGTAGCCCAGGAAAGTGAAATGGTTGTCCAGCAACCACTGCAGGAAGATCTTGACCTCGTCGACCTCCTCCGGGTCGATGCCATGCGCGCCGGCGTCAATGGCCGCCAGGACATCGTGGACCCGTGCCTTCATCGGCTCGAAGTCCTCGACGGCTACGCGCACTTCGCCGAGCACCTGCTCCAGTTCGCGCGCCAGAGCGCTCAGCTCACTGGCATTGGAACTACGGTCGATCTCCAGGTACATCAGCGATTCCTGCAGCACGCCCTCGCCGGTGGTGCCCTTGGGCAGCACTTCCAGCAGTTCACCCTGGGCGCCGCGTCGCACGCTCAGGACGGTGGTCTGCAGGGTGTGGATGCTGTAGCTGCGGCGGTTCAGCTCGGTGCGTACCGAGTCGACCAGAAAGGGCAGGTCGTGATGCAGCACCTCGACCACCGTGTGGGTGGACTGCCAGCCGTGGCGCTCGTAATCGGGGTTGTAGACCCGTACCTGGGGTTTGTCGTGTTCGAAGCGTTCGAGCAGCCGCCAGGCTGAAAGGGTGCAGCCCGCCAGGTCGGAAAGGCGACGCTGGGTCAATTCGTCAAGGGAAATGATGCCGAAGAATTGCTCGGCGAACAGCGCCACTTGTGGCAGTGCCTGTTCGCTGATGTGCTGCGCCAGGGCCGCTTGCAGTTGATGCTGGAAGTCGGCCTTGCTGGCTGCGGTGAAGAACGCCATCGATGTTACTCCGCTTTGGCTTTTTTAGAAGGAGACGGGCTTTTTGCCACGATCCGTGGGTCGACAGGATCGAGTGTAGAAGTAAACGGGCGATGCTCAGGGGACCGAGGTGTTTCAATGCCATTTCCGAGAACTGCGTCAGAAAGCGCGCCGGGCCTGTCAGGCAGGGCATGCGACCGTTTGTCGCCGGTCAGCTTAACGACAGCGGTCCATACAGGGCTTACAAGGCTGCGACATATTCGGTCATCGACTAGCAGACAGGTAACGGGCCAAGGGCCACGGCAGCAGCCGGAAAACACCATGGCGGCGTTAGGAAAAGTTCATCAGGGACTGGCACAATTACCGACCTTGCCGCCTCGATCAGGATTTCGACATGCTCATCAACACGCCCTGGCTCATCGCCAACCCCTGCGACGACGAATACGACGACATGGCCATGCTGTGCTGTCATGGCGACAACGGCGAGCTGTTCTCGCTGAGCCGTTTCCCTGACGAAGACCAGGTGGAAGTCAGTGTCGGCGACGAGCGCAGCCTGGCGGTCGGCAGCCTCAGGGTGACCCTGGAGCCGGCACGCCTGCTGATCGAACTGGAACCGACCGACGCGGCCAGCCTGACCGGCCCCGAGCCGGTGGAAATCCGCCATGCCACCGATGCCGACGACCTCGCCGAAGTCGACAGCACGCTACGCATCATCCTGGCGGGTGTCGGTACATATGTCAGCCAGATCGCCTGACAGCCGGGGGTAAAGTCAGGGGGCACTGTCTGCCAGGAGACCGCCATGCCCCCCTACCGCTTCGACGCCCACTGCCACATCTTCGACCCGCACTTTGCGCTGCAGGCCTCCTGCGCCCCCCTGCCGGCAGCCTTCACCTGCGACGACTATCGCGCCAGGGTGGCACCGCTGGGTTTCACCGGTGGTGCCGTGGTGGCAACGCCTGCCCAGGGCTGGCGCCAGGGTCACCTGCTCGACGCCCTGCGCCGGCTCGGGCCAGGGTACGTCGGGGTCGCTCGACTGCCGCTGAACGTCGGCAACAGTGAGCTGGACACCCTCAACAGTTTCGGCGTACGCGGCCTGCGCCTGACCCTCAAGCGCGGCGCCAGCGTAGCGCCCGAGCAGTGCCTGGCACTGGCCCGACGCGTTCACCAGCACACCGGGTGGCACGCCGAAGTCACCCTCGACCCACGTGAACTGGCCGACTTCGAAGAGAGCCTGGCGCAGTTGCCGGCCCTGTGCCTGGACCTTCGCGTACTGGCACGCGGCTGCCTGCCCAGCCTGCTGCGCCTGGTCGAACGCGGCGCGCGCATCAAGCTCTTCGGCATCGGGCGTCTCAACGCCAGCTGCACGGCCCTGCTCGACGACCTGTACAGCGCCAACCCGCAGGCGCTGATGTTCGGCAGCGGCCTGCCATCGGCGGACAGCACGACAGCCGCTGTGCAGCGTGACCTCGACACGCTCAGCGAGGTCCTGGGTGAAGCGGCGCTGCCCAGGTTGCTGTGGCACAACGCGGCACAACTCTACCGGGTGCAGCCCTTCTAGCCGGCCCCAGGGTGCGAGCGGCGCAGCTCCCGAGAAGCGACATGCCAAAAAAGCCCCGGCGCCATTAGTCGATCAGGCCCCGGATGGATTAAAGTAACGCCCCCAGCCAGGGTTCTGTCGTGCAGGCCAGCGAGCGTCGCTCAGGCACGCCTCACCCGCTCGCCGCCCCTGGCCGTCATTCGCCAGACCGGTATCACCTTGCCAGGAATCCTCACCGATGGAACATCGTGAAGCGCTGATCGCGCTGCGAAGCTTTCTTTCAACCCAGATCCTCGGTCAGGACAAGCTGATCGACCGGCTGCTGATCGCCCTGCTCGCCGACGGTCACATGCTGGTCGAAGGTGCACCAGGGCTGGCCAAGACCAAGGCCATCAAGGAACTGGCCGAGGGTATCGAGGCACAGTTCCACCGTATCCAGTTCACCCCCGACCTGCTACCGGCCGACATCACCGGCACCGAAATCTACCGCCCCGAAACCGGCAGTTTCGTATTCCAGCAGGGTCCGATCTTCCACAACCTGGTCCTGGCCGACGAAATCAACCGCGCGCCAGCCAAGGTGCAGTCGGCGCTGCTCGAAGCCATGGCCGAACGCCAGGTCAGCGTCGGGCGCAGCACCTACGACCTGTCGCCACTGTTCCTGGTGATGGCCACCCAGAACCCCATCGAGCAGGAAGGCACCTACCCGCTGCCCGAGGCGCAGCTCGATCGCTTCCTGATGCACGTCAAGATCGGTTTCCCGGATGCCGCCGTGGAACGCAAGATCCTCCAGCAGGCCCGTGGCGAGGCGCTCAATGGTGAAACCAAGCCGGAGCGACGGGTCAGCCAGCAGGCGATCTTCGCTGCACGCAAGGAAATCCTCGGCCTGTACATGGCCGATGCGGTGGAGGAATACCTGGTGCAACTGGTCATGGCCACCCGCACCCCGGCCAAGTTCGACCCGGAACTGGCCGAGTGGATCGGCTATGGCGCCAGCCCGCGCGGCTCGATCGCCCTCGACCGCTGCGCCAGGGCCCATGCCTGGCTGGCCGGGCGTGACTTCGTCAGCCCCGAGGACATCCAGGCGGTGCTGTTCGACGTGCTGCGCCATCGCATCATCCTGTCATTCGAGGCCGAGGCAGCCGGCATCGACCAGGACCGCGTGACCCAGCGCATCCTCGACGTCGTGGCTGTCGCCTGAGACCATGCCGTCTTCTTCCGTCATCCAGCCGGGTATCCGGGTCAGCCTGCACGAGCTGATCGAGATGCGCCATCGCGTGCGCGAGGTGCAGCTGTTCTCGACCCCGACCCGGCGCAGCCCGCTGATCGGCCTGCACCACTCCAAGCTGCGCGGTCGCGGCGTGGACTTCGACCAGGTGCGGGTCTACCAGGCGGGCGACGACGTACGCAACATCGACTGGCGGGTCACCGCACGCACCCAGGAACCCCACACCAAGCTGTTTCACGAAGAGCGCGAGCGGCCGATCTTCATCATGGTCGAGCAAAGCCGACGGCTGTTCTTCGGCTCCGGGCTGATGTTCAAGTCGGTCCTGGCGGCCCAGGCCGCTGCCCTGCTCGGCTGGGCGGCGCTGGAGCACAACGACCGGGTCGGCGGCCTGGTGTTCGGCGACCACGAGCACTACGAGATCAAGCCGCGACGCAGCAAGCAGAGCCTGCTGCAACTGCTCAACCGCCTGGCACGGGTCAACCAGTCGCTGCATACCGAACTCGCCGCCGAGCGCGATGCCTTCGGTACGGCCTTGCGCCGGGCGCGGGAGGTGCTGCGCCCGGGCAGCCTGGTGATCGTGCTGTGCGACGAGCGAGCCCTGAGCGAGGGCGCCGAACAACAATTGAGCCTGCTGTCACGGCATTGCGATCTGCTGTTGCTGCCACTTTCCGACCCGCTGGACCGCGCCCTGCCCGCTGCCGGCCTGCTGCGCTTCGCCGAGCGCGGTGCGCAGCTGGAGCTCGACACCCTGGATGCCGACCTGCGCCGCAACTACCGCGCCCAGGGCGAAGCCCGCTGCGCACGCTGGGAACGCCTGGCGCAGAAGCTGCGCGTCCTGCTGATGCCGCTGAGCACGCAGACCGACCTGGTCGAGCAACTGCGGGAATTTCTCAACGCCCGGCGGCCGGTGAAACAGCCATGAATCCTCTCGACCAGCTGCAACCGCTGATCGCCCCGCCGCTGCCCGGCTGGTGGCCGCCCGCGCCAGGCTGGTGGCTGTTGCTCGCCCTGCTGCCGCTGGCCGCCTGGGGCCTGTCGCGCCTGTACCGGGTATGGCGCAGCCGCTCGCCACTGCCACGCGCCGAACAGCCATTGGACCCGCTGCGGGTGGCTGCGCTCGCCGAACTGGCCAGCCTGCCCAAACCCTATGACGCGGCACCGGCCGGCGCCTGGCTGCAGCATATCAACGGCCTGCTCAAGCGCCTGTGCCGCAACCAGTACCCACAAAGCCAGAGCCATACCCTCAACGGCCGCCAGTGGCTGGCGTTTCTCGACAACCGCTGCCCGGCCGCCGGCCTGACCCGCTGGATGGTACTGGTCGAAGGCGCCTACAAACCCGAATGCAAGCTTGACGACAAGGCCATCAATGGCCTGACCCAGTCCGTCGAAACCTGGATCCGCAAGCATGTTTGAGTTCGCCTGGCCCTGGGTCTTCGCCCTGCTGCCGCTGCCCTGGCTGATGCGCGTGCTGCTGCCGCCCGCCGACAACGGCGAAGCGGCGCTGCGGGTCAGTTTCATCAGTGAGCTGGAAAGCCTGAAAGGCCGTCGCGCCAGGGCCAACCTGCCGGCCTGGCGCCTGCGCGCGCCGTTGCTGCTGATCTGGCTGCTGCTGCTGGCGGCGGCGGCGCGTCCGCAATGGCTGGGCGAACCGCTGCCCATCGCCGCCAGTGGCCGCGACCTGCTGGTGGCGGTGGACGTTTCCGGCTCCATGGATTACCCCGACATGCAGTGGCAGGGCGAGGATGTCAGCCGTCTGGCGCTGGTGCAGCAACTGCTCGGCGACTTCCTCGAACACCGTGAAGGCGACCGGGTCGGCCTGATCCTGTTCGGCAGCCAGGCCTTCGTGCAGGCGCCACTGACCTTCGACCGGCACACCGTGCGGGTCTGGCTGGATGAAGCGCGCATTGGCATTGCCGGCAAGAACACCGCCATCGGCGATGCCATCGGCCTGGCGCTCAAGCGCCTGCGCCAGCGCCCCGCCGAAAGCCGGGTGTTGGTGCTGGTTACCGACGGCGCCAACAATGGCGGGCAGATCGACCCGGTGACCGCCGCACGCCTGGCCGCCGACGAGGGCGTGCGCATCTACCCCATCGGCATCGGCGCCGACCCTGACAACGGCGGCATCCAGAGCCTGCTCGGGCTGAACCCCAGCCTGGACCTCGACGAGCCGACCCTGCAGCGCATCGCCCAGCTCACGGGCGGGAAATATTTCCGCGCCCGCGACGGCGACCAGCTCGAGCGTATCCGCACCACCCTCGACGCCCTGGAGCCCGTCGCCCAGCAGCCGACCCAGGCACGCCCCGCCCATCCGCTGTATGCCTGGCCTCTGGCCGTGGCGGTGCTGCTGAGCATGCTGTGGGTGATCGTCGAGCTGTGGCCGAACAACGCCGTGCAGCGCCTGCGCAGCCGCCTGGGCCAGGCCGCGGCTGCCGTGCGGCTGCGCCTGAAGCGTCCGGGAGGCCGACCATGAGCGCGCTCTGGCCGCACTGGCTACGCCCCCTGTGGCTGCTCGCCGTGCCGCTGCTGGCCTGGCTGCTGTGGAAGCTCTGGCACCGCCAGAAGCGCGCCGGGCGCTGGCAGATGCTGCTGCCGCCGGCCTTTCACCATGTCCTGCTCAACGGCGGCAGCGGGCGCGGCAGCAAGCAGCCCTGGCTGGTGCTGGGGCTGGCCTGGCTGCTCGCGGTCCTGGCCCTGCTCGGCCCCAGCTGGCAGCGCCTCGAACAGACCGGGCAGAAACCCGTCGACCCACTGGTGGTGGTGCTGGAACTGACCCCACAGATGCTCGCCGCCGACACCCAGCCCAGCCGTCTGGAATATGCCCGCCGCAAGCTGCGCGACCTGCTGCAGGCGCGCAGCGAAGCACAGACCGCCATCGTGGTCTATTCCGGCAGTGCACATACCCTGGTGCCGCTGTCCGATGACCTGGGTACCAGCCAGAACCTGCTGGAAGCGATCCGCCCATCGATCATGCCCAGCGTCGGCCAGCGCGCCGACCTGGGCATCGGCAAGGCCCTGGCCCTGCTGCGCCAGGCCGATCTCGGCCAGGGCCGCATCCTGCTCATTGCCTCGGACCTCAATGCCCAGGAACGCCAGGGCATTCTCGCGCAACTGCGCGGCCAGGCGCCGGCGTTGAGCATTCTGGGCATCGGCACCGCCGAGGGCGCACCGGTGACCCTGGAGAACGGCGGCCTGCTGCGCGACGAAAACGGTGCGATTCTGGTGGCCCGCCTGGACAGCGCCGGACTGCGGGATTTCGCCGCCGAAACCGGCGGCCGCTATCGCCAGGCACGTCCTGACCTGGAAGACCTGCGCGACCTGGGTCTGCTCGACGGCCCGCAACAGATGAACCGCGACGGGCGCCTGGTGCATCTCGACCGGCGCGCCGACCAGGGTTACTGGCTGCTGCTGCCGCTGCTTCTGCTGGCAGCCTGCGCGGCACGCCGCGGCTGGGTCTTCGCCCTGGCCCTGTGCTGCCTGCTGCCACGCCCGGCCATGGCCTTCGATTTCCAGGACCTGTGGCTGCGCCCCGACCAGCAGGGCCAGCGTCTGCTGCAACAGCAGCGCCCGGCCGAAGCAGCCCAGCACTTCGAGGACCCGCGCTGGAAAGCCATCGCACTGTTCGACGCCGGCGACTATTCCGGCGCCGCCGATTACTTCGCCAAGGGCGAGACGGCTACCGACCACTACAACCGAGGTAACGCCCTGGCCATGGCCGGTGAACTGGAAGCCGCACTGGACGCCTATGACCAGGCCCTGGAACGCCAGCCGGACTTCGCGGCCGCACAGATCAACCAGACACTGGTGCGTCAGGCCCTGGAACAGCGGCAGCCGTCCCAGGACAAGGACCAGCAACCCGCCCCGAGCGAAGACAACGAGCCACCACCAGAATCGGCAGCACAGCAGCAGGACGCCGCGCGGCAGCAGGACCCGGCGCAGACCGACAGCGCCACGCGGGATGACAGCGAGGCGGCGGCCAAGGCCGAAGGCAGACCGGCCGACAGCGATGCCCTGGACGCCGCCGACGACACCACGCGTCCGCCCGTGCCGATGCCCGATGCGCCGCTCGACGGCGAGCGGCGCCAGGCCCTGGAACACTGGCTGCGGCAGATTCCCGACGATCCGGGTGAACTGCTGCGCCGCAAGTTCCGTTTCGAACAGCAACACCAGGAAAACAGCCGATGAGCCGCGCCTCTTCTTCGTTGACCGGCCTGCTGCTGTGGCTGGCCCTGTCCTCCAGCCAGGCGGCAGAACTGACCGCCCAGGTCGATCGCACCCGCCTGAATGCCGGCGAAACGGTGGAGCTGACCCTGGAAACCCACGACGTCACCCAGTTCGGCAAGCCCGACCTGAGCGTCCTGGACCAGGCCTTCGAGGTCCGCGACACGCGCCAGGTCAACAGCCTTACCACCCTGGACGGCACCAGCCAGGCCAACACCCGCTGGCTGATCACCCTGTTGCCCCGGCATACCGGCAGCGTCGAGATTCCCCCGGTACAGCTGGGCGACTCACGCAGCCAGCCGGTGATCCTCCAGGTGCTGCCCGGCAATGCCCAGGAAACCGGCAACGAGCTGGCGCCGGTGTTCATCGAGGCCAGCCTCGACAAAGACACCGTCTACGTCCAGGCGCAGGCCGTACTGACCCTGCGCATCTACCATTCGGTATCACTGTTCGACGACAGCAGCCTGAGCCCGCTGCAACTGCCCGATGCGCGCATCGAGAAGCTCGGCGATACGCCACTCACCTACGAAAAGCTCATCAACGGCATCCGCCATGGGGTGATCGAGACCCGCTACGCCATCTACCCGCAGCAGAGCGGACGGCTGAAGATTCCCGCGCTGGTGTTCAGCGCCACCCAGGTGCAGACCAACAGTGCCGCCGGCCCCGGCCAGCAGCAGGCACTCAACCCCTATGGTCCGCAACCGGGCAAGGCATTGCAGGTCAGCTCGGCGGAGATCAGCCTGCAGGTCAAGCCGCGTCCTGACGTATGGCCCGCCGACCGCCCGTGGCTGCCGGCCAGCGCGGTGAATCTCGAAGAAAGCTGGAACCCCGAGACCACCCACCTGCAGGCCGGCGATTCGGTGACCCGCACCCTGACCCTCAAGGTCGAAGGGCTGTCCGCCTCGCAGTTGCCGCCGCTGCCCGAACAGGACCTGCTCGGTCTGCGGCGCTACCCGGACCAGCCGCAACTGAGCAACCAGCCCGGCGAGCGCGGGTTGACCGGCAGCCGCAAGGAAAGCGAAGCCCTGGTGCCCAACCGTCCCGGCAGCATCGACCTGCCGGCCGTGGAACTGACCTGGTGGAATACCCGCGAAGACCACATCGAACACAGCAGCCTGCCGGCGCGCACCCTGGAGGTGAGTGCCAACCCCGGGCTGGCGGTGGATACGCCGGTGGGCGGCGAGCAGGGCCTGCTGCCTGCCTGGCTGTGGCTCTGGCAGCTGAGCACGCTGTTCTTTGCCTGCACCACCCTGCTGGGCCTGTGGCTCTGGTGGCGGGCCCGCGGCCTGCCGGCCGTGGCACGTGCGGCGCAGGCCGGCCCCAGCCCGCGCAGTGTACTGGACGACCTCAAGCGCGCCTGCCTGGCCAACGACCCACAGGCCACCCGCCAGGCCCTCGACGCCTGGGCGCGCCAGCAACCCGAGACCCTGGCCGACATGGCGGCGCGTTTCGTACCGCTGTCCGACGCCCTGGATGGCCTCAATGGCGCGCTGTACAGCGAGACGGGCCAGCTGTGGCTGGGCGAGGAACTGTGGCGGGCGATCCGCAGCCTGCCGACCGTCGAGCACGCCGAGAATTCCGGCGGCGATGCCGGGCTGCCGCCGCTGTACCCGAAATGAATGCCGGTCGCGCCGCCCCAAGCGCTGGGCGGCGCGACCGCTCCGTATGATCGACAAGGTAATGCCATGCGTTTGTTCCACACCTCCGACTGGCACCTGGGCCAGCACCTGCATGGCCAGGAACGCGACTTCGAGCATCAGGCCTTCCTGGCCTGGCTGCTGGCCCGCCTGGCCGAGCGACGCCCCGATGTACTGCTGATCGCCGGCGACATCTTCGACACGGTCAACCCGCCGGTAAAAGCCCAGGAGCGGCTCTACGAGTTCATCGTCGACGCGCACGAACAACAGCCAGCGCTGACCATTGTGATGATCGCTGGCAACCACGACTCCGGCTCACGCATCGAGCTGCCCGCCCCGCTGATGCGCCGCCTGCGCACCCACGCCCTGGGCCGGGTGCTGTGGCTGGATGACGGCACGCTGGACACCGAGCGTCTGCTGGTACCGCTGCCCGACGCCAGCGGCGAGGTACGCGCCTGGTGCTTGGCCCTGCCGTTCCTGCGCCCGGCGGAAGTCACCGGCGCCCAATTGGGCGACGACTACCTGCAGGGCATTGCCCAGGTGCACCGGCAACTGATCGAGGCCGCGCAAGCCAGACGCGATGCGGGTCAGGCGCTGATCGCCATCAGCCACGCGCACATGGCCGGCGGCAGCGTCTCCGAAGACTCCGAGCGCAGCCTGATCATCGGCAACGCCGAAGCCCTGCCAGCCAGCCTGTTCGGCGAACAGATCACCTACGTGGCCCTCGGGCACCTGCACAAGCCGCAGCAGGTCAACGGCGAAACGCGGATCCGCTACAGCGGCTCGCCGATTCCGCTGTCATTCTCGGAAATCGGCTACAAGCACCAGATTCTGGAAATCACCTGCGACGGGGAGCGACTGGTCAGCGTCGAACCGCTGCTGATCCCCCGTGCCGTGCCCTTGCAGCGCCTGGGCCCGGCGCCCCTCGACGCCTTGCTGGAGCAGTTGCAGGCCCTGCCGAACGTCGACCTGCTCGACGAACCGGAACGTCAGCCCTGGCTGGAGGCGCGGGTGCTCCTCGACCAGCCGCAGCCGGACCTGCGCAGCCGCATCGAGGCGGCGCTGCAGGGCAAGGCGGTACGCCTGGTGCGCATCGCCGCCGAGTACGCCGGCCAGGCAGGCGCCCCGGAAGGCAGCGACGCTGAGCTGATCGCCCTCGAACAACTGACGCCTCAGGAACTGTTCCGTCGCGCCTGGCTGGACAACTACGGCAACGAGGTCGACACCCAGACCCTGGACGACTTCGCCACGCTGCTGCGGGAAGTGCAGGAGGAGCAGGCATGAAGATCCTCGCCATTCGCCTCAAGAACCTGGCCTCGCTGGCCGGTCCCTTCGAAGTGGACTTCACCGCCGAGCCGCTGGCCAGCGCCGGGCTGTTCGCCATCACCGGCCCCACCGGCGCGGGCAAAAGCACCCTGCTCGACGCCCTGTGCCTGGCACTGTTCGGGGCCGTGCCACGGCTCAGCCGGGTCGGTCAGTCCAAGGTGCCGGACGTCGACGGCGAGATCACCACCAGCGACCCGCGCACGCTGCTGCGTCGTGGCACTGGCAGCGGCTACGCCGAGGTGGACTTCGTCGGCATCGACCAGCGCCGTTATCGAGCCCGCTGGGAAACCAACCGGGCCCGCGACAACGCCAGCAAGAAGCTGCAGGCCAGCCGGCAGATCCTCACCGACCTGGACAGCGAACAGCTGCTGAGCAACCAGAGCAAGCGTGAATTCGAGCAACTGATCGAGCAGCGCCTGGGCCTGAACTTCGAACAGTTCACCCGCGCCGTGATGCTGGCGCAGAGCGAGTTCAGCGCCTTCCTCAAGGCCGACGACAAGGAGCGCAGCGAACTGCTGGAAAAGCTCACCAACACGGCGATCTACAGCCAGTTGGGCAAGCGTGCCTTTCTCAAGGCCAACGAGGCCCGCAAGGCCCTCGAAGAGCTGACCCTGCAGGCCACCGGCATCGCCCCCCTGGCCGCCGAGGCGCGCACCGAACTGGACCAGCAACTGACCCAGGCCCAGGCGCAGCTGAAAAGCCAGCACGCCCAATTGAAGACGCTGGAACAGCAGCAGCAAGCGCTCCTGGAGCAAAGCCGCCTGGAAGATGAAGCCCAGGCCGCGCGCGAACACCTGCACAGCGCCGAGCAGTACGGCCAGCAACTGGCTGGCGAGCGCCAGACCCTGGAACAGCTCGAGCGCCTCGGGCCGCAGCGGCATCGCTTCGCCCGCCAGGCGACGCTGACCACGCAGCTGTCGCCGCTGGCCCGTTCGATCGCTCAGCAACGTGCTGAACAACAGCACATGGACGAACTGCGTCAACGCCTGCAGGCCGACAGCGACGCTGCCCAGGCCGCTCTGCTTGCCGCTCAGCAACAGGCTGGGGAGGCACGCGGGCCGCTGCAGCAGGCGTTCGAGCTGCAGAACACCCTGAGGCACCAGGCCAAGGCCCTGCAAGACCTCCAGGCGACATGCCAGCAGAGCGAGCAGCAAATCCACGAGGCCCGGCAGGGCCTTGAAGACCTGCAGGAGCGCCAGCAGCAGGCCGACCAGCGCCTGACCACGGTCGCCGAACGCCTGCAGCTCAGCGTCTCGCTGGCGGCCCTGGTCCAGGGCTGGAGTGCCTGGGAGGACCGTTTCCAGTCGCTGATTCAGGCCGCCAACCGCTGGCGCCATGGCCAGCAGGAACTGCCTGCCCTGGAGCAGGCCGCTCATCGCGCTGCCGAACGCCTGACCGAACGCAGTGAAGCCCTGCAGTTGCTGTACCGCGAAGCCGACTGCGAAGTCGAGGCAGTGCCCGAACAGTTGCAATTGCTCGGCGAACTGCTGCAGGACAACCGCCGCCAGTGCCGTGTGATCGAGGACCTCAAGCGGCTGTGGAGCAACCATCAGGATCTGCAGCGGCAGCACCAGAGCCTGGGCGAGCAGTTGCGTAGCGCGGCAGAGGAGCGTGAGCAGCTGGCCAGCGCCGGAAGCGCGCTGAATGAACAGCTCAAGCAGGCCGAACAGGCTTTCAGCGTCACCCGCGAGCTGCTGGAGCGCCAGCGCCTGGCGCGCAGTGCCAGCGTGGAAACCCTGCGCAACCAGCTGCAGGACGACCAGCCCTGCCCGGTGTGTGGCAGCGTCGAACACCCCTGGCATCAGCCCGAAGCCCTGCTGCAGGGCCTGGCGGAGTTCGACGACAACGAACTGGCCCAGGCCGAACAGACCGTAGAGCGCTTCAAGGAGCGCCGCAGCCAGCTGCGTGAGCAGTACGGGGTATTGACCGCGCGCATGAAGGACCTGCTGGGCCAGCAGGAGCAGGTGCAAGGCCAGCTGCAGGCGCTGGACGACAGCCTGCACCAGCATGCACAGGCCAATACGCTGCTGCAGATCGGCGCCGAACAGCGCGCGGACTGGCTGGAGCGCCAGCACCAGCAGTTGGAACAGACCGTCGCCAAGGATGAACAACGCCAGCAGGCCCTGCTCGATCTGCAACGCCATGCCGCCAGCCTGCAACGCCAGCGCCAGGAAGCCGAGCAGGCCAGCCAGCAGGCCCGGCAGCTGCTGGACGACCAGCAGCGTCAGCTCGGCGCTGACCGCACGCGCCTCGACGAAGCGCTGGGAGCACTGGCACCGTTACTGCCCGCCGAGACCCTGCAGGCGCTGCATGACGACACCTCGGCCACGGTGATGCGCCTGCAGCAGCAGGTTGCCGAGCGCCAGGCCCTGCTGGAGCAGCAGCGCGATGAAGAGCAGGAGCGAGAGCAACGGCAGAAGGCCCTCGAAAAACAGCAGCAGGCCCAGGACAGCCTCACACAACGCCATACCCAGTTGCAGCAGCAGGTAAAGCAGCTGGACGAGCAGCAGCAGGCCACGCGCTCGGCGCTCAGCGCCCTGCTCGGCCAGCAGGCCAGCGCCGAGCACTGGCAGCAAGCCCTCGAACAGGCCGTGGAGCGGGCTCGCAGTGCACAGGCACAAGCCGCCCAGGCCCTGCAGGAACACCAGGCGCGAGCCATCCAGCTGGCCGCCGAACTCAAGGCCAGTGAACAGCAGCACCAGGCTCTGCAGGAGGAGCAGGCCGGGCTCAGCGAACAGTTGAACGCCTGGCGCGCCCAGCACACGGAGCTGGACGACACGACGCTGCAGCGCCTGCTGGAATTCGACGACGCCCACCTCGAAGACCTGCGCCAGCGCTTGCAGGCCAGCGACAAGGCTCTGGAGCAAAGCCGCGTGCTGCTGCAGGAGCGCGAACAACGCCTGGCTCAGCAGCATGCCCGGCATCCCGACCTGCCCGATGCCACGGCGCTGGAGCAGGCCATGCAACAGGTACACGAGCGATGCGCGGCGCTGGACCAGCAGTGCGCCGACCTGCGCGCCCAGGTCAGTGAAGACCAGCGCCGTCAGGCCGCCAGCGCCGAGCTGCAGGCCCGCATCGAGCAGGCCAGCGCCGAGCGTCAGCGCTGGGGCCGGCTGGCCGAGCTGATCGGCTCCGCCGAAGGCGACCGCTTCCGCAAGATCGCCCAAGCCTACAACCTCGACCTGCTGGTGCTGCATGCCAATGCACAGCTGCGCCAACTGGTACGCCGTTATCGGCTCAAGCGGGGTGGCAGCCTGCTGGGCCTGCTGGTGATGGACACCGAGATGGGCGACGAGCTGCGCTCGGTGCATTCGCTGTCCGGCGGCGAAACCTTCCTGGTGTCCCTGGCGCTGGCCCTGGGCTTGGCCTCCATGGCCTCGAGCACCCTGCGCATCGAGTCGCTGTTCATCGACGAAGGCTTCGGCAGCCTGGACCCCGAATCCCTGCAACTGGCCATGGATGCCCTCGACGGCCTGCAGGCGCAGGGCCGAAAGGTCGGGGTGATCTCCCATGTGCAGGAAATGCACGAACGCATCGCCGTGCAGATCCGCGTGAAGCGCCAGGGCAACGGCCTGAGCCAGCTTGAAGTGGGGTCCTGAACGCGGGGCGGAGCGCTGTTCGATTAAGCGCCTTGCGGCCTTGTGGGGGCGAGCTTGCTCGCGAAAGCGCCAGGAAATTCACTGCATCTATTGTGAACATACGGTCGCTTCGCGGCTGAAGCCGCTCCTACCCGGCCTGACTGACCCGTATTGGGCTTCAGCCGGGGTGCGGTTCGCGGTCCCTTCAGCTCCGCTCGCCCTCAACGACCTGGTGAGACTGGATTCAGCCGGGAATCGGGCTGACCCAGGTTAACGACAGAGGCCGATCCCACCCGGTGGGTGGGACCGGCCTGAGCCGCCAATCGGGTTGGCCCTGGTGCACGGCTGAAACCGCTCGCACCGGGGGCAGTGCTAGAGAGTGACGACGGTCACCCCTGCCGTCTCGAACCGATCCATGTTCATCAGCGCCTCGATGGACGCCTCCAGGCTGATGGTCTTGCCCACCAGTTTCTCCGGCGCCAACTTGCCGGAGGCGATCATCGCCAGCATGGCGTCGTAGCGGTGCGCCTGCATACCGTGGCTGCCCAGGATCTCCAGCTCATAAGCGATGACCCGGCTCATCGGGATTGCCGGAGTGCTGTGGTCGGCCAGCATCAGCCCCACCTGTACGTGCTTGCCGCGGCGACGCAGGTTGGCGATGGAGTTGAAGCAGGTGCTCGGATGCCCCAGGGCATCCAGCGAGACATGCGCCCCGCCCTGGGTGATTTCACGCACCGCTTCGCAGACGTCCGCCACCTGGCTGGCATTCACCGTCGCCACCGCGCCAAGGGCACGCGCCAGGTCGAGCTTGTCGTCGGCGATATCGATGGCGACCACATTGGCGCCCAGGGCCTGGGCGATCATCACCGCCGACAAGCCCACGCCACCGCAACCATGGACCGCCACCCATTGCCCGGCGCTGACCTTGCCCTGGTCGACCACGGCGCGGAACGAGGTGACGAAACGGCAACCCAGGCTGGCGGCCGTGGCGAAGTCCATGTGCTCGGGCAGCGCTACCAGATTGAGGTCGGCCTGATGGATGCCCACGTATTCGGCGAACGACCCCCAGTGAGTGAAGCCAGGCTGGAACTGGCTGTAGCAGACCTGCTGGTTGCCGCTGTGGCATTCCGGGCAAGCGCCGCAACCACCGACGAAGGGCACGGTGACCCGGTCGCCGACCTTCCAGCGCGTGACGTCCTTGCCCACCGCCGCCACCACACCGGCCAGCTCATGGCCCGGCACGTGAGGCAGCTGGATGTCCGGGTCGTGGCCTTTCCAGCCATGCCAGTCGCTGCGACAGACGCCGGTGCCCTTGACTTGGACCACCACGCCATGGCGCTCGGGAGTCGGATCGTCCACGGTCATGATCCGGGGCGGTTGGGAAAAGGCTTCGTAGACGACCGCTTTCATGGGTATCACCTCTGAAGATCTGCAGGCATTGGTCCCTCGCCAAAGGCGGTCGGGGCGCTGGCAAAAGTATGCCGCAAGCGCCTGAAATTACTTTTCAGAATGCGATTGACGCTGGGCGAATGGTGAAATTACCTTTCACTCTTTTCCCTTTCAGTGCAGGCCCCTTTCATGGACAGCGATCTGGACAGAGTGGATATTGCAATCGCCGAACGCCTTCAGCGCGATGGCAGGCTTTCCAACACCCGCCTGGCCGAACAGGTCGCGCTCAGCGAGGCCTCCTGCTGGCGACGCCAGAAACGCCTGGAGGAGCGCGGCCTCATCGAGGGCTACCAGGCCATCCTCAACCGCCGCAAGCTGGGTCTGGGGGTGATGGCCTTCGTACAGATTTCCTGCCATGAGCACAGTGAAGAGGTCACCGCGCAATTCGAGCGCATCATCCAGGCCGCGCCACAGGTGCTCAGCTGCCACAACACCACCGGTGAGGCGGACTACCTGCTGCAGGTGGTGGCCCGGGACCTGGACAGCTACAGCCGTTTCGTCGAGAAGGTGCTGCGCACGCTGCCGGGGGTGTCGAGCATCCGCTCCAACCTGTCGCTGCGCGAACTGAAGACTGACAACCGCCTGCCGGTGAGCGAGCTGGTCAGCCTGTAAGTGCGCCTCAGGAGGTGTGCTGCGCCACCGGCTGAGCGCTGCCCGCATCGTGCACCACGGCCGGTGCCTGGCTGTCGGTGAGCTGCGGGTAGGCGCTGGTCAGGGTAATGACGGCGATGAACACGACATACAGAGCGATGGCGATATAGGCGCCCTGCCTGATCGAATGAAGTATGGCGGTGGCCATAGGTCTGGCTCCTCGGGGATTTGATGACCCTAGCATCATTGAAAACCCTTTAGATGAAAAAACATCGTTGCATATAGCGGTCATCAATGAATTCGATGCCACGGTCGATAAGATTCCGACCCCGTGCAAGACGAAAAAAATCCCCGCCAACCGTGAAGTGGGCGGGGATCGTTCAACGAAGAGACTTTCGCGAGCAGGCTTGCGACCGGATCTGCGGGGTCTGCCGCGCCATGGGCAGGGGTCGTCAGTCAGGGGTGGGCAAACTGACTCGCGAAAGCCTCAGGGTCTCGCCTTACTCAACGCTTTTATGGTCCAGGGCGGCGTAGAACTTGGCGCTCTGTTGCAGGTACTGCGGGGTGTAGCTCTGGCTCTGGGTGGCATGCAGCTTGTTTTCCGCCACTTCGGAACTGGCACTGGCAGGCAGGGCGACGGTCGCGGAGATGGCTGAAGCGGCGATCAGCGAAAAGACATTGAAGTTCATGGTGGTGCTCCTTGGAATTCGGTCTGGGTTCAGGGCCTCGTTGGCCATGGATCAAACTTACTCCCGGGGCGTGCCTGGCAAAAATCCTTTAGGCCACTAGCGTGTATCAGCGAGATTGATAATGGCGCCCCGCCCGCTTCGAGCCGCGACCGGCTCAGCGGGCAGCAGGGAGAAACACCAGTGCCGAAGGCGAGTCGATGTCCAGCGCCTGGACGATGTCGCCCAGCATCCCGGTCTGCGGGTCGCGGCGCAGGGTGACAATCTGGTTGCTCTTCTGATTGGCAACCAGCAGAAAGCGACCGCTGGGGTCGATGCTGAATTCTCGCGGTTCACGTCCCTCGACCGAGCGTCGCTGGATTTCCTTCAGGTGACCACTGGCCGGGTCGATGCCGAATACCAGCAACTGATTGGCATCCCCACGGTTGGCGACATACAGGAAGCGCCCATCAGCGGAAGCATGCAAGCCGCTGGCACCGACTGCCTGACGCTTGTCGGAACCCTTGAGGTCGACCAGCTGGGTCTGGCGGAACTGACCGTTCTGATAATCGAACACCGCCACCTGTGCCGACATTTCCAGGGTCAGCCAGGCATGCCGGCCATCTTCACTGAACAACAGATGCCGTGGACCACTGCCAGGCGGCAGGCGCACCTGCGGGTGTGCGGCGCGCCGCAACGGCTGGGCAAGGCTGGGGTCATAACGGTAGACGAACAGGCGATCGGCCCCCAGGTCAGCCGCCACCACGTAGTCACCTTCCGGTGCCGGCACCACGGCATGCACATGGGACGAAGCCTGCCGCTCGGCATTCACTTTGCTCGGCGGGTTCGGACCAAGCACCTGCACGGCGTCACCCAGGCGTCCGCTGCTGTCCACGGGAAACACCGCGAGGGAGCCACCGGGCCTGGGTTGTACCGCATAGTTGGCCACCAGCAGGAAACGCTGGTCGAGCGTCAGATTGGCATGGGTCGGCTCATCACCCTGGCTGGCCACCTGATTGATCGCCGTCACTTGATGGCTTGACCCATCCACAGTGTAGCTGCTGACCTTGCCGCGCTCGTCAGCCTGGCCGGGACCGTTCTCGTTGGCCACGAACAGGTAGCCGCCTTCTCGGGAAAGCGCCAGCCAGGAAGGGTTGCCCGCTTGCACCACCTGGCGCGGCTGGCTGTCGATCAGCCCGGTCTGGCTATCGAAGCCAAGACGGTAGAAGCCTTGGCTGGCACCCTGGGTATAGGTGCCGACCAGCAGGTCGAAGTCCGATTCCTGTCTGGCCTGTACGTTCATCACACCGAACATACTGGCCATCGCCAGACAAGACAGCAGGGGCCGGAACATGGCGGTCTTCCTTTTTATAGGGGCGTTGCAAGCCGTTGAGCATGCGGACAGCGAGCAACCGGCAAAGGTTCAGCTCAACCCTCGGCCAGGCGCGCAACGCGGCCCAGGGCATCGTCCATCGCCAGCACCACACTCAGCACCGGTGGCAGCAGCACGCCATACCAGGGCCTGTCGTATTCCCGGGAAAGACGCACCTGGGCCAGCGGATCCAGGCAGATCCCCGCCAGCAGCAGCGCCACCACCAGATGCGCCAGGGAAAACGACCGACGGACCGGCCGCAGGCCGCGGCGCAAGACCGGCAGCAACAGCAGCAGCCCGGCCAGGAACCAGACCAGCAGGCGCGGCGGCAGCTGCATGGGGTCCAGCCCTACCTCCCACAAGGCCCAGACCGTGGCGCAGGCCAGGCACAGGCTGAACAGCCACAGCGCACAGCGCAGGGCCGCCATCAGCAATATCCCGCAGGCGGCGAGCCCCAGCCCTGACAGGGTGAAATACCAGGTGCCACCCAGCTCGGCCAGCTGCACGCCGGCCAGCAAGGTCACCAGCCCGGCCACCAGCAGCAGAGCCCCGAGAAAAGTCGACAACAGCCGCGCACGGCTCAACGCGCCTTGAACAGGCATAAGACAATCTCCCTGAATGTGCTTCGCTCGCTTCCATGGAGCGGATACCGGCAGCAGCCGGCGGAATGAAGGTCGTTGCTCCAGCGGGGGAGCAAGAAAAGGCAAGCACATCCGTGTGTAGTGCCCGCCACGGCGAGCGGGCACCCTACCATCCCGATGCCGCTCGCCCCTGACGGGACGACTGGCACGCCCCCGGAGTCTAAGGGCGCAGGCAGACGTGGGAACTGACCTGGATCAATCCAGGTCGGTTTCCTCGTCATCGTCGGGGCTGAAGGCGTCCAGGCACACCACGCGATGGTCGGCCTGGCCGTCGCTGATCACCCAGCTTTGCAGTGACTCATCGAAACTGGCCGCTTCGACCTGGGCCGGGGTGAAGGCCCAGACCTTGCGCGCCCGGCCGTCCATGCATTCGACCTGCAGCCCGTTGTCCAGGCTGAACTCCCAGGCGTGCAGCCCGTCGATTTCAAGCATGGTGGTGGTTTGCAGGGCGTGCAGAAAGGTAGAAGTGGTCATGGGTAAATCACAGGCCTGTTGGAGAAAGCGCCCATGATAGGGCAAAGCGCGCTACCGCGCCCTGCCCCATCGCGTTTCAGTGGGAGAACAGCGAGTGTCCCACCTGCCCGGCCAGCTTCTGCGGCTTGATCAGAAAACGCGCCAGGGCGGGCAATAGCCACAGCGCGCCGAACATGTTCCACAGCAGCATGAAGGTCAGCATCAGGCCCATGTCGGCCTGGAACTTGATGGCCGAGAAGATCCAGGTACACACCCCGATGGCCAGGCACAGGCCGGTGAACAGCACCGCCTTGCCGGTGGACTTGAGCGTCTCGTAGTAGGCCTCCTGCAACGGCAGGCCCGCGCGCAGAAAGCTCTCCAGGCGGCTGTAGATATAGATGCCGTAGTCGACGCCGATGCCCACCCCCAAGGCGATCACCGGCAGCGTGGCGACTTTCACGCCGATGCCCAGTAGGGCCATCAGCGCATTGCCCAGCACCGAGGTGAGCACCAGCGGCAGGACGATGCACAAGGTCGCTGCCCAGGAGCGGAAGGTGATCAGGCACATGCCGGCCACGCAGAGATAGACCAGTACCAGAATCAGCAGCTCGGACTCCCTGATCACCTCGTTGGTGGCGGCTTCGATCCCGGCGTTGCCCGCCGCCAGGAGGAACTGCAACTGCGGGCCGTCATGCTCGGCGGCGAACGCCTTGACCGCCGCCACGGCGCGTTCCAGGGTCTCGGCCTTGTGGTCGTTGAGGAAAATCAGCAGCGGCGCCACCGAGCAGTCAGCGTTGTACAGGCCCTCGGCGCGAGCGATGGAGCTGTTGAGCACGTCTTTGTTGCGCGACAGCGTCTCCCACTTGAGGCTGCCCTCGTTCATGCCCTTGATCACCTGGCGCGAGACATTGACCATCGAGATGGTCGACTGCACGCCAGGGGTGTTGTCCATTTTCCAGGCCAGTTCGCCCATGGTCGACAGGGTCGAATAGGCCGAGCAGCCTTCGCTCGGGGTCTTGACCATGACCACCAGCACGTCGGAGCTGGTCGCGTAGTGCTGGATGATGAACGCGTTGTCCTGGTTGTAACGCGAGTCCGGACGCAGTTCAGGCGCACCCTGGTCGAGATCGCCGATCTTCAGGTTCTGGCTGTACCAGAGCCCGCCACCGAAGGCCAGCAGTGCCAGGACGATGGATACCGGCGCCACGCGGGGGCTGGCGAAGTTGGCCAGCAAGCGCCAGAACGGATGCTCCGACACCGCATCCTGCTTGCTGCGCACCACCGCACGTTTGCTGATCCCCACGTAGGAAATCGCCACAGGCAGCAGGATCAGGTTGGTGAAGACGATCACCGCCACACCAATGGAAGCGCCGATGGCCAGCTCGCGAATCACCCCGATGTCGATGATCAGCAGGGTGATGAAGCCCACCGCATCGGCAAGGATCGCGATCATGCCCGGCAGGAACAGCTGCCGGAAGGTGCGCCGTGCGGCAGTGAGGGGGCCGTCGGCCTCGCCGGACTGCAGGGCGATGCCGTTGATCTTCTGCACCCCGTGGGAAATGCCGATGGCGAAAATCAGGAACGGCACCAGCATCGAATAGGGGTCGATACCGAACCCGGCCAGGTGCATCAGGCCCAGTTGCCAGATCACCGCGATCAAGGTGGTACTGAGTACCGCCACCGTGCTGCGCAGGCAGCGGGTGAACCACACCAGCAGCACCAGGGTGATGAGAAAGGCGACGGCGAAGAACGCCACGACCATGAACAGCCCGTCGATCAGGTCACCGACCTTCTTGGCGAAGCCGACGATGTGGATACTGACCTGCGGATTCTTCAGCTGGTACTTGTCGCGGATCTTCTCTTCGAGTTGATGGGAGAAGCCCTGGTAGTCCAGGTTGAGCAGCACGCTCTGGTCGTTCGGGTCCGGGTAGGCTTCCAGCAACGGGAACTCGACGATGCTCGACTTGAAGTCATTGGCCACCAGACGCC
Source organism: Pseudomonas sp. DTU_2021_1001937_2_SI_NGA_ILE_001 (assembly GCF_032463525.1). Taxonomy (NCBI): domain Bacteria; kingdom Pseudomonadati; phylum Pseudomonadota; class Gammaproteobacteria; order Pseudomonadales; family Pseudomonadaceae; genus Pseudomonas; species Pseudomonas sp. DTU_2021_1001937_2_SI_NGA_ILE_001. Next base: position 5,516,209 of record NZ_CP135971.1, on the reverse strand, counting down.
CGACCTGTCCGGACTTGAGCACGTTGTTGCGCAGTTGATCGAGGCTGTCGCGTGAGCCGTCGTAGCTCTTGGGTATCACCTCGCCGCCGGCGAAGCCCTCTTCGGTGACCTCGGTCCAGCGTACGCTGGGGCTCCACAGCGACTTCAGGCCCGAACGGTCGACGCCCGGAATATAGAAGGCTTCGTCATGGATCTCGCGCAGGGTTTCCATGTAGGACGCCGAAAAGATATCGCCATCGCGCGCCTGCACCGCGATACGCACGGTATTGCCCAGGTTGGCCAGGTCGTTGCGGTGGGCCAGCATGTTCTGGATGTAGGGGTGGCCGAGCGGGATCATCTTCTCGAAACTGGTCGACGGCCTGACCTGCAGAGCCTGCCAGGCCAGCAACAGGCTGGTCAGCAGACAGAGGATGATCACCGTGGGGCGGTTGTCGAAGATCAGCCGCTCAAGGAAGGTGGCGCGCTCATCGGTACGCGGGTGCTGGAGATCGTTCATGCCTGGGGTCCTTGTGCTTATCGCTGCTCGAGCGCCGCGCCGTCTGAAGAGCCGAGGCGCACGCCGCCCTGGCCGACCAGAATCAGTTCACCCCTGGCATTGCCGGTAACCCCGGCCAGGGCGATGTGGTCCGGGCGATTGAACACGGTGAAATTCTGCCCGGCGTCCGTGCTACGCAAGACGGTGCCGGCGTTGCCCACCAGCACCAGCGAACCGTCGTCGAGCCGCCCGGCACCGGCCAGGGTAGCCTGCAGCGCGCCGCGCTCATCCTGCGCCTGCACCGCCTCCCAGCTGTCACCGAAGTCGCTGGAGCGCAGCAGGTTGCCGCGCAGGCCGAACACCAGCAGGGTCTGCGGCTGGCCGGTGGCGATCACCCCGAACAACGAACCGTGGTAAGGGCTGTCGAGCTTTTCCCAGCTCTGCCCCAGGTCGCGGGAGCGGTACATGCCACCCGCCTCGCCGACGATGAACAGCCCGGCCTCGGGAATCGCTGCGATGGCATTGAGGTGGAACTGGTCCTCGTTGTCCAGGCGCGCACTCACATCGTCCCAATGCCGCCCGCCGTCCAGCGTTGCCAGCAATGCGCCGTAGGCACCTACCGCGAAGCCGGTGTTCGGGTCCTGGAACCACACGTCGAGCAACGGCGCCTCGCGCTGCTGGTCCTCGAACTGCTTGCTCCAGGTCTGCCCGCCGTCGCTGCTGGCAAGGATCTGTGCATCGTGGCCGACGGCCCAGCCATGTCGTTCATCGACGAAATACACCGCCGTCAGCAGCTGGCGGCTGGGCACCCGCGCCTGCTGCCAGCTCTGGCCCTGGTCATCGGAATAGAGAATGTGGCCATGATCGCCCACGGCCACCACGCGCGGCCCGGCGTGGGCCACGTCGAGCAACAGGGTCGTGGCAGCTCTGTTCGACTCGATGGCATATACATCGGCCTGGACCGTGTCGCTGGCGGCATGGAGGGAAACGCTGAACGGCATGACCAGCAGCGTGGCCAGCCAGAGCGCGGTGCGGCGCAGGCACCGGGCGGTGGGCTCGTGCATGAAACTCTCCCTGTTCTTGTTATGCAGCGCACACCCGGGGGCCGCGCGACGCTTTGTGGAAGCCGGTTCATCCTAGAAGGCAACGCCGACGCCTGACAATCGACGCGACGTTATGTTTTGTTAAGCGACCGGTCGCCCCCTGCCATGCGGGCCGCTCAGTCGATCACCACATGGGGCAGGAAGCGGCTGCTGTCCTTGGTGATCAGGCTGTCATCTTCGCGAATGCCGATGCCCGAGGCCTGGTCGCCGATCACCCAGGCGCCGACCAGCGTATAGCTGTCGCCAAAGCGCGGTAATGGCGAATACGCCTGCAGGATGTACGGCGCATCGGTGTAGGGGCCGTCTTCAGCGATGGTCTCGTCACCTGGCGTACGAATCTCGATGTTCGCCCCTTCGCGGGAAAAGTACGGTTTGCGCACCCACCCCTTGGGCACTGCGGCCCCGGGACGGTCGTCGACAAACGCTGGCAGCAGGTTCGGGTGGCCCTCGTTGAACTGCCAGAGCAGCGGCAGGATGCCCTTGTTGCTGAGAATCGCTTTCCAGGCCGGCTCTACGAACTGCGTGCCGCTGGCCGCCACATGCTGGCCGAATGGCTCGTGGAAGATGTGCTCCCAGGCATGCAGCTTGAACAAGCGCTCGATGGGGCGACCCTGCAAGTCGACGAAGCGCCCCGCCGCGTCCAGTCCGATGTCCTCGATGTCGATATGCCGGGTGGCGATCCCCGCGTGCCCGGCCATGCGTCGCAGGAACTCGGTGGTGCCGCGGTCTTCGGCCGAACCGGACATGGCCGAGAAATAGAAAGGCGCCGGGCCGCGAAACGCCTCGAAAGCCGCGACCAGGTCGGTGGCAATGGCATTGAACTGGCTGGCCGCAGCCGGCAGCTCGCCACGGGCGATCTGTTCGTCCAGCCACACCAGCTGGAAAGCCGCCGCCTCCATAAGGCTGGTGGGGGTGTCGGCGTTGATCTCGTACATCTTCGCCGGTCCATCGCCGTGGTAGGCAAAGTCGAAGCGCGCATACAGGTGCGGCTCGCGGCGCCGCCAGGAGTCGCGGATCAGGTCGAAGTACGCCGGCGGAATCGCCAACTGGTGCAACAGCGCTTCGCTTTCCACGACCCGCGCCACGGCGTCCAGGCACAGCTGGTGCAGCTCGCGGGTGGGGGCTTCGAGGTCGCGGGTCACCTGCGCCTCGCTGAACAGGTAGTAATGCCGTTCGTCCCAGTAGCGTTCACCCTCGATGGTGTGAAAGTCGAAGCCTTCGCGCTCGGCGGTGGTCCGCCAGTCCGGGCGTTCTGCGATGCTGATCCGTTTCATGACCCCGTCCTTGCCGAGTCTCAGCCGCCGAAGCTGGAGCGGCTGCTGCTCTTGCCACCCCAGCCACTGCGCGCGGTGGCCTGGCTGCCGAAACCGCCACGCGAAACCGTGGACGAAACCGAGGAGCCGGCGCCCAGGCTGCGTGCCAGGGTGGTCTTGCTGTAGGTCTTGTCGGGGCTGTAGCGCGCCTGGGTCGAGCGGCTGTAGGTCTTGCCGCGGTCGATCTGGCTGTACAGCGTCGAACTGTAGTAACCGCCACGGTCATCGCGGTTCATGTACACCGGCTGCGTCGCGTAGCGGCTGCCAAAGCCATTGCTCAGCAGGTTGCCGATCAGCAGGCCGGTAAGGAAGTTGCTGCTGGCGCCGGGGTTGGACTGCACCAGTTGCTGGTTGGTCTGCTGCAGCACGTCCTTGGGCACGTTGCCTTCGAACGACAGCTGGAAGCCGCCCACCTTGGGCATGTACTTGCCGTCGGAGGTGGCCTGGCAGTAGTCGGGAACGAAGTCGGCCTCGCAGGACGCCTGGTCGTCATAGGTCGGCGCAATGCGCAGGTGTTCGGCCAGGGCCTTCATGTAGGCCTCGGAACAGAAATCCACCGGCACCTTGGCGTTGGCGCACTCCTGCACCGAGGCGAAGGTAGTCTGTGCGCTGAAGTTCGGCTCGTCGTCCGAGCCTCCGCAGGCAGTGAGGGCCAGTGGCAGGGTGCCGACCAGTACCAGTTGAGTGGGGCTGCGTCTCATGGCGGCGCCCTCAGTTCGCGGGGGTCATGCAGGCCGCGTTGAGCAGGCCCACGCTGATCGCCACGCTGGCGGCATAGATGGCTGCCGCCATCTCGCCCTTGGCGATGCGCGCCGAAAGGCCCCTGAGCACCAGGCTGGTAACACCGAAGGCCAGCAGTTGCACCACAGCGGCGATCAGCGCCCAGACGATGACGTCGAGGATATTGATGCTGTAGGCGATGACGTTGCTGGCGGGCAAGGCGAAACCGATCAGCGAACCACCCAGGGCCAGCGCAGCGGCCGGGTTGTTGTCGCGGATCAGCGCGAACTCCTTGTGCGGTGTGATGCGGGTGTAGATGAACTGGAAAAGCGCGAACAGTGCCGCAGCCACCAGAATGTAGAGGATGAAGCCGAAGACCGCCTGGGCATCGAGCGACATGCGCAACGCATCGATCATGAAGATTTCCTTGTCTTTAGAGAACGGTGATATCGGTGGAAGCGAGCGTCACACCGACCGCCGTGGTCAGGGTGAGGTTCCCCTCCTCGTCTTCTTCCAGCGAAAACAGCAGGAACTCACGGCGGCCGATCAGACCGGTTTCACGGGCATAGAGCATGCTCAGGTGCTTGACCTGGTAGCGGCTGTCGGGGCTGGCAACCTGTTCGAGCATGGGCGTGAGTTCGGTCTGCCCGGCTTCGCTACCCCATTGGCGTTCGAACACTTCGCCTTCATGTTCGTAGGTGGGCAGGCCGATCGGCGAGTCCGGCCCGGTCAGGCGCAGCAGTTCGTCACGGCTGTTGATGGGCGTGGCGCTGTAGTAGCCGAAGAGAATGATGTCCTGGACATCTTCAGGCTGCGGGCCGTTGCTGACCACCTGCAGGAAGTAGTCTTCGTCATCCAGGTAGAAGCGCCACAGGGTCATGGCCTGGCCGAGGTCGATCCGGCCGGTGGCCCAGATCTTCTCGTCGCCCGGCAATACCACATAGGAATGGCCGTCGAGCAGCAGCTTCAACGACGAATCCAGGCACAGCATGCCGCCATTGCGCAGCCCCAGCGGGCTGCCGTTGGCGCTGAGCGCACCCTTGGGGGCCGGGGCTTCGAGGCCCATGACCCGCTTGAACCAACTCATAGCGTTTCTCCTTGAAACCGCGCGCCCGCCACTCGGCGCTTCATGTGCCCTGCCCCGCGTGCAGCCAGCGGGCCGCGAGGATGCCGGCGAACGCACCGGCGATATGCGATTCGAACGATACACCGGGCACCGGCACGAAACCGGCCAGCATCCCGCTGTAGGCCACCAGGGCGATCAGTGCCAGGCCCAGGCTGGCCAGGCTGCGCTGGTACCAGGCGCGGGCCAGCAGGTAGGTCCACAAGCCGAAGATCAGGCCGCTGGCCCCCACATGCAGGCTGCTGCGGCCCACCAGCCAGACCAGCCCGCCACCGACCAGACAGACCAGCAGCACGACCCTCAGGTAGCGACCGACGCCTTCAGTGGCCACCAGCCAGCTGAGCACCAGGAACGGCACCAGGTTGCTCAGCAGATGAGCCATGGAACCATGCAGGAAAGGCGCGAAGACGATGCCCTGCAATCCCCACAGGTGGCGCGGCAGGATACCGTGCCCGACCAGGCTGTAGCCACTGGCGGCGTTATACAGCTGTACCGCCAGCATGAGCAGGGCCAGGCCGAGGATGACACGCAGTCGGGTGGAGAGTGCCAAGGGGTCGTCCTTAACGAAATGGCATGCCGCTGCCCCCCGGGAAGCCGGGGGCAGCGCTGGGAGTTACTGCGGGGTCTGGCGGGCCTTGAGGCGGGCCAGTACGTCGTCGGCACCGCCACTGCGGGCGCCGATACCGGCTTCCTGCAGACGTCGCTCCAGGTCACCGCCGTTGGCCTGGCTGGCCAGTTCTTCGGCCGCTTCGAGCTTGGCATCGCGCTCGTCCTGGCGCTGCTTGAGGCGCGCCAGTGAGCCGACGGCGGTTTCCACTGCACCATTGGCACCGCCAGTGGCATTGGCGGTGGCGACCCGGGCACGCTGTACGGTTTCCCGTGCCTTGGCCATTTCCACCTGCTGCTTGAGGCCACGGATGCGTGCTTCGGACTTGATCACCTGCTCTTGCAGCAGTTCAGCCTGCTGGCCGAACTGGTCGGCCAGGGTCTTTTCCTGGTCACGCTGGGCTTCGATCTCGGCGATCTTCGCCGCGCATTCGACGGCCAGGCCCTCTTCGCCCTTGTTCAGCGCCTGCAGAGCGCGACCTTCCCAGTTGGCGATGTTGGTGGCGTGCTCTTCGAGACGCTGGGCCGACAGCTTGTGCTTGGCCTTGATGCCGATCAGCCCTTCGCGGGCCTTGGCCAGGGCGTTCTCGGCGTCGCGGATTTCCTGGTCGAGAATGCGCAGGGCGTTGGCATCGGCGATGGCTTCACCGACTTCCGAGGCACCACCGCGCACGGCGGTGACCAGTTTCTTCCAGATGCTTGTGGTCATGAATGCTCTCCTGCCTATGGCGGTGTTCAGGCGGTGAAATGGTCTTCGAAGGCTTCGGCGGCGTGGATCACGTTGTCGGCCAGGGTGAGGATCTCCTGGACGATCACGGTCAGGCTCGACGCGGCGCTCAACGCGCCGAACAGGCAGTAGACCTCCTGGCCATCGGCCAGGCGCTCGATGCCCACCGAGGACAGCGGGAACAGGTCGCGACTGCGCAGCACCAGGTCGTTGAACGCAGCCGGGTCCTTGACGCGGCGGGTTTCGATCAGGGTGGTATCGGCGAGGATCTGCTCGCCCTCCACCGCCAGATACACCGGCAGATCACCGTACTCGGTGAGGATCAGGCGAATGCCGGTCTCGGTACCTTCGGTCAGGGCCAGCTCGATCTGACCCTGGATCACCAGGTCAAGCCCGGCCAGGGCCTTGTGCAGCGAATGGATGGTCCATTGGGTGTTCTCGGTCATGAAATCCTCCAGTTTGATTCGTTTACCGAGGTAGGGCTGGCGCAGGGCTTTCTCGATGCCACGCAGGGCATCGACGTTCTCGGGCCGGATCCAGAACTCGCGCTTGACCAGGCCGGCGTCCTTGAGACGCTGGCGCATCTCGCGCATGTAGTCGGTCGAGCTTTTCAGGCTCCGGCCCGAGCCAGCTGCGTTGTCGCTGCCGTTCTGGCGAGGCATGAGGCACTGCTCCCTGAATTCGTTGACACAGTGATGGCGAACGCTAACAGAAGCTTCCCAGGCGCGATAGTCATCACATGTGAGATTTTTTGCTGATTGCATCACAACATGACCAGCCAGGGGTCGACGCCCCATGAAAAAGGGCGCTGCCCGTAACGGGAAGCGCCCTTGAGGTTCAGCATGACCCAAGGCGGTCACGCCAGGCTCTTGCTGACCACCTCATACACATCGGGGGACAGCTCGCCGGAGCTGCGAATGCGCTCCAGCTCAGCCTTCATCAGCGCCTGGCGGGCGCTGTCATACTTGCGCCAGCGCGTCAGCGGTGCCAGCTGACGCGAGGCGATCTGCGGGTTGAAGCCGTTCAGCTGGATGACGATGTCGGCCAGGAAGCGGTAACCCGAGCCGTCGGCGGCATGGAAGTTGACCAGGTTCTGCCCGGCAAAGGCGCCGATCAGCGCGCGTACCTTGTTGGGGTTCTTGATGTTGAACGCCGGGTGCTGCATCAGCTCGCGTACCCGCGCCAGGCCGCCGGGCAGCGGGCTGCCGGCCTGCACGCTGAACCACTGGTCCATGACCAGCGGGTTGTCCTTGAAGTGCTCGGCGAACACCGCCAGGGCCTGGGCACGCTCCTGCTCGAACGGCGAATTGACCAGCACCGCCAGGGCGGTAAGGCGCTCGGTCATGTTGTCGGCGGCATCGAACTGCTCGATGGCCGCGGCCAGCACTTGTGGCTTCTCGCTGAGCATCAGGTACGACAGGGCGATGTTCTGCAGGGCACGGCGGGCGAAATGCGCGGCTTCGGCCACGTATGGCGTGTTGCGCGACACTTCGCGGTTGGCCTGGTAACGCGCCCACAGGGCGTCGAACAGGGCGGCAGCGATCTGCTGGCGAGCGAACTCGCGGGCCGCGTGGATGGCATCCACGTCGGCGACTTCGCTGATCTCGGTCAGGTAGGCCTCGCCGGGCAGCGAGAGCATTTCCGCGACCATGGCCGGGTCCAGGCTCTCGTCACCCAGCACCGTGCCGAGTGCGGTGGGTAGCCGTGGGTCGAGCACCAGCGGCTGGCCGGCCTGATGCTGGCCGATCAGCTCCTGGAGCACCTGCACCGCCAGCTGCTGGCCGGCTTCCCAACGGTTGAAACCGTCGCTGTCGTGCTGCATGAGGAACATCAGCTGGTCGCGGTCGTAGGGGAAGCTCAGCCTCACGGGTGCCGAAAAGCCGCGCAGCAGCGATGGCAACGGCTTGGCAGGCACGTCGACGAAGGTGAAGGTCTGCTCGGCCTCGGTGACCGCAATCACCCGGCTGCCGCCCTGAGCGGCCGCTTCGCCCAGCAGACGCAGCGGCAGTTCCTGCCCTTGCGCGTCCAGCAGGCCGAGGGCTACCGGAATTACGAAGGGCAGCTTCTCCTGCTTGTCCGGGGTCGCCGGGCAGCTCTGGCGGAAGGTCAGGCTGTAGGTCTGCGCGGCGCTGTCATAGGCCTCGCTGACGTCCAGGCGCGGCGTGCCGGCCTGGCTGTACCAGCGCTTGAACTGGGTCAGGTCGACACCGTTGGCGTCTTCCATGGCCTTGACGAAGTCGTCGCAGGTCACCGCCTGGCCGTCGTGACGCTCGAAGTACAGGTCGCTGCCCTGGCGAAAGCCTTCCGCGCCCAGCAGGGTGTGCAGCATGCCGACCACTTCCGAGCCCTTCTCGTAGACGGTCAGGGTGTAGAAGTTGGAAATCTCGATGAAGCTGTCCGGACGCACCGGGTGGGCCATGGGGCCGGCGTCTTCGGCGAACTGGTGGGTGCGCAGGTAGGCCACGTCCTGGATGCGCTTGACCGTGGCCGAGTTCATGTCGGCCGAGAACCCGGCGTCGCGGAACACGGTGAAGCCTTCCTTGAGCGACAGCTGGAACCAGTCGCGGCAGGTGACACGGTTGCCCGACCAGTTGTGGAAGTATTCGTGGGCGACGATCGCCTCGACACGCTGGTGCGCGGCGTCGGTAGCGGTTTCGGCGCGGGCCAGCACGGCGCTGGAGTTGAAGATGTTGAGGCCCTTGTTCTCCATGGCACCCATGTTGAAGTCGTTGACCGCGACGATCATGAAGATGTCCAGGTCGTACTCGCGGCCATAGGTCTCTTCGTCCCAGCGCATCGACTTCTTCAGGCTGTCCATGGCGTGCTGGCACTTGTCGATGTTTTCCGGCTCGACATAGATACGCAGGGTCACTTCGCGCTGGCTGCGGGTGGTGAAGCTGTCTTCGACGCACCACAGGTCGCCGGCCACCAGAGCGAACAGGTAGGCGGGCTTGCGGAACGGGTCTTCCCAGGTCGCCCAGTGCCGACCATCGCCCTCTTCGCCGCTGGCCACCGGGTTGCCGTTGGAGAGCAGGATCGGGTACTTCTGCTTGTCGCCGCTGACCGTGGTGGTGAAGCTGCTCATCACGTCCGGGCGGTCGAGGTAATAGGTGATCTTGCGAAAGCCCTCGGCCTCGCATTGGGTGCAGAACATGCCGCCGGACTTGTACAGGCCTTCCAGCGCGGTGTTGGTCTCGGGGTGGATGCGCACCGTGCTGTCGAGGGTGAAGCGCTCACCGGCCGGTTGCAGAGTCAGGTGGCTGTCGCTCAGCTGGTAATCGCCAGGCTGCAGTTCACGGTCGTCGAGTTGCAGTGCCAGCAGTTCCAGCTGCTGGCCATCGAGCACCAGCGGCGGCAGGCCCGCACCACGCTCCGGGTTGCGGCGCATCACCAGTTGCGCATGCACCAGGGTGTGATCCTCGAAAAGCTCGAAGGTCAGGTGCGTCTCGTCGATGAGATACTCGGGCGCCTGATAGTCCTTGAGGTAGATCGCTTGCGGTTGTTCAGTGCGCATACGGAATCCTTGTGAGGTTCGGCGTGCCACCCACCGGCGGCACGCGGCAAGACTACTGAAGCACGGCCATCTGGTAGGCGGTGTACTTGCGGATATTGATGACGCCGGTGTCGAAGATCAGGTACTGGCCCTTGATACCCAGCAGCGTACCTTCCACCACCGGGTTCTTGTCCAGGTTGAAACTGACGATCTTGGTCGGGTAGGCCTCGACCGGATAACTGAACGTCAGCGGCTCGGCATCGCTGAGCAGCTGGATGGCCTGCAGGCCGAAACGTGCCTGCAGCGCCGCCAGGCCATCGGCGCACTGGGCGAACAGCTGCTCACGAATGGCCACCAGGTCCACCGGCAGCGCCTCGCCCTTGAGCAGTTCACGCCAGTTGGTACGGTCAGCGACCTGGCTGCGCAGCAGGTCTTCGACGAAGCCCGATTGCTGGCGGGTGGCGACGCGCAGGATCGGCAGCGCCTGGCTGGCGCCCTGGTCCAGCCAGCGGGTCGGCAGTTGGGTGGCGCGGGTGATACCGACCTTGACCCCGGACGAATTGGCCAGGTAGACGATGTGGTCGGTCATGCAGAACTGCTCGCCCCAGGCCGGCTCGCGGCAGGTGCCTTCGTGGTGATGGCACTTCTCCGGGCTCATGATGCAGATATCGCACTGCGCCAGCTTCTGCATGCAAGGGTAGCAATAGCCCTGGCTGTAGCTGGTCTTGGTCTTGCGCCCGCAGTGGCTGCAGTGAATGGCGCCCAGGTACTCCAGGCGCAGGCTCTGGCCGATCAGCGGGTTGACCGGAATTTCCGCGTCGCCCAGGCGAAACGCGTATTGCACATGTGGCGCGTCCGACTGACGCGCCGCCATCTTGTTGACGGAACCTCGGCCCAATTCGATCAATGGATGGCGTCCGACTTGAACAGGATGTTGGGGATCGGTGCCGACTTCGACGCGCATTCCTGCGGCCCCATGTAGCCAGTGCGCTGCTCTTCGGGCAGGTTGCGCACTTCCCAGGCGATCAGCGCCTGCATCGACAGTTCGCGCTGCTCCTGGGTCAGCTTGCGGCCATCGGACCACTTGCCGATTTCCACGGCCAGCTTGAGGCTCTCGTAGATGTCAGGGGTGATGTTTTCGATCATTTCCATAAACGAGGACATGGCGTACTCCAAAAAGACAGCCGCAAATTCTAAGCGGTCCGGCGGGCCATGACACCCCCGACCAGACCCGTGACACAACCGATGATCAACCCGCCGACGTGCGCACCGTTGGCGATCTCGCCAAAGCCCAGCAGGCTGACCACCCCGGAGAGGCACACCAGCAACCAGACCAGCATCATCACCAGCACCCCGCGTGGCAGGTGGTAGACCGGGTTGGGCGCCAGCCACTGGTACAGCCAGCAATGGCCCAGCAGGCCGTAGAGCACGCCAGACAGCCCGCCAAACAGCGTCGGCCCGCTGAAGCGGTATTGCACGTAGTTGGACACGGCGGCGAACACCAGGGTCAGCAGCACCAGCATCAGCCCGCCCTGGCGCCGCTCGATACGCCGGCCCAGCTCCCAGTACCAAAGGCTGTTCATCGCCAGGTGCAGGATGCCGAAATGGATCAGCATCGGCGATACCAGGCGCCACCACTGCCCTGCTGCCAGGCTGTCGGCCAGGGGCACGAAGCTGGCGTAGTCGCCGTAGATATGGAAATCCAGGAAGGTGAACCAGCGCACCGCTTCCAGGTTCTCGCCCAGCAGGGTCCGCCCGGCCACCACCAGCGTGAGCAGCAGCACCAGCACCGTGAACGGCGACTGGCGCAGTTGCTGGACGAAACTCGGGCGCTGCACGGCCGGTGCCAACGACTGGGGCGGCTGATACTGGTCATCGCCGGCGGGAAACCGCTCGTAAAGCTCGCGGACCTCATCGGCCAACTGTGCGTGATCCGGAACCCAGAGTACCTGCTGGCCGGACTCCTCGGTGACCCGGTGCGGAACGTTCAGGCGCCGCAGCAGGCTGACGAAGCCGTTCAGGTCGGTGGACAGCGGCAGGCGTAGCACGGCAACCGGGTTCATGGCTTCAGCTCCGGACGCTGCACGTCGACCCAGACGAACTTGCCAGGGTCGAGCACGGTTTCCTGGTCCAATCGGTAGGCGACCAATTTGCCATACAGCACCGCGCTGTAGTCCAGGCAGGCCAGGTTGGGACGGATCGGCGCCGGGGTACCGCTGCGCCAGTAATGACCGACGAACAGCAGCGGCTCTTCGCTGCCGTAGCGCAGCAGGGCGTTCTTGTCGGAAGTGGACAACGGCGTCTTGGCCACGCCTTCAGGCAGCGCGTCGGGCTGGAACACCACATCGCCGTAGGTCTGCGGGTCGTCTTCCCAGAACTTGGTGCGGAAGAACTCACGGGTCAGGCCGTCACCACCGGTAAAGGTCATGCCGTGTGGCAGACGCATGTCGGTGCCGCGCAGCAGGCGGTTGAACACGTTGCTGGCGAAACTGCCAGGCACCGCCGAGGCCTGGATGAAATGCTGGTCGATCAGGCCGCTGCCGTGCAGGCCGCGCAGCGGCTCGATGAGGTTGGGGTCCCAGCAGGCGTGCACCGCACGGAAGCGCCCGGCATCGATGAACAGCGGCAGCTCGTAGAACCAGTCGAGGAAGGCGCGCCACTCATCGGGATAGCGCTCGAACTGCGCCAGGGTCTCGCCGATGAGTTTTTCATGGCGCGGGGTGTGCTCGCGCACGAAGCGCTGGCCACTTTCCGGCGCCGCCGGGGTGACCCAGCCCAGCGCGTTGAATTCGTGGTTGCCCATGATGCACAGGGCCTGTCCGGCCTGGACCATGTCGCGCACGATGTGCAGCGCCTCGCGGATACGCGGGCCGCGGTCGACGATGTCACCGAGAAACAACGCCATACGCCGGGGGTGGCGCCATACACCGCCTTCACGGCGATAGCCCAGCCGCTCCAGAAGCAGTTCGAGGGTCTGGGCACACCCATGCACGTCACCGATAAGATCAAAGCTACGCGCAGGATCGACCATCAGTCGTCTCCTCGCCCACCAAGGCGGCTGCCCCAGCCGAGCTTGGTCCGGCACACTTCGTAGTAGTTGTGATCCAGCGGGTGGAGCAGCCGCAGTTTCTGCGGCTTCTTCTTCACCGTGATGGTGTCGCCCGGCGCACAGGAGAAATGGTTCTGCCCGTCGCAGGAGACTTGCGGGTAGATGGTCATGTCCTTGGCCACGACGATCTTCAGTTCACTGTTGCCATCCACCACGATCGGCCGTCCCGAAAGGGTATGCGGGTACATCGGCACGATGACGATGGCGTCGAGCTTGGGGTGCATGATCGGCCCGCCGGCCGACAGCGCATAGGCGGTGGAACCGGTGGGGGTGGCGACGATCAGGCCGTCGGCCTTCTGGCTGCAGACGAACTGGCCGTCGATGTAGATCTCGAACTCGATCATCCGCGTCGACTTGCCAGGGTGCAGGACCACGTCGTTCAGCGCATCGCCCTGGCCGATGCCTTCGCCATGCCGGCGCACTTCGGCCTGCAGCAGGAAGCGGTTCTCCACCAGGTAATGACCGTCGAGCACCTCGGCGACCTTGGTCTCCAGTTCGTCGGGGCGGATGTCGGTGAGAAAGCCCAGGTTGCCCCGGTTGATGCCCAGCACCGGCACGTTGTGCCGCGCCAGCGCGCGGGCCGCGCCCAGCAGGCTGCCGTCACCGCCGACCACGATGACCAGGTCGCACACCTCGCCGAGCATCTTGCGCGAAGAGGTCTGCAGGCCATGACCCGGCAGGACCTCGGCGATGGTTTCTTCGAGTAGTACGTGCAGATGCCGGTCGAGCAGGAATCTCTTGAGCCGGCGCACCGTCTCCAGCACCTGGGCACTGCCCAGGCGGCCGATGATGCCGATATTGCGAAAGTGCTCCATGAGGCTCCTGCTGAATGTAGAAACGGCGTAATGCCGGGGATTATGGCGAAACGCCCGGCCAGCGGCAAACCGGCAGACACCTGAACCGGCCTGCCCGTTCCTGCCGAAGACGCCCGCGCCGGGCCTGACCCAGGCTATCATCCGCTGCATGACACCTTTCGCCTGCCTCGCCGACCTGCCCCGCCAGCTGCACCACCCTGCGGTACGTGACCTCGCCTGGGTGGTTTGCTCACCCCCGCTGCTGGCCCAGGCTCCATGGCCGCAGCGTCATCCGCTCAGCGCCAGCGACTGGGCGGACGACCCGGAGCTATGGCGGCGGTTCCTCTGTACTCTGGACCTGCATCCCGAGCCCCTCGAGCATTGGCTGCAACAGGCCAGCAGCCGGCGCCTGGGCCGCTACTACGAGCAGCTCTGGCAGTTCGCCGCCCAGCAGGCGCCAGGTGTCGAGGTACTGGCCGCCAATCTGCCGGTGCGCGAACAGGGCCATACCCTGGGCGAGCTGGACCTGCTGCTGCGCGACCGCGACGGCGTGCACCACCTGGAACTGGCCATCAAGCTCTACCTCGGCCCGGCACACGACGATGGCACTGACCCGGCGCAGTGGCTCGGCCCCGCCTCCCACGACCGGCTGGGGCGTAAGCTCGCCCACCTGAGCGAGCACCAGTTGCCCATGTCCAGCCGCCCACAGGCCCAGACGGCCCTGGCGGCGCTGGGCATCGAAGCCTTCAGTGCCGAATTCTGGCTGGGTGGCTACCTGCTCTACCCCTGGCCGGGGCAGGCACAGCCACCGCGAGGCGCCGATGAGCGGCATCTGCGCGGCCGCTGGCTGCACCAGCGCGACTGGCCGGCCTATGCCGCGCAGTGCCCCGCCGGGCGCTGGCAACCCCTACCGCGCCAGGCCTGGCTGGCACCGGCCCGCAGCACCACGGCCTGGCCGGAAACGCAACTGGATGAATGGTTGCAGCAGCTCGACCCACAGGCCCCGGCGCAACTGCTGGTGCGCCTGGAGCAGCAGGCCGAGGACGACTGGCAGGAAGCCGAACGGCTGTTCCTGGTGGCCGACGCCTGGCCGGAGCTGCCCGACAGCAGGCGCTGACGGGCCAAGTCCAAGGTTACCGGGTGCGCGGCAGAAGAATAGTGAGAATGCCCAGCAGGGGCAGGAACGAGCACAGGTGGTAGACGTACTCGATGCCACGGCTGTCGGCCAGGTAACCCAGGGTACCGGCACCGATGCCGCTCAGGCCGAACATCAGGCCGAAGAACACCCCGGCGATCATGCCGACATTGCCGGGCACCAGTTCCTGGGCGTAGACCACGATGGCCGAGAACGCCGAGGCCAGGACGAAACCGATGATGACGCTCAGCACACTGGTCCAGAACAGGTCGGCATAGGGCAGCGCCAGGGTGAACGGCGCCGCCCCCAGGATCGAGAACCAGATCACCGCCTTGCGCCCGATGCGGTCGCCGATCGGTCCGCCGAAGAAGGTCCCGGCGGCTACCGCACCGAGAAACAGGAACAGGTGCAGTTGCGAGCTGGCTACCGAAAGGTCGAACTTCTCGATCAGGTAGAAGGTGTAGTAGCTGGTCAGGCTGGTCATGTACCAGAATTTGGAGAAGATCAGCAGCGCCAGGATCACCAGCGAAAAGATCACCTTCTGCCGCGACAAGCCGTGGGTGGCTTTCTGCCCGGCCTTGAGCTTGAACAGGTTGAGGTGGTTCTTGTACCAACGGCTGATGGCCCATAGCAGCCCCAGAGCCAGCAACGCGATCACGCCGACGAAGGCCACGTTGCCCTGGCCGAAAGGAATGATGATCGCCGCCGCCAGCAACGGGCCGATCGCCGTCCCGGTGTTGCCGCCGACCTGAAAGGTCGATTGCGCCAGGCCGAAGCGCCCACCGGAAGCCAGGCGGGCGATGCGCGACGCTTCGGGGTGGAAGGTCGAGGAGCCGATGCCGATCAGCGCCGCCGCAAGCAGAATCAACGGGAAACTGCCGACCATCGACATCATCAGGATACCGATCAGCGTGCACACCGAACCCAGCGGCAGCACCAGCGGATTAGGATGCCGGTCGGTGTAATAGCCGACCCACGGCTGCAGCAGCGAGGCGGTGAGCTGGAATGTCAGGGTGATCAGGCCGATCTGCGCGAAGCTCAGGTCGTAGCTGTCCTTGAGCATCGGATAGATGGACGGCAGGATCGCCTGGATCAGGTCATTGATCAGGTGCGCCAGCGCCACGGCGCCGATGATGCGCATGACCAGGGGGCTGGACTGCGGGGTGGTCGAGGCCGCCGCAGGGGCGGATTGGGCACTGGACATGAGGGTCTTCCATAGCGGCAGGTAGCAAAGCCCTGGCGGCGACGATTACAAAATGTGTCGTCGCCGCAAGGGGGCCACAATGTGCCACTTTTCACCGCGCCTGCGCCAGGCTTTCCTCGACCGGCTGGCGCCCGCCCCGCCCGACAGGGCTCAGGCCAGCGAACCGGCCGGCACCTTGGCATCCATCGACGGCACCTGGTGCAGCGAGATCCGCGAGGTTTCCGGCAACGCCAACCCGCCGACCAGGGCCAGCAGTGACACGGCGATCAGGTAGAAGGCCGGCGACAGGTTGCTGCCGGTGGTGGAGATCAACCAGGTGGCCATCAAGGGAGCGGTACCGCCGAACAGCGTATAGGCCATGTTGTAGGTGATCGCCGACGCCGTGTAGCGGGTGCGGGTCGGGAACACTTCGGAGAGCAGCGCTGCCGTGACCACGCCACTGAGCACCGCACCGACCGCCAGCAGCATCACGCCCAGCACCGAGGCGAGGAACGAACCGGAGCTGGCCATCAGAAACGCTGGCAAGTCCGCGACCACCAGCCAGACACAGGTGACCACGACGGTCTTGCGCCGCCCGACCTTGTCGGAAAACGCCCCGGCCAGCGGGCAGAATGCCGCGGCGAAACCCAGGGCGATCAGCGCCACCAGCAGCGATGCCGAGCGGCTCAGGCCACCGGCCACTTGCAGATAGGTGGCGAAATAAGTGGTGAACATATAGAACGACAGCGCCGTCAGCGACACGAAGGCGCCCAGGCAGAGAATCGGCCGGGCGTGATGCACCAGGGTTTCTTTCAGCGGCGAATGGGCCACCTCATGCTCGTCGCTGACCGCCTGGAACGCCGGGGTCTCGTCCAGACGCCAGCGCAGGTACAGGCCGATCAGCCCCAGCGGCGCGGCGATCAGGAACGGCAGACGCCAGCCCCAACTGGTCATGGCTTCGCTCGACAAGCTGGCCTCCAGCACATAGGCCACCACCGCCGCGCAGGCGAAGGCGGAAAAGGTCGAGACCGGCAGGAAGCTGCCGTACCAGGCGCGCTTGCCGATGGGCGCATGCTCCATCACATAGGCACAGGCGCCAGCGTATTCGCCACCGGCCGAGAAGCCCTGGGCACAGCGGATCAGGGTCAGCAGCACCGGCGCCAGCAGGCCGATGCTGGCGTAGGTCGGCAACAGGCCGATCAGGGTGGTGGCGGCGGCCATCAACAAGATGGTCATGGCCAGGGTGCGCTTGCGACCGATGCGGTCACCCAGCATGCCGAAGACGATGCCGCCCAGGGGCCGGAAGGCAAAGGCCACGGCGAACACCGCGAAGGTCTTGAGCAGTGCGACGCTGGCGTCGCCGCTGGGAAAGAACAGCAGCGCGATGGTGGTGGCCAGAAAGCCGTAGACGGCGAAATCGAACCACTCGACGAAGTTGCCGATGGCGGCCGCGACGATGACTTTTCTCAGGGTGGCAGGATCGACCTGCTCGGCAGCGGGGGTTGTCATGCTGACCTCGGCGTTCGGAAGGGGGAATACAGCGATTATCCGAAGCTGGCAGCGCGCCGCTCACTCTGAAAGGGGCGTCGACATATCCGAGGCCGACATTACCGGGCCGTCAAGACCTCGAGAGGGCGCGACGCCCTTGCAGGCCGCCGGTGTGCACGAAGATCAGCCGGGTACCGGGCGGGAACTGGCCCTGGCTCACGGCGTCATGCAGGGCCAGCAGAGCCTTGCCGGTGTACAGCGGCTCCAGCGGCACGCCGGCGTCGCGTTCGGCAGCCTCGATGAAGGCCAGCAAGTGCGCATCGAGCTTGGCGAAGCCGCCACGGCTGGCGTCGACCAGCCGATAGCCAGCGGCAGACTGCAGCAAACTCTCCAGGTTGCCGGTCACGCCATGATCGGCCGGCACCGCCAACGCGCCATGCACCGGGCGCCGTCCCGCCTCGGCGCTCACCAGTCCGGCCAGCGTGGTGCCGGTGCCGGCAGCCAACCACCAGCCGTGGTAACTGTCCCAGCCCAGCGACGCCAACTGCCGCGCCACCATCGGCAACAGCAACGCGCAGCCTTCCAGGCCCGGCAGGCCGCCACCGCCTTCGGCGATCGGGTACAGCAGCGGGTAGCGTTGCTGCCAGGGTTGCCAGAAATCCGCCTGATGGCGCTGCCGATAGCCGCCGTAACCGAGCCAGTGCAGTTGCATGCCGAAGTCATGCAGGTCCTGCACCGTGGGCGTGAGTTGCTCATGCCCGCGCAGCAGACCGACCGTGGCGAAGCCGAAGCGCTTGCCTGCCGCCGCCAGGGCATGCAGGTGGTTGGAATGCGCACCGCCCAGGCTGACGACGCCTGCGGCGCCGGTCCCCACGGCGGTGTGCAAGTGGCCGATCAGCTTGAACCACTTGTTGCCGCTGATCAGCGCATCGAGCAGGTCCAGGCGCAGCACCGCCACCTCGACCCCGGCCTGGTGCAGCCAGGGCAGGTTCAGGGGTTGCAAGGGGGCATCGGGTTGCCAGGTCAGGGCATGGGCGAGCATGGCGCATTCCAGGGAGCGAGGGCCGCCAGTCTAGCGCCAATCGGCGCCAGCCAGCTGTGCACCCGAACGCAGCAGTTTCAGCCGCGATGCTGTTCGCGGCTGAAGCCGCTCCCTACCAGGACTGACCAGGGCGGGCCGTGCTTTTCTGCTCGGCGCTTCACAGCGCTGCCGCCAGGCGCGAGCCCTGGTCGATGGCGCGCTTGGCGTCCAACTCGGCAGCCACATCAGCACCGCCGATCAGGTGCACGCTCTGCCCACCTGCAACCAGTGCGTCGTACAGCTCGCGCAGCGGCTCCTGGCCGGCGCAGATCACCACGTTGTCGACCTCCAGCACGGTGACATCACCCTCACCCACCCGAATGTGCAGCCCGGCATCGTCGATCTTCAGGTATTGCACACTGCTGAGCATCTGCACCTGACGGTTCTTCAGGCCGGTGCGGTGGATCCAGCCAGTGGTCTTGCCCAGGCCATCACCAACCTTGGAAGCCTTGCGCTGCAGCAGGTACACCTCGCGGGCGGGTGGCTCGACCTGCGGCGTGATACCAGTGACCCCACCCCGCGCCTGCAGGCGGATGTCGATGCCCCACTCCTTCCAGAACGCCTCCCGGTCCAGGCTGGTGGATACGCCCTGGTGCACCAGAAATTCCGACACGTCGAAGCCGATGCCGCCGGCACCGATGACCGCGACACGACGGCCAACCGGCTTGTGCTGGCCAATCACCTCCAGGTAGTTGAGTACCTTGGGGTGGTCGATGCCAGGGATGTCTGGCGTACGCGGGGTAATGCCGGTGGCCAGCAGCACCTCGTCGAAGCCCGCACCCAGCAGGTCGGCAGCGGACACGCGCGTGCCCAGGCGCAACGCTACGCCAGTGCTCTGCAGTTTGCGGCCGAAGTAGCGCAGGGTCTCGTGGAACTCTTCCTTGCCGGGAATCTGCTTGGCGATGTTGAACTGCCCGCCGATCTCGCTGGCAGCATCGAACAGCGTCACTTGGTGCCCGCGTTCGGCGGCCACGGTGGCCGCCGCCAGGCCGGCCGGGCCGGCACCGACCACGGCAATGCGCCGCGGTTGCTCGGTGGGCAGGTAGTTGAGTTCGGTTTCGTGACAGGCCCGCGGGTTGACCAGGCAGCTGGTCAGCTTGCCGGCGAAGATGTGGTCCAGGCACGCCTGGTTGCAACCGATGCAGGTATTGATGTCGGCACTGCGATCAGCAGCGGCCTTGTTGACGAACTCCGGATCGGCGAGGAACGGCCGGGCCATGGACACCATGTCGGCATCGCCCTCGCGCAGCACCTGTTCGGCGACTTCCGGCGTATTGATGCGGTTGGTGGTGATCAGCGGCACGCTGACCTCGCCCTTGAGCCGCGCGGTCACCTTGCTGAACGCGGCGCGCGGCACCTTGGTGGCGATGGTGGGAATCCGCGCCTCGTGCCAGCCGATTCCGGTGTTGATCAGCGTGGCACCGCCCGCCTCGACGGCTTTGGCCAGCTGCACGATCTCTGGCCAGTCGCTGCCGCCTTCCACCAGATCGAGCATCGACAGGCGGTAGATGATGATGAAGTCGCTGCCCACTGCCTCACGCACCCGGCGCACGATCTCCACGGCCAGGCGCATGCGGTTTTCGAAGCTGCCGCCCCATTGGTCGCTGCGCTGGTTGGTGCGGGCGGCGAGAAACTGATTGATGAAGTAGCCTTCCGAACCCATGATCTCGACGCCGTCATAACCGGCTTCGCGGGCCAGGCTGGCACAGCGCACGAAGTCGGTGATCTGCTTCTCGATTCCGGCTCCGTCCAGTTCACGTGGCTTGAAGGGGTTGATCGGCGCCTGGATGGCGCTTGGTGCGACCAGGGTCGGGCTGTAGGCGTAACGCCCGGTGTGCAGGATCTGCAGGCAGATCTTACCGCCAGCCTGGTGCACCGCGTCGGTGACCACCCGGTGGTGCGCCGCTTCCTCGGCAGTGGTGAGCTTGGCGGCGCCCTTGTAGGTGACGCCTTCGTCGTTGGGCGCGATGCCGCCAGTGACGATCAGTCCCACACCCCCACGGGCCCGCTCGGCAAAGTACGCCGCCATGCGCGCGAAGCCGCCAGGCTGCTCCTCCAGACCGGTGTGCATGGAGCCCATCAGGGTACGATTGCGCAAGGTGGTGAACCCCAGGTCCAGCGGGGCGAGCAGGTGCGGATAAGCGGAGGCGCTCATGGTCAGGCTCCATCGGTGTCGTCACGGTGATTGTTCGGGACCGTGCAGGCAGGCCCCTTTTCGGTATGTCGACCACAGTAATGAGGCGCCACGAGGCGCTCAATGACCGAAACTGACAACTTATTGATCCAAATGCACAGCGGCGGGGTTGGCAAGCACGGCGCGCGCCCCTAACCTAGCCGGCATCCCGTTCACCGTGCCGCAGGACCTATGCGCAAATTCTTCGGCCTCTGCCTGGCCGCCCTGGCCGTCGCCCTGCTGGTCAGCTACGGCGTATGGACCACCCAGCGTCCGATGGGCCATTACCTGTCCGACCTGCGCATCCGCCTGGCCGTCAGCCAGGGCGAAGCAGCCGGGCGGGGCAACCTGCTGGGCATCGAGACCGAGCTGTACCCCACCGACTATCAGGACCTCGGCCGCCTGCATCGCAAGCTGGCCGCCTGGCTGCAGCAGGCCAGCGACCTGGGGTTGGTCAACGACAAGACCCTGGTGGTGCTGCCCGAGCACATCGGCACCTGGCTGTTCGCCGTTGGCGAGAAGAACCAGTTCTACCAGGCCCCCAGCGTGGATGCGGCAATGGACTGGCTGGCCTGGAGCAACCCGCTGAAGTTCGTCACCGCCCTGCTGCAGGCCCGCGGCGAACAGCGCCTGGACGATGCCCACCTGCGCATGAAGGCCGACGACATGGCCGCCCAGTATCAGCAGCTGTTCGGCGGCCTGGCGGCGGAGTTCGGCGTCACCCTGGTGGCCGGCTCCATCGTGCTTCCCGAGCCGACCGTGGAACAGGGGCGGCTGCACACCGGCAGCGGGCCGCTGTACAACGTCAGCCTGGTGTTCGGTGCCAACGGCAAGATTCTCGGCGAACCGCAGCGGCAGTTGTCACCCAGCGTTCATCAGGGCGGCTATATCCAGCCTGGCGGCTCGGCGCCCTTGCAGGTCTTCGACACACCGGCTGGACGCCTGGGCGTGCTGATCGGCAGCGACAGCTGGCAACCGGGCAACTATGCGCGGCTCGACGCCAGCGGCGCGCAGTTGATCGCCGTGCCCGCGTTCGTGCCCGGCCGACAGCGCTGGGAGCAGGCCTGGGAACATCATCAGGGCGAAGATCTCCAGCAACCCGCTCACCTCAGTGAGGGCGAGGCCTGGCAACGCCTGACGCTCACCGGGCAAGCCCCCCGCAGCCACGCCAAAGCCGGCATCAGCGTGTTCATGCGTGGCCAGTTCTGGGACCAAGGCAGTTCCGGGAACAGCTTCCTGCACCGCCAGCCCGCACCGGCGGCCTCGCCTGGCGGGGCGCGGCTGATCAATCTCTGGCTGTAGCCATGAGCCGCCCTGCCCTGCGCCTGGGTGACCTGTCGGTGGGCTTCGTGCAGTGCCTGGATCAGGCCCTGCGCAGCCTTGGCCATGACCCGGAGCCCTTGCTGCAAGGCTTCGGGCTGGACACCGAGCGCCTCGGCCAGGCCGGCGCACGGCTGAGCATCGCCCGCTACATGCGCCTGGGCCATGCGGCGATCCAGCTCAGCGGCGAGCCGGCGCTGGGCCTGCTCATGGGGCGTTTCAGCCGCCCCGGCCAGGCCGGCCTGGCCGGGGTCACCGCGGCCCAGGCCCCCAACCTGCGAGAAGCCGCACGCACCCTGCTGCGTTTCGAACCCCTGTATGGCTCCAACTACCGTGGCCAGTCGAGCTTTCATGAAGACGCCGAAGGCGCCTGGCTGCGCTTCTACTCCATCAGCCCCTACAACGATTACAACCGCTTCGTGGTCGACTCGTTGCTCAGCGGCTGGCTGGCGCAGCTGTCGTGGATCGTCGGCAGCCCTGTACAGGCGCAGCGGCTGGAAATCGAGTTCGCTGCGCCCGGCTACGCGGCCAGCTATACCTCCCTGAGCGAGCAAGCAGCGGCTTTCACCGCCGAGACCAACCAGCTGCGCCTGAGCAACGCCAGCCTGGCGCTGCGCAACCCGCAACACTGCCCCAGCACCTGGCAACACCTGCTGCAACTCTGCGAACTGGAACTGGAGCGCCTGACTCGCACGCGCAGCCTGCGCGAACGCATCATCGGCATGCTCGGCCCGCTGCTCAATGGTGGCCGGGAACCCGACCTGGAGGAAGTGGCGGCCCTGCTCAAGCTGCCGAGCTGGACGCTGCGCCGCAAGCTGGCCGAAGAAGGCACGCAGTTTCGCGCCATTCTCAATGACACGCGCCGCGACCTGGCCATGACTTACATTCGTGATACCGAACTGGCGTTCGGCGAAATCGCCTACCTGCTGGGTTTCGCCTCGGCAGAGGCTTTCCAGCGGGCCTTCAAGCGTTGGAGCGGGGAAACACCGGGAACCTTTCGCCGCCGTCAGCGGCTCGGTACCCGCTGAGCGTCACAGCTCAGTGGCATCATCGGCCGGTTCCGGCATATCGAGTTCGAAGGCGCGAGATTCGAGCAGTTCTTCCTGGTATTCGTCCATTACTGGAGACTCCTGTGGCAATTCAACAAAGCTGGGGCAGACAATTGCCCCACAGGTACTGACCTTGCCAACCAGACTAAGGTTCACATGTGACGAAAAGGTGTCGAGCGCGGCTAAATTCGACGCTCGCTCATCAGGCCTGTTGACTTTGCCTGGCGATACGCCATACGCTCCGGCCCATGAACACCTCAAAGCATTCCGTCGGCCAGATTATTATTACCGTCATTCCAGTCATGGCGGGTTAGCCGACGTTTGCAAAAAACCCGCCCTGGAGGCGGGTTTCTTCTGTCTCCCGGGCGCCAAGCGCTTGAACCAGGAGTCAGACATGATCGCCATCCCCCGCTCCATCGCCCCGTTCGCCAGCCAGCTGCATTGCCGTGTCCTCAGCCTGCACAAGGAACCGACGCGATGAGCCATGCCCAGCCCGATCTGCTCAACCACTACGCCCGCAAGATCCTCACCTCCCGCGTCTATGACGTCGCCATCGAAACCCCGCTGCAGGGCGCCCGTCAGCTGTCCGAGCGGCTGGGCAACCAGGTGCTGCTCAAGCGCGAAGACCTGCAGCCGGTGTTCTCGTTCAAGATCCGCGGCGCCTACAACAAGCTCGCCCAGCTCAGCGCCGCCGAGCGCGCCTGTGGCGTGGTCACCGCCTCGGCCGGCAACCACGCCCAGGGCCTGGCCCTGGCGGCGCGGGAGATGGGCATCCGTGCGGTCATCGTGATGCCCAAGACCACCCCGGAGATCAAGGTCGAGGGCGTGCGCTCACGCGGTGCGCAAGTGGTGCTGCACGGCGACTCCTTCCCCGAGGCCCTGGCCCACTCGCTGCAACTGGTCGAGCAGGACGGCCTGGTGTACATCCACCCCTACGACGACCCCGACACCATCGCCGGGCAAGGCACCGTGGCCATGGAGATCCTGCGCCAGCAGCCGGGCCAGCTGGATGCCATCTTCGTACCGGTCGGCGGCGGCGGGCTGATCGCCGGCATCGCCGCCTACGTGAAGTACCTGCGCCCGGAAATCAAAGTCATCGGCGTCGAGCCGGACGACTCCAACTGCCTGCAGGCCGCCATGGCCGCCGGTGAACGCGTGGTGCTCAGCCAGGTGGGGCTGTTCGCCGACGGCGTGGCCGTGGCGCAGATCGGCCAGCACACCTTCGAGGTGTGCCGCCGTTATGTCGATGAGGTGATCACCGTCAGCAGCGACGAGATCTGCGCGGCGATCAAGGACATCTACGACGACACCCGCTCGATCACCGAGCCGGCCGGCGCCCTGGCGGTGGCCGGGATCAAGAAGTACGTCGAGCAGCGCGGCGTGCAGGGCCAGACCCTGGTGGCCATCGACTCCGGCGCCAACGTCAACTTCGACCGCCTGCGCCACGTGGCCGAGCGCGCCGAGCTGGGCGAAGGCCGCGAGGCGATCATCGCGGTGACCATTCCCGAGCGGCCCGGCAGCTTCAAGGCCTTCTGCGAAGCGGTGGGCAAGCGGCAGATCACCGAGTTCAACTACCGCTACCACACCGACCGCGAGGCGCACATCTTCGTCGGCGTGCAGACCCACCCCGAGCGCGACCCGCGCAGCGCGCTGATCGCCAGCCTCACCGAGCAGGGCTTCCCGGTGGTGGACCTGACCGACAACGAGCTGGCCAAGCTGCACATCCGCCACATGGTCGGCGGCCATTCGGAGCGGGTCAGCGACGAAGTGGTGCTGCGCTTCGAGTTCCCCGAGCGGCCGGGCGCGCTGTTCAACTTCCTCAACAAATTGGGCGGGCGCTGGACCATTTCGATGTTCCACTACCGCAACCACGGCGCTGCCGACGGGCGGGTGGTGGCCGGGCTGGTGGTGCCGGAGGACGAACACGACCTGGTCAAGGACACCCTGGCAGAGATCGGCTACCCCTACTGGGACGAGACCAACAACCCTGCGTATCGGTTTTTCCTCGGTTGAGAGGCCTCTGGGCAACCCCGCGCGAGGTTGCCCAGGCCGGGTTGCAGATTTATCGCACCTGTAAAAGCGGCGACGGTCAATGAAGGTACATCCACACGGACGTTACGCTCATGCCAGATGCCATCGCCGCCGAACAGCTACCTCCCGACCTGCACTATGTCGACGACAGCGAACCGGGCCTGAGCCGCAAACGGCTGCGCGGCAAGTTCGCCTATTTCGACCGTAACGACCAGCGCATTCGCGACCCGGCCGAGATCCAGCGCATCAACGCCCTGGCCATACCGCCGGCCTATACCGATGTGTGGATCTGCGCCGACCCGCAGGGCCACCTGCAGGCCACCGGTCGCGACGCGCGCGGGCGCAAGCAATACCGCTACCACCCGCGCTGGCGTGAGATCCGTGACGAGAACAAGTACGCGCGCATGATCGCCTTCGGCGGCGCGTTGCCCAAGGTGCGCAAGCAACTGGAAGCGCAGATGAGCCAGCCCGGCATGGGCCGCGACAAGGTCATCGCCGCCGTGGTCAGCCTGCTGGACGCCACACTGATTCGCATCGGCAATTCACGTTACGCCCGCGACAACCGCTCCTTCGGCCTGACCACCCTGCGCAACAAGCACGTGGACATCAAGGGCAGCGAGATCCTTTTCCAGTTTCGCGGCAAGAGCGGCGTCGAGCACCAGATCAGTATCAAGGACCGGCGCATGGCGAAGATCATCAAGCGCTGCATGGAGTTGCCAGGGCAGAACCTGTTCCAGTACCTGGATGACGACGGCCAGCGCCATGGCATCAGCTCTAGCGACGTCAACGCCTACCTGCACTCCCTGACCGGCGCAGACTTCACCGCCAAGGACTATCGCACCTGGGCTGGCAGCGTGCTGGCCCTGGCGACCCTGCGCAAGCTGCAGTGGGAGCCGGAGGCCGACGCCAAGAAGCATATCGTGGAGATGGTCAAGAATGTGGCCCGCCAGTTGGGCAACACGCCGGCGGTGTGCCGCAAGTGTTACATCCACCCGGCGGTCCTGGAGGGCTTTCTGCTGGGGGAGCTGGCCAAGCTGCCACGCGCCAGGAAGCGCAAGGGCCTGAGCGCCGAGGAAGTCGCCCTGGCAGCCTTCCTGCAGCAACTGCATGCGCAGAGCGCCAGGACGGCACCCTGAGCAAGCGGGCTGGACTTATTGGGCGGGTGGGGACGGCTCGACCGCTGGTGTCGGCTCGGCCGGGGCCTGTTGGGCTGCTGGCTCGGGGGCTGGTTGCGTTGCAGCAGGCTGGCTCTCGGTGCTTTCGACCTTGAAACCGTCAGACTCGACAGGCGCTGCCACAGGTTGGCTGCCGTTGTCCGTAGCGGCGGCCGGAGCCGGTGCGGCAACTGGGGCGGGCGCTTCGACCGCGGGATGCGTCGGTGCTGCCGGAGCTGCAGCGGCAGGAGCCACGGGAGTGGTGGCTTCTGGCACGCCCAGGTCGGCCTTGGGCTTCTCGACGATATGCGCGGCCTGCTTCACTTCCGCTGGCAGGAAGCTTTCGACCAGGGCAAAGAAGCGCTCGTAGAATTTGTCTGAAGCCACGGTCTCGCTGGCGACCTTGACCATCGAGTCGTCGGTGGAGCCGATGGGCATCGACACCGAACCGAGCACACCCACGCCAAGACTGGCGGAGGTGTTGGATTTCTTCAGCGCGTAACGGTCCTGCAAGGCGTTGGCGAACATGCTGGAGGTGCCGGGCTTGACGTCGTCGGCACAGACCACGTTGAAACTGATCTCGATGTGGGTGTCACCGGTCTGCTGGAAGCTCTTGCGACCGCTGATCATCTTCGGGTCGTTGCTGGTGATGATGTAGCCCTGACTGAGCAACGCCCGGCGTGCCGCCTCGCAGGAGGCAGTGTCGCTGGCCGGGTAGGTGCGCGAGAAGGTCCCTGCATCGTCGAAATGCTCATGATCATAGATCGCCTGCTTGGGCGAGGAACAGCCTGCGGCCATCAGCAGGACGGCGGCCCAGCAGGCGGTGCGAACATTCAGAACATTGAACATCGGTAATCCCGGAGAAAAATGCGCGACGGAAAAAGGCGATAAGTCTGCAACAAGGTCGGCGGAGGATCAACGCAGACTTGGTATCGGCTTGTTGACACAACGCCGACCGCTCGCTGGCTACCCGGGCAAAGGCGCCAAGACCATCGGCAAGCGCAGAAAGCAAAAAAGCGACCCTAAGGTCGCTTTCTTGTTTGTTCCAGAGAGTTCATGGGCTCTGGAACCGAATATGGCGCAGCGGACGGGACTCGAACCCGCGACCCCCGGCGTGACAGGCCGGTATTCTAACCGACTGAACTACCGCTGCGTATCGCTTGTAAACCTGACTGAAACAAACTTCGAGTAAGTTGCTTCAGTAACACTGTTGAAGAGCCTTGGCTTTTCAACCCCAGACCAGAAACACTGATCTGAAAGTGGCGCAGCGGACGGGACTCGAACCCGCGACCCCCGGCGTGACAGGCCGGTATTCTAACCGACTGAACTACCGCTGCGCATATTTGAAAACTGAGTTCAACAGCCTTTCAAACTCAACGATGGTGGGTGATGACGGGATCGAACCGCCGACCCTCTGCTTGTAAGGCAGATGCTCTCCCGGCTGAGCTAATCACCCTTTGCTTCGCTGAGGCCGCGAACTTTACGCACCCCCCTTACCTAAGTCAACACCTTGAGTGAAATATTTTTCAAATCAGGGAGATACGGGTTTATTCAGGCTTTTTTGGCACCTCTGAAAACGCGCCTGACGGCGGCGCTCAAATCGCCTGCGCCGAGTAGCAGCACTTACAAAACGAGATGTAGCGAACGGGTTATTGCGCGTAAATCATCTTGCGCGTCATGCCGCCATCGACGACGAACTCCTGTCCGGTCACGAAGCCGGCATTACGTGACAACAGCCAGCTGACCATCGCTGCCACGTCCTCGACCGTCCCTACCCTGCCCGCCGGGTGTTGGGCATGGTCGGTTTCCGAGAGCGGTTCGGCACGTCGCACAGAAGGGTCACGGGCATCGATCCAGCCAGGGCTGACTGCATTGACGCGGATTTGCGGGCCCAGGCTCACCGCCAGCGCATGGGTCAGCGCCAGCAACCCGCCCTTGCTCGCCGCGTAGGCCTCGGTGTCGGCCTCGGACTGATGGGCCCGCGTGGAGGCCAGGTTGACGATGCTGCCACCATGGGCGCGCAGGTAAGGTGCACAGTGCTTGGCCAGCAGCATCGGCCCGGTCAGGTTGACCGCCAGCACCCGGTTCCAGCGCTCCACGCCCAGGCTTTCCAGGGTGCCGTTGTGCGGATCGGCAACCCCGGCGTTGCACACCAGAGCATCCAGGCGACCGAACTGGCGCAGCAACTGGGCCACACCGCCGACCACCTGGTCCTCGCTGGCCACGTCCATGGCGATGAACAAGGCGTTCTCGCCCAGGCTTTCAGCAACCGTGGCACCTCGAATGCGGTCCACATCCGCCAGCACCACCTGCCAACCTTCGCTGATCAGCCAGGCGGCGATGCCCAGGCCGATGCCGCGGGCGGCACCGGTGACCAGCGCCACCCGGCCATTGCTCGGCCCGGTGACCTGCATGGCCCAATCGGTCACAGCGCTGCCAGGCCGCGAGCCAGGTCGTTCTGCAGGTCGGTGACGTCTTCCAGGCCCACCGCGAGGCGGATCAGGCTATCACTGATGCCCGCCGAAGCGCGCTCCTGGGGCGTCAGACGACCGTGCGAGGTGGTCGCCGGATGGGTGATGGTGGTCTTGCTGTCACCCAGGTTGGCGGTGATCGACACCAGGCGCGTGGCGTCGATGAAGCGCCAGGCGCCCTCCTTGCCCCCCTTGACCTCAAAGCTCACCACCGCGCCGAAGCCCTTCTGCTGACGTTGAGCCAGCTCGTGCTGCGGGTGGCTCTTCAGGCCGGCGTAATGAACCTTCTCCACGCCATCCTGCTGCTCCAGCCACTCGGCCAGGGCCTGGGCATTGGCACAATGCGCGCGCATGCGCAGGTTGAGGGTTTCCAGGCCCTTGAGGAACACCCAGGCGTTGAACGGGCTCAGGGTCGGACCGGCAGTGCGCAGGAAGCCGACCACTTCTTTCATCAGCTCGGCGCGGCCAGCGACCACACCACCCATGCAGCGCCCCTGGCCGTCGATGAACTTGGTGGCCGAATGCACCACGACATCGGCACCCAGCTTCAGCGGCTGCTGCAGTGCAGGCGTGCAGAAGCAGTTATCGACCACCAGCATGGCGCCCTTGGCATGCGCGATTTCCGCCAGCGCGGCGATATCGACCAGCTCGGCCAGCGGGTTGGACGGTGACTCGACGAACAGCAGGCGGGTATTGGGCTTGATTGCCGCATCCCAACCGGCCAGTTCGGCCAGCGGCACGTAGTCGACCTCGACGCCGAAGCGCTTGAGGTACTTCTCGAACAGGCTGATGGTCGAACCGAATACACTGCGCGACACCAGCACATGGTCGCCGGCGCTGCACAGACTCATGACCACCGAGAGGATGGCCGACATGCCAGTGGAGGTTGCGACTGCCTGCTCGGCGCCTTCAAGCGCGGCGATGCGCTCTTCGAAGGTGCGCACGGTGGGGTTGGTGTAGCGCGAGTAGACGTTACCCGGCACATCGCCGGCGAAGCGCGCGGCGGCATCGGCCGCCGTGCGGAACACGTAGCTGGAGGTGAAGAACAGCGGATCGCTGTGCTCGCTTTCCGGTGTGCGGTGCTGGCCCGCGCGAACGGCCAGAGTGTCGAACCCCACGCCGTCCAGGTCACTGTCCAGCCGGCCTGAATCCCATTGCTCAGACATGCACGTTTTCCTTGTCCGAATCAGTTGTTGTACAGATCGATGATCGCGCTGACGGCCTGGTTCTTGACCTTCGCCGCGTCGTTACGAGCGTCCTCGATCCGGTTCAGGTAGTGCTCGTCGACATCACCGGTGACGTACTTGCCGTCGAAGACCGAGCAATCGAAGTTGTCGATCTTGATCTTCTTGCTGCCGCTGACCGCTTCGATGAGATCGTTGAGGTCCTGGTAGACCAGCCAGTCGGCACCGATCAGATCGGCCACTTCCTGGGTGGTGCGGTTGTGCGCGATGAGTTCGTGAGCACTCGGCATGTCGATGCCGTAGACGTTCGGGTAGCGCACGGCCGGGGCGGCCGAGCAGAAATAGACATTCTTGGCGCCGGCTTCGCGGGCCATCTGGATGATCTGCTTGCAGGTGGTGCCGCGCACGATGGAGTCGTCGACCAGCATCACGTTCTTGCCGCGGAATTC
This sequence comes from Pseudomonas sp. DTU_2021_1001937_2_SI_NGA_ILE_001, assembly GCF_032463525.1. Taxonomy (NCBI): domain Bacteria; kingdom Pseudomonadati; phylum Pseudomonadota; class Gammaproteobacteria; order Pseudomonadales; family Pseudomonadaceae; genus Pseudomonas; species Pseudomonas sp. DTU_2021_1001937_2_SI_NGA_ILE_001. The sequence goes on along the minus strand of NZ_CP135971.1, from coordinate 5,486,028 downwards.
CAGCTCGATGGCGTTGAGCTTCTGGCGTACGGATTTCTTGCGCGCCGCCTGGCCGGGCATGATGAAGGTACGGCCGATGTAGCGGTTCTTCACGAAGCCTTCGCGGAACTTGACGCCCAAGTGGTTCGCCAGCTCCAGGGCGGCGGTGCGGCTGGTGTCCGGAATCGGGATGACCACGTCGATGTCATGGTCGGGGCGCTCGCGGCGGATCTTCTCGGCCAGACGCTCGCCCATGCGCAGGCGCGCCTTGTACACCGAGATGCCGTCGATGATCGAGTCGGGGCGGGCCAGGTAGACGTGTTCGAAAATGCACGGTGCATAGCGCGGGTTCGGCGCGCACTGGCGGGTGAACAGGCGGCCATCTTCGGTGATGTACACCGCTTCGCCCGGCGCCAGGTCACGGATCAGGGTGAAGCCCAGCACGTCCAGCGCGACGCTCTCGGAGGCGATCATGTACTCCACGCCTTCGTCGGTGTGGCGCTGACCGAAGACGATCGGACGGATCGCATCCGGGTCACGGAAGCCGACGATGCCATAACCGGTGACCATCGCCACCACGGCATAGCCGCCACGGCAGCGTTTGTGCACGTCGGCCACCGCCGCGAAGATGTCCTCTTCGGTCGGCTGCAGCTTGCCACGCACGGCCAGCTCGTGGGCGAACACGTTGAGCAGCACTTCCGAATCGGAATTGGTGTTCACGTGGCGCAGGTCGGACTCGTAGATTTCCTTGGCCAACTGCTCGACGTTGGTCAGGTTGCCGTTGTGTGCCAGGGTGATGCCATAGGGCGAGTTGACATAGAACGGCTGGGCTTCGGCCGAAGTGGAGCTGCCCGCCGTGGGATAACGCACATGACCGATACCCATGTGCCCGACCAGCCGCTGCATATGGCGCTGCTGGAACACATCGCGCACCAACCCGTTGTCCTTGCGCAGGAACAACCGGCCATCATGGCTGGTCACGATACCGGCAGCATCCTGGCCGCGGTGCTGGAGGACGGTGAGCGCGTCATACAGCGCCTGGTTGACGTTCGACTTACCGACGATTCCGACGATGCCACACATGCGACACAACCCCTACTTAGTGGAACTGGATTTACCGAGCACGTCCTGCGCCATCTGCGGCGACAGTACCTGCTCCTTGAACGGTAGTTCAGCGGGAACGCTGATACCGCTGGCGAACCACTGGCTGGACATCCCGAGAATCAGGTTTTTAGACCAGTCAGCGACCATGAGAAATTGCGGCAGCAGGCGTGAGTCCTGCCACCATTGATCCTGTTGCACCGGCCCCAGGCTCAACAGCCCGACCGCGACGACGACCAGCAAGGCACCACGCGCGGCACCGAAGACCATGCCGAGAAACCGGTCAGTGCCCGACAGCCCGGTGACCCGAATCAGTTCACCGATGAGAAAATTGACCATGGCGCCGACCAGCAGGGTGGCCACGAACAGAATGATGCAACTGGCGATGATCCGCGCCGAGGGCGTGGCGATGTAATCGGCCAGGTAATAGGACAGTCCGGCACCGAACATCCAGGCGACCACACCTGCGACGATCCAGATCACCAGCGACAGGGCTTCCTTGACGAAGCCGCGCTTGATGCTGATCAGAGCGGAGATGGCGATGACCGCGAGGATCGCCCAGTCAACCGGAGTAAGTGCCACGTTGCAGCCTGCAGACGGATAAGGCGGCGCATTTTAACAGAGCGGCCGCCGGTCGGTAAGCTGCGATTATCGGCAGGTTGAAATTTCTTGAAACCTGCGCGCCAGACGGTTGTCTGGCGCGCAGGCCGTGGCGCGGGATCAGCCCCGCTCGGGCTGGAAGCGCACCACGATACCCTTGAGCTTCTGCTGCTTGTCGAGCTGGTCACGCAGCCGGTCGGCTTCGGCACGCTCGATCAGCGGCCCGACGAATACGCGGTTCACACCCTCGGAGGTGCGAATGTAGGCATTGTAGCCCTGGGCACGCAGTGTCTTCTGCAGGTTGTCGGCATTGGCGCGGTTGGACATGCTGGCCAGTTGCACGGACCAGCTCACCGAAAGCCCGTTGGCATCGACACCGGCCGGCGTTGCCGCCTTGGCTTGCGTAGAGGACTGGGTGGGCGCCTGGTTGCCGGCAGCATTGGCCGGCGGGGTCGGCGCGGGCTTTGCCGCTGGTTTCGCGGCAGGCGCTGGCGTTGCAGCCGCTGCCGGCTTGGTGGCGGGCGCGGTCGTCGCAGCGGCGTTGCTGGTGGCAGGTTGGGCAGGCGCAGCCGGGACGGCCTGGGTCGGCGCAGGTCCGATGGGCTGTGTCGGCGGGGTCGACTCGGTCTGCGCCAGCGGCTGCTGCTCGGGCACGGCAACCGGCTCGATCTGCACCGGCTGCATGGCCGGCGCGTCGGGCGCTGCCGGCGCGTCGACCCGTACGCTACGGGTCTCGTCCTGGCGAGTAAACAGCATGGGCAGGAAGATCACCGCAATCGCGATCAGCACCAGGGCCCCTACCATCCGCTGTTTGTAAGCCTTGTCCAGCATCGCAGCCACCTCAATCCTCAATCAGCGTGCCGATCCAGCCATTCCAGAGCCTCGGCTACACAATAGAAAGACCCGAACACCAGGATCTCATCGTCGTCCGTCGCCCGCTCGCACTGCGCCTGCAGCGCCTGAACGACGTCCTGATAGGACGTCACGCTGGCAGCAAGGTTCTGCAACGCGGCGTGCAACTCGCCAACCGGACGGGTACGCGGCGTTGGCAAAGGCGCTACCGCCCAGTGCGCCAGCACTGGCACCAACTCGGCCGTCACGCCAGCCAGGTCCTTGTCTGCCAACAAGCCGAAGACCGCCAGGCGCCGCCCCGCCAAGGGCCGCTGGGCGAGACGCCGGGCCAGGAAAGCGGCGGCGTGCGGATTATGCCCCACATCCAGCAGCAGCTTGAGGGTTTTGCCCTGCCAGCGCAGCACCCGCCGGTCCAGACGCCCGACGATACGGGTACCGTTCAGCGCCTCGGCCAGCACCTCGGGCTGCCAGGGCAGGTCCAGCCAGGCATAGGCTTGCAGCGCCAGCGCGGCGTTTTCCATGGGCAGGTCGAGCAACGGCAGATCGCGCAGCGCCAACGGCTGGCCTGTGCGGTCATGCCCCTGCCAATGCCAGGCCGTCGCCTCGATCTGCAGGTCGAAGTCCCGACCACGCAGCGACAGTGGGCAGCCGAGTTCGGCAGCCTGTTCGAGCAATGGCGCCGGCGGATCGAGATCGCCACACAGCGCTGGCTTGCCAGCACGGAAGATCCCGGCCTTTTCGAAGGCCACCGATTCGCGGGTATCGCCCAGCCAGTCGGCGTGGTCCAGGCCGATGCTGGTGACCAGGGCCAGGTCTGCGTCGACCAGGTTGACCGCATCCAGACGGCCACCCAGACCGACTTCAAGCACCACAGCATCCAGCCCGGCGCGCTGGAACAGCCAGAACGCCGCCAGGGTGCCCATCTCGAAATAGGTCAGGGTTATATCGCCACGCGCCGCCTCGACGGCGGCGAAGGCTTCGCAGAGTTCGGCATCGCTGGCCTGTACGCCCTGTACCTGGACGCGCTCGTTGTAGCGCACCAGGTGCGGCGAACTATAGACCCCGACCTTGAGCCCCTGGGCCTGCAGCAGCGCGTCCAGGAAGGCACAGGTCGAGCCCTTGCCGTTGGTGCCGGTCACGGTAATGACCCGCGCCGCCGGGCGGCTCAGGCCCAACTGCCGGGCGACTTGCCGCGAGCGGTCGAGCCCCATATCGATGGCCGACGGATGCAACTGCTCCAGATAGGCGAGCCAGTCGCCCAGCGACCTGGCGGTCATACGGCGGCCGGCGCAGGGACCTCTACCGCCTCGAAGACCGGCTTGACGGTCTTGGGCGTCGGCAGATTCATCATCTGCGCCAGCAGGCGGCCCAGACGTTCGCGCATTTCGCTGCGCGGGATGATCATGTCGATGGCGCCGTGCTCGATGAGGAATTCACTGCGCTGGAAGCCTTCAGGCAGTTTTTCGCGCACGGTCTGCTCGATCACGCGAGGACCGGCAAAGCCGACCAGCGCCTTGGGTTCGGCGACGATCACGTCACCCAGCATCGCCAGACTGGCCGATACACCACCGTAGACCGGGTCGGTCAGTACCGAAATGAACGGAATGCCTTCTTCACGCAGGCGTGCAAGCACTGCAGAGGTCTTGGCCATCTGCATCAGGGAGATCAGCGCTTCCTGCATGCGCGCACCACCGGAAGCCGAGAAGCAGATCATCGGGCAACGGTGCTCCAGCGCGTAGTTGGCAGCGCGCACGAAACGCTCGCCGACGATGGCGCCCATCGACCCTCCCATGAAGGAAAACTCGAAGGCCGAAGCCACCACCGGCATACCCAGCAGGGTACCGCTCATGGAGATCAGCGCGTCTTTCTCACCAATCTGCTTCTGCGCCGCCACCAGGCGGTCCTTGTACTTCTTGCTGTCGCGGAACTTGAGGCGGTCGACCGGCTCCAGCTCGGCGCCCAGCTCGTTACGGCCTTCGGCATCGAGGAAGATGTTCAGGCGGCTACGCGCACCAATGCGCATGTGATGGTCGCACTTGGGGCAGACGTCCAGGGTCTTTTCCAGTTCAGGGCGATACAGCACTGCTTCGCAGGATGGGCACTTGTGCCACAGACCCTCAGGGACCGAGCTTTTCTTGACCTCGGAACGCATGATCGAAGGGATCAGTTTGTCTACCAACCAGTTGCTCATGCTTTCTTTCTCCAGTACCGGTGCGGCTCCCGTGCCTGGCGCCAACGCGCCGGGCACATGCCCTCAGCTAATTTCGTAAATGGTGGCTGGCCGTGCAGCCTGCGGTCGGTGCCTGGCCAGACCTGCACGGGCTCAACCGTACTCTGCAAAATCCCGCCAGGCGCATCGAAGCCTGGCCCGTTCAATTCAAACCGCGAACACAATATGCCGGGAACAGGCTAATGGACGGCGGCAGTTTCCCAGCCGTCACATCAGGCCCCGCGCACGGCGTCGACGAACGCACGCACCTTGTCGTGGTCCTTGATGCCCTTGCTACGCTCTACCCCGCCGCTGACATCCACGGCATAGGGCCTGACCCGGGCGATGGCCTGCGCCACGTTGTCCGGGTCGAGGCCGCCGGCCAGGATCACCGGCTTGGGCAGATCCGCAGGAATCAGCGACCAGTCGAAACGCTCGCCAGTGCCCCCCGGTACGCCCGGCACATAGGCATCCAGCAGGATGCCACGGGCCCGTGCGTAGGCTCGGCAGGCCGCCAGCAGGTCATCGCCTGGCTTGACCCGCAGCGCCTTGATGTAGGGCCGGTGGTAGCCCTCGCAGGCCTGCGGCGACTCATTGCCGTGAAACTGCAGCAAATCCAGCGGCAGTGCCTCGAGGGTTTCGTGCAGCTCGCAGGGGCTGGCATCGACGAACAGCCCGACCGTCGTAACGAAAGGCGGCAAGGCGGCCATGATCACCTTGGCCTGCGCCACGCTGACAGCCCGCGGACTGGGCGCATAGAACACGAAGCCTATCGCGTCGGCACCCGCCTCGACGGCGGCCAATGCATCTTCAATGCGGGTAATCCCGCAGATTTTGCTGCGAACGGCAGACATGTCGCCGAACCTCCGTCATGGCGGAAAGCCCCGGATGTTAACAAAAGCTTCTCCGGACGTCAGCCGAGGCCGGCGAAACCCGTGAGGAAATGTGGCCCCACGTAGCGCTGCGGCAGGGCGAACTCCTCCGGATACTCGACCTGCACCAGATACAGGCCATAAGGATGGGCCGTGACCCCGCCGTTACGCCGCTGGCGACTTTCCAGCACCTCGGCGGCCCACTCCACCGGGCGCTCTCCCGCACCGATGGTCATCAGCACGCCGGCAATGTTGCGCACCATGTGATGCAGGAAGGCATTGGCCCGCACGTCGAGGACGATCATCTGGCCGTGGCGAGTGACGCGCAGGTGGTGCATCTGCTTGATTGGCGACTTGGCCTGGCACTGCCCAGCGCGAAAGGCGCTGAAGTCATGATTGCCCAGCAGCGCCTGCGCAGCCTCGGCCATGCGCTCAGCGTCCAGCGGGCGATGGTTCCAGGTCACTTCCTGGCCCATGTGCGCCGGGCGGATCTGGTCGTTGTAGATGACGTAGCGGTAGCGCCGGGCGACCGCCTTGAAGCGCGCGTGGAAGTGCGCTGGCATGGCACGCGCCCAGGTCACACTGATATCGTGCGGCAGGCTGGCGTTGGCACCCATGACCCAGGCTTTCTCCGAACGCTCCACCGGCGTGTCGAAATGCACCACCTGCCCACAGGCATGCACACCGGCGTCGGTACGCCCGGCACACATCAAGCCGATGGGAGAGGCCGCGACCTTGCCAAGGGCATTTTCCAGGGTTTCCTGAACGGTGAGCACACCACCGGCCTGGCGCTGCCAGCCGTTGTAGCGCGAGCCTTTGTATTCGACGCCCAGTGCAATGCGGTGAAAGCCCTCGGCAGCCATTTCGGCAGCCGGGTTGTCTATGTTGGCCAAGGTGTTACAGCCCGTTGGGTTGCGAAAAAGGGCGGCCATTATACGGGGCGCGCGGCAGGACGCCAGCGGTGGGAGACCTCTGGCGGTCGCGTGATGCCGACCGCCAGGCAGGACAGGAATCAGGCCAGGCGCGCGAGCATTTCGCGAGCTTCGCTCTTCTGGGCGTCGTCGCCTTCGCTAACCACCTCACCGAGGATGTCACGCGCGCCGTCGGCATCGCCCATGTCGATGTAGGCCCGCGCCAGGTCCAACTTGGTCGCGGCTTCATCGGTACCGGACAGGTAGTCGAATTCCAGGTCATCATCCAGCGTCGCCGCATCCTCGGCAGTGAAGCTTGGCTCCTCGAGCGGCGGGCTTTCCAGTTCCTGGGACAGACGATCGAGTTCGGCGTTGACATCGTCGATCTCGGAAGCGAAGGCCTGGGTGGCCGAGTCGGTCTCGATCTCGTCGGCCAGCGACAGGTCGAAATCTTCCGGCAGCTCCAGGTCGTGCTCCGCCACCGGCGGCTCGGAGGCGCCCAGGTCCAGCGGGTCTTCACCCAGACTCAGGAGCAGATCGTCCTCGGAATTCAGTTGCGGATCATCCTCGGCCAGGCCCAGATCGAAGTCTTCGAGGCTCTGCGGCTCGTCGACCGCAACGGACACAGGCTCAGACAGCACTTCATCCAGGTCGACCGGCTCGGCCAGCGCAGGCTCCGACAGCGAAGGCTCCGACAGCCCCGGCTCGGAGCGCTCGGACTCGGTATCGAGCAGCAGGTCGTCGAGGTTATCGAGGGTGACCACCTCATCGCTGGCCGGCGCTTCGAAGTCGTCCAGGCTCAGGTCGAAGTCATCTTCCGGCGCTTCGGCAGCAAGCGGCTGCTCAGCCTCGACCGATGCAGCTTCAGGCTCGTCTGTCGCCGGCTCGTCGTCGGCGAGCAACTGCTCAAGGTACTTTTCATCCAGTTCGGCGGCCATGGCCGCGGCCGAGGTGGCTGCCACTGCCGCCGCGGCGGCTGCCACGGGTGCTACGGATTCCGACTTGTTCTCAGGCGTTTCAACGACCGGTGCTGCTGCGACAGCAGCGGCCTTGACGGGCTCAGGCGCAGGCGCCGGAGCGACGACAGGTTCCACCACCCTGGCAGGGCCGATCATGGTCGGGTATTTGTCTTTTAGCTGCTCGACCTCAGCTTGATGCTTTCCCGCAGCCACCAACTTGCGCTCGTGGGCCGCGAATGCCTTGTTATTGCCCTGCTCGGCGTAGATTTCCATCAACTTCAGGCGGATATCGTCACGCGCCGGATCTTCCTTGACCGACTCTTCGAGCAGTTCGACAGCCTGGTTCATGCGGCCGTAGGCGATGTGGATCTCGGCTTGTACCAACGGATCGGTCGGTCGCTCGCGAGAGGCGTTGGCCGCCGCAGCGGCGACGGCTGCAGGTGCCATGGTGTAGCTAGGCGAGCCGCTGTCCAGACCGCCGAAGCTGTCGGCCGGTGCATTGAGGTCCATGTCGGAAACGAACTGCGACTCTTCGGCCAGAGCCCGGGCCATGCGCTTGTGTTTTTCTTCCTCAGCCTTGGCGGCACGCCGACGCGCCAGGAACAGCAGAAGCAGCGCCAGCACCAGCAAGGTGGAGCCACCGATCAGACCCAGCATTACCGGGTTGGAAAGAATGGCCTTGAACGGGTCGCTCTGCTCCGGCGCCGGCACCGGCTCGACGGCCAACGGCTGTTCGGCCGGCGGCGTGGCGGGCTGGGCGGCACCAGCCTGCAGGGCATCTTCGGGGGCGACTTCGCCAGCCGGCTTGATCGGTGCACCACTGGCATCCACGGCGGTGGCCGGAAGCGGGGCAGTGCCTGCCGGGGCGGCAGGCGCGGCGCCGGCAGCACCTGCGGCACCCACAGCGCCGGCGGCCTGCATCTTCGCCAACTGGTCGTTTTTCAGCTCCATCAGGCGCTGCAGCTTGTCCAGCTGGCTCTGCAGGTCGTTCAGGCGGCTCTTGAGTTCGGCATTGTCACGCCGTGAGGTATCCAGCGCTTCCTGGGTGACCGCCAGCTTGTTGGCCAGGTCGTTGTCGCTGGCAGCGCCGGGGCGGCCGGTCGACTTGCCAGCCGACACCAGGCTGAGGTTATCGCCGGTAGTCACTTGTGCCGGCGCGGCACCGGCCTGGGCACGACGCGTGGCATCGACCTGACGCACACCGGCGGCACCACGCCGCCCTTCACGCCAGGACTGATATTGGCGGGCGACTTCGGCAATGGCCTGGCTCTGCGGCAGAGCCGTGGCCTGTTGCGGGGTCGGCAGGCGCAGTACCTCGCCTTTCTTCAGACGGTTGATATTGCCGCCCACGAAGGCGCCGGGATTCAAGGCCTGGATCGCCAGCATGGTTTGCTGCACGGAACCGCCGTTGCGGACCTTTTCGGCGATTTCCCAAAGGGTGTCGTTATTGACGGTGACGTATTGGGCAGGCTTGTCTGCCGCCGGCGGTGGCAGCGCAGGCTGGGCGGGCGCGGCGGCCGGCGGGTTGCTTCCAGGTGCCTGCACGGTGGTGGGCGGCGCCACCGAAGGCAGCTGTGCCGGTGCGGCAGCGGGCGCCTGGGCGGGCGCGGCCGCTGCGGCGGCTTCCGGGGAGTGACGCGGCGGGTCGAGCAACACGCTGTATTCGCGCTGGGCACGTCCGTTGGGCGACAGGACCTGGACCAGGAACTTCACGTAAGGGTCCTGCACCGGCTTGCTGGAAGTGACGCGCAGCACGCTCTTGCCATCCGGGTTGACCACGGGGGTGAAGGTCAGATCGCTGAGCAGGGCCTGGCGAGTCACGCCGGCCTGTGCGGAATCGGCGGTCGTACCCAGGCTGGGCACGATCTGCGAGGCATTGATGCCACGCGCATCGGTCAGTTCGATTTCGGCCAGCAGAGGCTGGTTCAGGGTCGACTTGACCGACAACTCGCCGAGCCCCAGCGCATGGGCCATTCCCGATGACAACGCCGAAGCCGCAGCCATCGCTACTACCAGTTTACGAACCTGAACCATAGCCCATCCCTTGTTTGAAGACTCTCCGAACCCGGAGTAAGGCGTGTTGCCGCTAGAATCATTTTGACAAATCGCTGCCAAGTATCTTTTACACATGGCCTTTTATCAACAATTCCGCCACCTGCACTGCATTCAGCGCGGCACCTTTGCGCACGTTGTCCGCCGTCAGCCAGAGGCTGAGCTGGTGAGGATCGTCGATACCGCCGCGCACACGCCCCACGTAAACCACGTCCTGACCCACCGCGTCACCGACCGGAGTCGGGTAGTCGCCCTCTTCCACCAGCTCCAGGCCGGTCGCGGCTTCCAGGCAATCGCGAACCTGCTGCAGATCAATGGCTTCAGCACTCTGCAGCGAAACAGTGAAACTGTCGCCGAAGAACACCGGCACCTGGATGCAACTGGCCGAGACCTTGAGTAAAGGCAGCCCGAGCAATTCGCGCAACTCGCGCACCAGACGCCGCTCCACGGCAGCATGTCCCTCCTGGTCCGGTGTGCCGACCTGAGCCAGCAGGTTGAAGGCCACCTGACGATCATAGAAACGCGGCTCGAGCGGGCGCATGTTGAGCAGTTCGGCGGTCTGCCGCGCCAGTTCGCTGACACCCTCGCGGCCCAGGGTGGACACCGCCATGCAGCCGGTGACATCGACCCGTTGCAGGGTCAGCAGCTCGCGCAGCGGCGCCAGCGCCAGCGCTACCGCCGTGGCACTCGGCCCGGGGGTGGACAACAGCAGCGGACCGTTTGCGCCAGCCAGCCCTTGCGCGTCGATTTCCGGCACCACCAGCGGCGCCTCTTGCTGGTCGAAGGTGCCGGTCAGGTCGATCACCGAGCAACCCGCCTTGACGGCGCGCAATGCGAAGCTGCGACTCACCGCCGGGCCAGCAGCGAAGAACGCCAGGCCCACTTTGGAAAAATCGAACGCATCGACCTCTCGTACACGCAGGTTCCGGCCCTTGAACGCTACCGAACTGCCAGCAGACTCGGCACTGGCCAGCAGGTGCAATTCAGTGAGGGGAAAATCGCGCTCTTCGAGAATCTGGACAAGGGTTTCGCCGACCGTGCCAGTGGCTCCGATCACGGCAATAGCAAAGGGCTGGCTCATGGGTAGACCTCAGGCGGGAAAACGGGGGGAGCGGCACTTTACCCGCGCCATGAACGCCAGGCAATCGACAGCGCGATGCGTCTGGCTCAAGGCTCCAGGCCGATGGGGAAGAATTCGCCAGCGCTCCACACACCCAGCCAGCGCTGCCCATCGAGTTCGCGCGGCACGGCCAGATCGACCAGCTGATAGAACACATTGCGATGAATCAGCGCATCCAGATTGCTGCGCACCCGCACGTAGGGAGAAGGCTCGCCAGTATGCGGGTCGCTGTGTACGCGTAGCGGGTGCTCGGGCCCCAGGTCGAATTCGTCGTCGACCTGGGTAGTCAGGCGCAGCACCTGGCTTTCGCCCGCGCCCTGCACCTGCATGGAGATTGCCACGAACGGCGCGTCGTCGACGCGGATGCCGACCTTCTCGACCGGCGTGACCAGGAACCAGTCATCCCCATCGCGGCGCAGGATATTGGAAAACAGTTTCACCATGGCCTTGCGCCCGATCGGGGTGCCCAGGTAGTACCAGGTCCCGTCGCGGGCGATGCGCATGTCGATATCACCGCAGAATGCCGGGTTCCACAGGTGCACCGGCGCCGGCCCCCGGCCCTTGGGAAGCTGTGCCAGCAGCTCGGAAGTCTTGTCGGCGTCACTCATCCTCGACCCTTAGCGTGAAAAACCCATCAGGCTGCGAGCATATTGCTCCATGGGCGGGCCAAGCAAATCTTCGGGACGGGTGTCGTACAGCGTCAGCAAACCGCCACGACTGCGAATCCGCGCACTGTCGATCAGGTAGCGGGTACTGGTCTCGATCAGCATCATCTGAATGACACCGCTGTCGATGCCGAAGCGGTCCAGCGCCTCTTCGTCAGCCCACTGGTCCCAGGTGCCGATCCGGTCGTCGGCGCGGGCGAAACGGGTGTACAGCAGGTAATGGGCGCCGGCGCTGCGCGCCTCGGTGAGCGCTTCGTCGAGGCCCGCCGGAGCACGGGCGCGGCGGACCAGCGGAAAGAACTCGACGAAGTTGTTGAACGCCTCTTCAGCCACCACGTTCGGACGCGGGTAGGCCTTGCCGGGCGGCACGAACGCACCTTGGGCGATATAGATGAACGAGTCGGGCTGCAGGCGGAAGTTGGCGGTGCGTCGGGTTTCACTGTGGTCCAGCAGACCCGCGTCGCTGAACTGCTCGCGCACGCCCTCCCCCATGTCGCTGACTTTCATGCAGCCACTCAGCGCGACGAACGCCAGTAGCATAACCAGGCTACGCATCATTACCCTCTTCCTCCCGTGAGCCGGTGACGAAAAACCGGCGAATGGCCGTCGGATGCAGCTTCCGCGCCATTTTTCACAAGGATGGCTTCAGACGACGGCGAAAGCCTTACTCGGCAACCGGGTCGCGCCTGGATTCGCCGGAAACGTCGCTGTCGCGCTTGCGCTTGTTGCCCATGCGCACACCGATGTCCATCAGGAAGTGAAAGAAGCCTTCCTGGTCTTCCAGCACGTTGCTCCAGAACGGCGAGTGATACAGCGCCACCGCGCCATGCACCAAGGCCCAGGCCGCGCAGTAATGGAAATAAGGCGGCACGTCTTCGAGCTTGCCTTCGTTGATACGCCCCTTGATCAGCAGGGTCAGGTGTTCGAAATTCGACGCGCGGATGCGGTGCAGCTCCTCGACCATCTCCGGCACCTGGCTGCCCTTGACCACCTTTTCTTCCAGGCGGTCGAACAGCCGGTAGCGCTGTGGGTCGCGCATGCGAAATTCGAAGTAGGCGCGCGACAGGGCCTCCTTGTCCTTGTCGACATCGGCCGAGTGCAGCAGCTCGTTCAGGTCGCGCTCGTAATCGAGCATCAGCCGCAGATAGATCTCGGCCTTGGACTTGAAGTGTTTGTAGATGGTCCCTTTGCCGATGCCAACGGCATCCGCGATCATCTCGACAGTGACGCTGTCTTCACCCTGTTCCAGGAACAGTTTCAGCGCAGTATCGAGAATTTCCTGTTCACGACGGCGAAATTCACGGACCTTTCGAGGTTCTTTTTGCATGGTGAGAGGATCTGCAAGGGCCTGGATCGAAGCGACACATTATGCCTAACTGATACAAAAATGCACGAAACATCCTTTTCCAGTCATTTGGCGACGCCAGCCCTGGCTTCGCCCACGCCCGGCAAGGCTAGCGCCCGCCGCCGGCGCAGGCAACCCACACGCGATCAGTGCTCGAAAGACGGCGTCGGCGCCAGGATGAACTCCTGGTAGCCGCTAACCACCACGTAGAGGGCGAAGTAGGCAAAGATCGCAGCCGAAGCGACATAGGACCACTTCAGCATCCGCTCACCCAGCAGGCGACCACCCTGGTGGGCCACGGCGCACAGGCCGACGGACCAGACCAGCCCGGCAACGAAAAAGCCGCTCAGGAAGGCCGAGGCGCCAGCCAGGTCGGCGCCCTGTCGAGCGATGATCGCGCCACCGACTGCCGCGAACCACAGAATCGCGGTCGGCGACGACATCGCCAGGAATACCCCGCGCAGGAACAGGCTGCGATTGCTGTCGGCGCTTCGTTGCTCCTGAACCTGCAAGGCCGGCGTGGCCGACAGGGCACTGAGAATCATCTTGATGCAGAACCAGGTGAGCACCGCAGTACCCCCCAGCCACAGTACATAGCGCACCGTCTCGTACTGCAGCAGCACCGCCATGCCGGTCATGGCCAACAGCGCATAGGCCAGGTCGCCGAAGCAGGTGCCGACACCCAGCCACAAGCCCTTGGAAAAACCGCGCTGCATGGCCAGGGTCATCATCGCGATGTTGGCCAGACCGATGTCCAGGCATAACGAAAGGCTCAATAGAAAACCGTTGGAAAACTCCATGCCACACCCTCTTGACGACCTGCAGGATCGCGAAGCGCTCGTAGCCGCCCAGACGGGCATGCTTTCATCGAGCACTGACTGTTCGTTTTAGTATTCCAAAACTGTTTAAAAAATAACCAACAGCGACTGGACGACTGACCATCCTCGGCAATACTTGAAGTGTTGGCACGCACTCCCCCCAAGTGCTGCGCCAATAAGGGCAGTCATGGATGGCGCGCCTTTGTTTTTACTCCTAATGGTCTTGGCCCGGATTCACCCCCCAGAACCCGGGTTTCTTTTTGCCCGCGATTCAGGCCTGGGGCAGGCCTACGTGGGCCAGCGGGAACAGCCGGGCGAAATTGGCCGTGGTCTGCTCGGCGAAGCGTTCGTACGATTCGCCGCGCAGCATGGCCAGGAACTCGGCGACCTCCCGCACGTACTGCGGCAGGTTGGGCTTGCCACGGTAAGGTATCGGCGCCAGATACGGCGAGTCGGTCTCTACCAACAGGCGGTCGGCCGGCACCTGGCGCGCAACGTCGCGCAGCGCATCGGCGTTGCGGAAAGTCACGATGCCCGACAGGGAAATATAGAAACCCAGGTCCAGGGCGGCCTTGGCCATCTCCCAGTCTTCGGTGAAACAGTGCAGCACACCCGCCTGCGGCAAGGCCGCCTCGCGCAGCAGCGCCAGGGTGTCGGCCCGCGCGGCACGGGTGTGCACGATGACCGGCTTGCCCGTCACGCCAGCGGCCTGCAGGTGCAGACGGAACGACGCCTGCTGCAACTCGGCGGCCTCGGGCTCGTAGTGATAATCCAGACCGGTCTCGCCAATCGCCACCACGCGAGGGTGATCCAGCTCGCGCAGCAGCCAGTCCAGGGCTGGCTCTTCGCCCGGCTTGAGGTCCAGCGGGTGGATACCCACCGAGCAATCGACATCATCGTAGCGCTCGGCCAGGCTTTTTACGGCTGCGGCGTTGTCGGCACTTACGCCGATGCACAGGAAATGGCCGACACCGCGCTCGCGCGCGGCCTGCAGTGCAGCATCCAGAGAACCCTGGTGCTGGGCCAGGTCGAGACGATCAAGGTGGCAATGGGAATCTACAAGCATGGGAAAACGCACAATCACATCGTATGGGTGGGACGGTCGGCCTTCAGGGCGCCAGCCAGGTGGGTTTCGATCAGGTTGCGGGCGGTATTGTCACCGTCATTGAACTGCACGCCGACGCCTGCGGTACGGTTGCCCTGGGCGCCCTTGGGGGTGATCCAGATAACTCGCCCGGCCACCGGCACCTTCTCCGGCTCATCCATCAGGTTAAGCAGCATGAACACTTCATCGCCCAGCTTGTAGCTCTTGCCGGTGGGGATGAACAGGCCGCCATGCTTGATGAACGGCATATAGGCGGCATAGAGCACCGACTTGTCCTTGATGGTCAGAGACAGAATGCCGTTACGCGGGCCGGGGTTGATCGGCAGGCTCATTGCAGCTCCTCGGAATGAAGTTCACGGCTGAGTCTACGCCTGTCCGGGCAGCGCTGCCCACTGCACCAGCAAGGCTTCGAGCAACAGCACACGGTTGAGGTTGGCCTTGGCCATGACCTTCTGACGCTGGGCCAGCACCCAGTCCTGAATGGCCAGCACCTTGTCGCGCGATGACTTCTGCGCCAGGTACTGCACCACCTTGTGCATGTCGGCCAGGCCCAGGCCACTTTCGTCCTCGGTGAGCTGATAACGCAGAATCAGGTGAGCCCAGTCACAAAACCAGTCGAACAACAGCAACAACGGAATGTCCTTCCAGCCCTCGGCGAGCTGGGTGGGCGATTGCTGCTGCTTGAGCAGCTTCTTCACACCCTCGACCACCATTGCCCGCTGCTCACTGACGCCCTGCCCGTGCAGCTTGACCGCCAGCAGCGGCGAGCCCGCCGCCAGCACCAGCAGGTCACGGCGGGCCGCTTCGTCGCAATCGGGCAGCGCGGCCTGCAACCACTCCAGGCTCATGGCTTCGCCGGGCAGGGGGCAGGCCTGCTGCACGCAACGGCTCTTGATGGTCGGCAACAGACGGCTGGGCTGGTGACTGACCAACAGCAGCACGGTGTTGCCCGAGGGCTCTTCGAGGCTCTTCAGCAGGGCGTTGGCAGCATTGATGTTCATGGCCTCCACCGGCTCGATCAACACCACCTTGCGCCCGCCCATCTGCGCGGTCTGCACCACGAAATTGACCAGGTCGCGGACCTGGTCGACCTTGATCGGCTTGTCGTCTTCCTCGGGTTCGAGGATGAAGTTGTCCGGGTGGCTGCCAGCGGCCAGCAACTGGCAGGCCTTGCACTGCCCGCAGGCGCCCACTGCCCCCGGCTGCTGGCATAACAGGTGAGCCATGAGGCGCTCGGCCAGGGCACGCTTGCCGATACCCGCCGGCCCATGCAACAGGTAGGCATGCGCATGCCGGGCACGTCCGGCCAACTGCTGCCAGAGCGCTGCCTGCCACGGATAGGCTTCAGCCACGAACGCGCTCCAGCATCTCGGGCAGCAAGGCGCGCAGGGCCGTCTGCACCTGTTCCAGCGACTGAGCAGCATCGACCAGGCGGTAGCGCGCCGGCTCAGCGTGCGCGCGCGCCAGGTAGGTGTTGCGTACCGCCTCGAAGAAACCGCGCCCCTCCTGCTCGAAACGGTCCAATCGACCGCGAGCTGCAGCGCGCGACAGGCCGACCTCGACCGGCAGGTCGAACACCAGGGTCAGGTCAGGACGCAGCGCGCCCTGCACGAAGTCTTCGAGAATGGCGATGCGCTCGGGAGAAAGGCCACGGCCACCGCCCTGATAGGCATAAGTGGCATCGGTAAAGCGGTCGCACAGCACCACCGCACCACGCGCCAGGGCCGGGCGGATGACCTCGGCCAGGTGCTGGGCACGGGCCGCGAAGACCAGCAGCAGCTCAGCGTCGGCACTCATGCTTTCTTCACTGGGCGCCAGGAGGATCTCGCGGATCCGCTCGGCCAGCGGCGTACCACCGGGCTCGCGGGTCAGCAGCACATCAACGCCCTGCTCGCGCAGCTGCGCGGCCAGGTAGTCGCGGTTGGTACTCTTGCCGGCGCCTTCCGGGCCTTCCAGGGTAATAAACAGGCCAGTCACGGGCATTCCTTGAAATTCATTGCTCGGCCGGCTCTTCGCCAGGCGCAGCGGGCGCCTCGGCGGGCTCGGACAGGGTGGAAGACGATGCAGCTGGCGGCGCCTGTGGCGCCGGGCTGGAACGATAGTCGGCGCGACGTTTGAGCTGGTATTCGCGCACCGCAGCATTGTGTTCATCCAGATCGACGGAAAACACATGGCTGCCGTCGCCCTTGGCGACGAAATACAGGCTGTTGCCCTCTACCGGATGCAATGCGGCATGAATCGCCTCGCGACCGGCCATGGCGATCGGGGTCGGCGGCAGGCCGGCAATCACGTAGGTGTTGTAAGGCGTGGCTTCCTTGAGGTGGGCACGGGTGATCTTGCCGTTGTAGCGCTCACCCATGCCGTAGATCACCGTGGGGTCGGTCTGCAGCAGCATGCCGCGCTGCAGGCGCCGCACGAACACCCCGGCGATCTGCCCGCGCTCTTGCGGCACACCGGTTTCCTTTTCCACCAGCGAGGCCATGATCAGCGCCTGATAAGGGTCCTTGTAAGGCAGGTCTGGCGCACGATCACGCCATTCGTCTTCGAGCACGTCATCCAGACGCTTGTAGGCCTGCTTGAGCAGCTCGGCATCGGTCATGCCGCGCACGTAGCGATAAGTGTCGGGGAAAAAACGCCCCTCGGGAAAGACGTCGGGGTAGCCCAGGCGCGCCATCAGCTCGCTGTCGCTGAGGCCTGCCAGAGTCTGCTCCAGCTTGGGCTGGCGTTCCAGTGCGGCGCGCACCTGACGGAAATTCCAGCCTTCGACCAGGGTCAGGCTGTACTGCACCACTTCCTTGCGCTTCCAGCCCCCGAACAGGTCCTGCATGGTCATGCCCGGCGTCATGCGGTACTCGCCGCTGTGCAGCGGCTGGCCAGCCAGGTTGAAGCGCCAGTAAAGGCGCAGCAGGAAGGCGTCCTGGATCACCCCGTCGGCTTCCAGGCGGTTGAGCACGCCCGACGGCGTCGAGCCGGTGGGTACGTCGAGCAGGCGCTCTTCGGTCACCTTGAGCGGCTGGTGCAGGGCCTGATTCTGCTTCCACAGCGCAAGACCTGCGCCCAGGACGGTCACGACCACTGCGACTTGCAGCAATACCAATAATTTTCGAATCACGAATCAGCCACCCAGTAGTGAGTGCGCAACAGCCTGCAGTGTACGGGTGAGCGGCCCTACCGGCCAGTTCAGGCCGGCATAGCCGCGAACGGGCCAGACACCATATACGCTGTTGCATACGAAGAGTTCGTCCGCCTGCTGCAGGTCAGACATCGACAGGTCGCGGATTTCGACCACGATCCCCAGGGTTCGTGCCTGATCGAGCAGTTCGGCACGCATCACCCCGGCCACGCCACAGCGCGCCAGGTCGGCGCTGAGCAGTTTGCCATCTCGCACCAGAAACAGGTTGCTGTACACCCCTTCGATGGGCCGGCCCGACATGTCGCGCATCAGCCCTTCGGCAAACCCGGGGTCCTGCCATTCGGCACGAGCCATGACCTGCTCCAGGCGGTTGAGGTGCTTGATACCCGCCAGCAGCGGTTGCTCGGCCAGGCGGGTCTGGCATTCGAAAAGCTGAATACCCTCCCGGGCGTGGCCGGGCGGATAGGACGCCGCTGGCGACATCTGGAGAATGCGCCGGGGCATGGCGCCGGCCAGCGGTGCATAGCCGCGCTGGCTGTCGCCGCGGGTGATGATCAGCTTCATGACGCCGTCGCCTGCCTGTGCAGCAAAACGGGTCATCTCGTCGCGAATCAGCGCCAGGTCCAGATCGATGGCCAGGCGCTCGCAGGAGGATTGCAAGCGCTGCAGGTGCCGCTCGAACAGCAACGGCACGCCGGCCTTTACGGCGAGGGTTTCGAATACCCCGTCGCCATAGGCCAGGCCCCGGTTACCCAGGGCTAGGCTGTCAGCAGCCAGGCCGTCGACCCACGCGGGCATCACTCGCTGAACCGACGGAACACCAGGGAGCCGTTGGTGCCGCCAAACCCGAAGGAGTTGGACAGCACGACATCGATCGGCATCTGCCGGGCTTCGTGCGGCACGAAGTCCAGGTCGCAGCCTTCGCCAGGTTCGTCGAGGTTGATGGTCGGCGGTGCCACCTGGTCGAGCAGGGCCAGCACGCTGAAGATCGCCTCGACCGCACCGGCGGCACCCAGCAGGTGACCGGTCATCGACTTGGTGGAGCTGACCGCCAGCTTCAGCGCATGATCGCCGAACACGCTCTTGATCGCCTGGGCTTCGGCCAGGTCACCGGCCGGGGTCGATGTGCCATGGGCGTTGATGTACTGCACCTGCTGTGGGTCGATGCGTGCGTCACGCAGCGCATTGACGATGCAGCGCGCAGCGCCGGCACCGTTGTCCGGCGGCGAAGTCATGTGGAAGGCGTCGCCGCTCATACCGAAGCCCACCAGTTCGGCGAGGATGGTCGCACCACGCGCCTTGGCGTGTTCGAGTTCTTCCAGGACCATGGCGCCGGAGCCGTCGGACAGCACGAAGCCATCACGGTCCTTGTCCCACGGACGGCTGGCGCGAGCCGGCTCATCATTGCGGGTCGACAAGGCGCGCGCTGCGCCGAAACCGCCCATGCCCAGCCCGCAGGCGGCCATCTCGGCGCCACCGGCGATCATCACGTCGGCCTCGCCATAGGCGATGTTGCGCGCGGCCATGCCGATGCAGTGGGTACCGGTGGTGCAGGCGGTGGAAATGGCGTAGTTAGGCCCCTGTGCACCCAGGTGGATGGACAGGAAACCGGAAATCATGTTGATGATCGAGCCTGGCACGAAGAACGGCGAAATCCGCCCCGGCCCCTGCTCGTGCAGCAGACGGCTGCTGGCCTCGATGTTGGTCAGGCCACCAATGCCCGACCCCATGGCGACACCTACACGCTCACGATTGGCGTCGGTGACTTCCAGTCCGGCATTGCGCACCGCCTGGAAACTGGCCGCCAGGCCGTATTGAATGAACAGGTCGAGCCGCCGCGCCTCCTTGGGCGCCAGGTACGGGCTGACATCGAACCCTTTGATGGAACCACCGAAACGAGTGGTGAAAGCCGACAGGTCGGTGTGCTCGATCAGACCGATGCCACTCTGCCCTGCCAGAATGCCTTGCCAACTGCTGGGCACATCATTGCCCAGTGGCGATATCATTCCCATCCCGGTGACCACGACGCGTCTACGCGACACAGGACTCTCCTTCTCTCTCGTTGGCGAAACATCTTCATCTTTTTAAAGAAAAAACCGCACGCCGGTAAGCAGTGCGGTTTTCCCATGACAGCAATCAGCGATTACGAAAAATCAGGCCTGGTGGCTGTTCACGTAGTCGATGGCAGCCTGAACGGTGGTGATCTTCTCGGCTTCTTCGTCAGGGATTTCGGTCTCGAATTCCTCTTCCAGAGCCATCACCAGCTCAACGGTGTCCAGGGAGTCAGCGCCCAGGTCTTCAACAAAAGAAGATTCAGGTTTTACTTCTTCTTCTTTGACGCCAAGTTGCTCGGCAACGATTTTCTTGACGCGTTCTTCGATGGTGCTCATACCTAGTTTTAACTCCTAGTGGAAATGTTCAGGCATCTGGCCGGTGGGTAAGTGTATAGAAGAGGTTTTGCGCTTTTCAAGCTCAAAGCTCCCCTCCGGCTCCCCAGCGACCACAGGCCTATGAAAAGATTGCAGCTTTATAACGGATTTTAGTCAGCCCGTATGACATTTTTCTGAAACGAACCGACAAAAAGCCGTTTTACATGTACATACCGCCGTTGACCGGAATGGTGGCCCCGGTCACGTAACCTGCACCTTCGGACGCCAGGAAAGCCACCACATTGGCGATTTCCTGTGCCTGGCCCAGACGCCCCAGGGGAATCTGGGTCAGCAGGGCTTCGCGCTGGGTTTCAGGCAGCTCGCGAGTCATATCGGTGTCGATGAAGCCTGGCGCCACCGCATTCACGGTCACTGCACGCGAACCCAGCTCACGCGCCAGGGCACGACTGAAACCTTCCAGCCCTGCCTTCGCGGAAGCGTAGTTTACTTGACCGACGTTGCCCATGGCACCGACAACCGAACCGATATTGATGATCCGCCCCCAACGCGCCTTGGTCATGCCGCGCAGTACACCCTTGGACAGGCGGTACAGGCTGTTGAGGTTGGTGTCGATGACGTCGTTCCACTCGTCGTCTTTCATGCGCATCATCAGGTTATCCCGGGTGATGCCGGCATTGTTGACCAGGATCAACGGGGCGCCGACGCGCTCGGCGATGGTCGCCAGCACGGCGTCCACGGACTCGGCCTTGCAAACGTCCAGCGCCAGGCCAAAGCCCTCGACGCCGTTTTCCTTGAGGGTCGCGGTGATGCGCTCTGCACCGGCCTCAGACGTGGCGGTGCCAACGACTACGGCACCGTTGCGGCCCAGCTCCAGGGCGATGGCCTGGCCGATACCACGGCTGGCACCGGTCACCAGTGCAACTTTACCTTGCAGACTCATGCAGGTTTCTCCTTTGTTCAGGCCAGTGCCGCACGGATGGCGGCAAAGGCGTCAGGGTCAGGGGTATCCAGGTTATAGGTCACCACGCCATCGGCGCAGCGCTTGTTCAGACCGGCAAGCACCTTGCCGGGACCACATTCCACCAGTTGGGTCGCACCCAGGCCGGCCAGGCACTGAATGGACTCCACCCAACGAACAGGCTTGTACAGCTGCTCGAGCAGATCACGCTTGAGGGTCGCCAGATCGCTTACGGCGGCGGCACTGACATTCTGCACCAGGGCGATCTGCGGCTCTTGCCAGTCGATGGCCTCGACCGATGCAGCGAAGCGCTCGGCAGCCGGGCGCATCAGCTCGCAGTGCGACGGCACGCTGACCGGCAGCGGCAGGGCACGCTTGGCGCCACGCGCCTTGCACAGTTCGATGGCTCGCGCCACCGCATCGGCGGCACCGGCGATGACCACCTGGCCCGGCGAGTTGAAATTCACCGCGCTGACCACCTGACCCTGAGCCGCTTCGGCGCAGGCGGCACGCACGTCGTCGTCACTCAGGCCGAGAATCGCTGCCATGCCACCCTGCCCGGCCGGCACGGCTTCCTGCATCAGCTGACCACGACGCTCGACCAGCTTGACGGCGTCTTCCAGTGCCAGGCTGCCAGCGGCCACCAGGGCGCTGTACTCACCCAGGCTGTGGCCGGCGACATAGGCCGGCACCGCACCACCTTCGGCGAGCCACACATGCCACAACGCGATGGATGCGGTGAGGATGGCCGGCTGGGTCTTGTCGGTCTGGTTGAGCTGTTCGACAGGCCCCTGCTGGGTCAAAGCCCACAGGTCGTAACCCAGGGCGTCGGACGCCTGCTCGAAGGTATCGAGGATCAACGGATGCTGCGCCGCTTGATCGGCGAGCATGCCGAGCGATTGCGATCCTTGACCCGGGAAGACGAATGCGAGGGATGCAGACATGTTACAGGCCCCTGATTGGTTTTCTTGAAATGCGCCTCCGGTCTTGCCGGCGGCAGTGATTCGATTGGTTATGACTGACGTTTGGATGACGCTCTGGCAGGCAGCGTCACATTTTAGACGGTCCCGGCAATAACGCCTCCAGTCGCCCGCGCAAGCGTTGCGGCAGGTTTTCCTGCACCTGGGTCACGGTACGCTGGATCGCACTCTGCAATCCGTCGACGCCCGCCGCCCCGTGACTCTTCACCACGATGCCCTGCAGGCCCAGCAGGCTGGCGCCATTGTGCCGTGCCGGTGCCAGCTCGCCGCGCAGGCGGCGCAGCACCGGCAAGGCCAGCAGCCCGGCGGCACGCCCGAACAGGCCCTGGGTGAACAGGGTTTCGATGCGCTCGGCAATCATGGTCGCCAGGCCCTCGCTGGACTTGAGCAGCACGTTACCGACGAAACCGTCGCACACCACCACGTCCGCTTCGCCCCGATACAGGCCGTCACCTTCGACGAAACCAATGTAGTTGAGCCCCCGGGCCTGCTGCAGCAGCGCTGCCGCCTGCCTGACCTGCTGATTGCCCTTGATGTCCTCGGTACCGACATTGAGCAGCGCGACCCGGGGCCGGTCCACCCCTGCCGCCTCGGCAGTCACCGCCCCCATCACCGCGAACTGATAGAGATTCTCCGCCGTACAATCGACGTTCGCCCCAAGGTCCAGCAGATGGCAATGCCCGGCTCGGGTCGGAATGGCGGCCACCATGGCCGGGCGGTCGATGCCCGGCAGGGTCTTGAGCACGAAGCGCGACAGGGCCATCAGCGCACCCGTGTTGCCGGCACTGACGCAGGCCTGTGCCTGACCGTCAGCCACCAGGCCGAGCGCCACCCGCATCGAGGAGTCGGGCTTGCCACGCAGCGCCTGGGAGGGCTTTTCGTCCATCGTGACGACCTCGCTGGCATGCACGACATGCAGGCGCGCGCGATCCACGCCAGGATGACGGGATATCAGGTCTTCGATCAGGGGAGCTTGGCCGACAAGGGCCAGGTGAAGCGAGGGGGTAGAAGCGAGACAGGCAAGACTAGCCTGGACAATGCTGCGGGGACCGAAGTCCCCGCCCATTGCGTCGATCGCGATGATCGGAGCGGACAAGAAATTACTCGTCAGCGCCCTTGTCGATCACTTTGCGGCCACGGTATACGCCTTCTGGCGAAACGTGGTGGCGCAGGTGAACTTCGCCAGTGGTTTTTTCCACGGACAGAGCGTTCGCTTCGAGAGCGTCGTGCGAACGACGCATGTCACGAGCAGAGCGGGATTTTTTGTTCTGCTGAACAGCCATAGTTAACTCCTAAACGTTTGGGTCACGCTTTAATTGCGCCAATACACTGAACGGGTTGGACCGTGCTACCTCGTCCACGCTCGGTTCGGGCTCATCGAGACCCGCCGGTTGCTGGCATTCTTCAGGATGATGAGCAGGCACAATCGGCAAGGCGAGCAGCAGCTCATCCTCGATCAATGCCAGCAGATCCAAAGGATCCTCGCCCAGTTCCAACACGTCATAGCCTTTCGGCAACGATTGGGTGTTCGCACCCTCCTTCACCACCACGTAAGTACATTCACTGTGGATCGGCAGGGTAACCTGCTCGAGACAACGCTGGCAGACCATCTTCACGGTAACGTCGAGGTGGCTGTGGAAAACCACGGCCCGGCGCTCGTCCCGTTCGAAGGCGAACCTGGCCTGCACCACACCGGCGTCATCGGCCAGCGGGTCACAGAGTCTCTGCAAGCCGGCCAGCTGCACTTCACCCTCTAGGGTCGTGCCGCGATCAGCCAGTTTGCGCGGGTCAATATGAGATGGAATCGGGTCATTCAACATAGGCGCAGCATTCTAGGGATGCCCCCTTGGCATGTCAAAGGAAATTCGGGCCTGTTCGCCTGCGTGCACGCTCATTAGAATCATCGCTCAGCCCAAGGAGATACGCATGCCTTCCCTGCTTCTCGCCTCCAGCTCGCCCTACCGCCGCGAACTGCTCGCCCGCCTGCGCCTGCCATTCACCTGCAGCTCGCCCGACATCGACGAAAGCCGCCAGCCGGGCGAAGACGCTACGGCTCTGGTACAGCGTCTGGCACAGCAGAAGGCCCAGGCCCTGGCGGACCGCCACCCCGACCACCTGATCATCGGCTCGGACCAGGTCGCCGTGCTGGACGGCGAAATACTCGGCAAACCCCACGATTTCGAGCGCGCCCTGGCGCAGCTGTCTGCTGCCAGCGGCAAGAGCGTGAGCTTCCTCACGGGCCTGGCACTGCTCAATACCCGCACCGGCCAGTGTCAGATCGACTGCGTGCCCTTTACCGTGCACATGCGGCAATTGGACGCTGCCACCCTTGAACGCTACCTGCGCGCCGAACAACCCTACGACTGCGCTGGCAGCTTCAAGGCCGAAGGCCTGGGCGTCAGCCTGTTTCGCAGCACGGAAGGCAGCGATGCCACCAGCCTGGTCGGCCTGCCACTCATCCGCCTTGTGGACATGCTAATAAAGGAAGGCGTGAGCATTCCCTGAGCATGAAAAACCGACGAAAGGTCGGGTTTTTCTTCAGCGCGACAGCCCTTAACGCAAAGCAGGTCCGCTGAAGCCTGCCCACATCGCCAGACGCTCGGCCATGCTGGCTCCCAGCTTCTTGGAGAAGCGGTCGAACGGCGACTCCTGCACGGTGAAATCGACGATATCCTTGGCGCCGATCACTTCGCGGGCGACATAGCTGGAGCTGCCCAGGGCATCCACCAGACCCAGGCCGACGGCCTGCTCGCCAGTCCAGACCAGCCCCGAGAACAGCTCGGGATGCTCCTTGTCCTTGAGACGCTCGCCACGCCCCTGCTTGACGCTGGCGATGAATTGCCGATGCGTGGTGTCCAGCACCCCCTGCCAGAAGCGGGTTTCATCTTCCTTGGGCGGCTGGAAGGGATCGAGGAACGCCTTGTGCTCACCCGACGTGTAGGTACGACGATCGACGCCCAGCTTCTCCATGGCACCGACGAAGCCGAAGCCGGCTGCCGTCACACCGATGGAGCCGACCAGGCTGGCCTTGTCGGCGTAGATCTGGTCGGCTGCGCTGGCGATGTAGTAGGCACCGGAGGCACCGAGATCGGTGATCACTGCGTACACCTTGATCGCCGGCTTTTCGGCACGCAGGCGGCGAATTTCATCGTACACATAGCCCGACTGCACCGGACTGCCGCCAGGGCTGTTGATGCGCAGGATCACACCCTTGGTCTTGCTGTCTTCGAAGGCCGCACGCAGCGCACCCACGATATTGTCGGCACTGGCCGACTCCTTGTCGGCAATCATGCCCTGCACGTCGATCAACGCCGTATGCTCGGTGCCGCGCGCGGCCTTGGTCTCCGAGAGCAGCGGCGTGAACAGCAGCAGCGCGCCGAACAGGTAGGCGAAGGTCAGGAACTTGAAGAAAATCCCCCAGCGCCGCGACCGGCGCTGTTCCTGGATACTGGCCTGCAGAGTCTTTTCCAGCAGCTTCCAACTCTTGGCATCTTCCGCCGACCCACCACTCTGCGAGTCTGGCGCCTTCCATTGATCAGACATTTCTCACTCACCTCGACTGCAAGACGTTCAGGGCCTGCCCAACCAGACACCCAACTCGAAAAAGTGTTCGATGGCCAGTTGCGGACCGAACTCACGCAATGAATCCAGCGACTGCGCACCATAGCCCACCGCCACGCTGTGCATACCCGCATTGCGCGCCATCAGCAGGTCGAAGGACGAATCGCCGATCATCAGCGAGCGCTCGGCCGGCACATCGCAATGCGCCATGATTTCATGCAGCATCAGCGGGTCCGGCTTGCTGGCGGTTTCATCGGCAGCACGCGTGATGTCGAAGAACTCCCGCCAGCCGTGCGCCTCGAGCACCCGATCCAGACCACGCCGGGCCTTGCCAGTGGCCACCGCCAGGCGATAGCCCTGCTCGCGGAACGCATGGATCGACTCCAACACCCCCTCGAACAGCGGCGAGGCCACTTCATCCATGGCCATGTAGCTGTCGACATAGCGCTGACGGAACGCCAGCAGCGCATCGGGGGTGAAGTGCGGGTACAGGGTACGAATGGCTTCGGGCAGGCCCAGACCGATGATGCCCTTGATGGCCTCGTCGTCACGCACCGGCACATCGCCATTGATGGCCGCTTCGCGCATGGCCTGGACGATGCGACCAATGGAGTCGGCCAGCGTGCCGTCCCAGTCGAAGATCAGCAGATCGTAATTACGGCGCACTCAGACGCTCCACGGTCTTGGCCCACATCTCGTCGACAGGGGCCTGCAGTTCGAGTTTGCCGCCATCGGGCAGCGGCACGGTCAACATGTAGGCGTGCAGGAACAGGCGCTTGCCGCCCAGCTCGCGGATCTCGCGGGAAAAATCTTCATCGCCGTACTTGGGATCGCCAGCGATCGAATGCCCCGCATGCAGGGCATGCACACGGATCTGGTGGGTGCGCCCGGTCACCGGCCGCGCCTCGACCATCGTGGCGAAGTCACCGAAGCGGCGCAGCACCTTGAACAGCGTCAACGCCTCCTTACCTTCGTCGTTGACCTCGACCATGCGCTCGCCGGAACGCAGGTTGCTCTTGAGCAGCGGCGCGCGCACTTGCTTGCAGGATGTCGCCCAGTGGCCGCGCACCAGCGCCATGTAGCGCTTGTCGACACCGTCGCCGCGCAGGGCTTCGTGCAGATGGCGCAGCATGCTGCGCTTCTTGGCGATCATCAGCAGACCAGACGTGTCGCGGTCCAGGCGATGCACCAGCTCCAGCTCCTTGGCGTCGGGGCGCAGCTGACGGAACGCTTCGATCACGCCAAAGTTCAGGCCACTGCCACCATGCACGGCAATACCGGCCGGTTTGTTGAGCACGATGAGTGCCTTGTCCTCGTGAACGATGGCCGCTTCCAGACGCTGCAGCAGGCCCTGGGCGACCGGCACCGGCTCGTCGCGCTCGGGCACGCGCACCGGCGGAATGCGCACGATGTCGCCCGCCTGCAGCTTGTACTCCGGCTTGGCGCGCCCCTTGTTCACTCGCACTTCGCCCTTGCGCAGGATGCGGTAGACCAGCGTCTTGGGTACGCCCTTGAGGTACGTGATCAGGAAATTATCGATGCGTTGACCGGCATATTCCGGGGCAACCTCGACCAGCTGAACGCCGGGGGTTGGGGGGGTGTTAGTCGTCATGCGGCGAATCATAACAATTTTTTATGGATTTGAAGCACTTAATGATTGCTGCTATAGTCGCGAACGCCGCCAAAAGCGGACGGGCAGCGCACAAACGGTTGACAACCGGCCCTGACCCACGCAATTCACCGGGCGGGAGGCCGCCCTGCAAGGCTTTCGGTGACAACGAAGGCATCAGGAAACGTAACAAGCGCGGGTGACATGAGGCCTGAAATACGCCGGATCGCAGAGTCGAGACTCGCCTTCCAGAGCGCAGAACCCACGGCCAGTTCACAAGGTGCAGTCGCTTCCAGGTGTTTCGAGCGCAAGTCCTGCGAACCACGCCTCGAGCCATGATGCGTGCGCTTCCATGGGAAGCGCGCGGTAAATGCCAACCCGCTGCGGATTCTGCGCGCGGCAGCACCCGAATTATCAGGGATACGTGTAGGGTGGAGACGCACGACCATCGGACTGTGTAGCAACAATGCTGTTCCAGACGCCTTATCGCGTCCGCTGCCGATGACCGATTCCTCCTCCTGACAAAGCTTTTGCTGACTGGGTGCCCTTGGTCACCACAGCAAGCAGGAAACGTCGTCGCGACCCTCCAGCCCCGTTGGCCGGAGATGCTCGCTGGACACTGGTGCGCCCCTGGCGCTCCTGACGTGCTCTGACACCGACCGTGAGAAGTCGTGTGTGCCGAACGCCGTTTCCGGCAGCCCCGGAAACCGACGGTACTACATGAAAAGAATGCTGATTAACGCGACTCAACCCGAAGAGTTGCGTGTTGCACTGGTAGACGGCCAGCGCCTCTACGACCTGGACATCGAGTCCGGCGCCCGCGAGCAGAAGAAGGCCAACATCTACAAGGGCCGGATCACTCGCATCGAGCCGAGTCTGGAAGCCGCCTTCGTCGACTTCGGCTCCGAGCGTCACGGCTTCCTGCCTCTCAAGGAAATCTCCCGCGAATACTTCAAGAAGACCCCCGAAGGCCGGGTCAACATCAAGGACGTCCTGAGCGAAGGCCAGGAAGTGATCGTCCAGGTGGAGAAGGAAGAGCGCGGCAACAAGGGCGCCGCCCTGACCACCTTCATCAGCCTCGCCGGCCGCTACCTGGTGCTGATGCCCAACAACCCGCGCGCCGGCGGCATCTCTCGCCGTATCGAAGGCGAAGAGCGTAACGAGCTGCGTGAAGCCCTCAACGGCCTGATCGCACCGGCCGACATGGGCCTGATCGTGCGCACCGCCGGCCTGGGCCGCAGCAGCGAAGAAATGCAGTGGGACCTCGACTACCTGCTGCAGCTGTGGACCGCCATCAAGGAAGCGTCCCAGGACCGCGCCGCGCCATTCCTGATCTACCAGGAAAGCAACGTCATCATCCGCGCCATCCGCGACTACCTGCGCCAGGACATCGGCGAAGTGCTGATCGACAGCGTCGAGGCCCAGGAAGAAGCCCTGACCTTCATCCGCCAGGTGATGCCGCAGTACGCCAGCAAGATCAAGCTGTACGAAGACAGCGTCCCGCTGTTCAACCGCTTCCAGATCGAAAGCCAGATCGAAACCGCCTTCCAGCGCGTCGTCGAACTGCCTTCCGGCGGTTCGATCGTCATCGACCCCACCGAGGCCCTGGTGTCCATCGACATCAACTCGGCACGCGCCACCAAAGGCAGCGACATCGAAGAAACCGCCCTGCAGACCAACCTCGAAGCTGCCGAAGAGATCGCCCGCCAGCTGCGCCTGCGTGACATTGGCGGCCTGATCGTCATCGACTTCATCGACATGACCCCGGCCAAGAACCAGCGCGCCGTGGAAGAGAAAGTCCGCGAATGCCTGGAAGCCGACCGCGCCCGCGTGCAGGTCGGCCGCATCTCGCGCTTCGGCCTGCTGGAAATGTCGCGTCAGCGCCTGCGCCCTTCCCTGGGCGAGAGCAGCGGCATCGTCTGCCCACGCTGCAACGGCACCGGCATCATCCGTGACGTCGAATCCCTTTCGCTGGCCATCCTGCGCCTGATCGAGGAAGAAGCCCTCAAGGACCGCACCGCGGAAGTCCGCGCCCAGGTGCCGATCCCGGTCGCCGCCTTCCTGCTCAACGAGAAGCGCAACTCGATCACCAAGATCGAACTGCGTACCCGTGCGCGTATCGTCATCCTGCCGAACGACCACCTGGAAACGCCGCACTTCGAAGTGCAGCGCCTGCGTGACGACAACCCGGATGCCAACTCGCACAAATCCAGCTACGAAATCGCCGCAGCTGCCGCCGAAATCGAGGAAATGGCACCACAGGCCAGCGCGACCCGCACCTTGGTACGCCAGGAAGCGGCCGTGAAGACCGCCCCGGCCCGTGCCAACGCACCGGTCCCCGTGGAAGAAGCCGCCCCGGCCCCGGTCGCCCAGCCCGTTGCCGCACACGAGCCAAGCCTGTTCAAGGGCCTGGTGAAGTCGCTGGTCAGTCTGTTCGCCTCCAGCAAGCCGGAACCCGTCGCTCCGGCCGCCGCTGCCACCGAGAAGCCCGCCACCAGCGAGCGCCCGGCGCGCAACGAAGAACGCCGCAACGGTCGCCAGCAGAGCCGTGGCCGCAGCAACCGCCGCGACGAAGACCGCAAGCCCCGCGAAGAGCGCGGCGAGCGTACTCCGCGCGAGGAACGCGCACCGCGCGAAGAACGCGCCCCACGTGAAGAACGTGCACCGCGCGAAGAGCGCGCCCCACGCGAAGAACGTGCCCCGCGCGAAGAGCGTGCCCCACGCGAAGAACGCGCACCCCGCGAAGCCCGTGACGACTCCGCACCACGCGAAGAGCGCCAGCCACGTGCACCGCGCGAGCGCAAGCCACGCGAAGAGCGCGTGCGCGAGCTGCGTGAGCCTCTGGACGCCGCACCAAGCGAAGCGCCATCGCTCGACAAGCCTGACACCCGCGAAGAGCGCGCACCACGTGAAGAACGTGTAGCTCGCGAAGAGCGCACCCCACGCGAGGAACGCGCACCACGCGAAGAGCGTCAACCACGTCCACCACGTGAAGAGCGCCAGCCACGTGCCGAGCAGGCCCCTGCCGACGCTGACGAGGAAATCCTCAACGGCGAAGAGCAGGCCCATGACGATCAGCAGGAAGGAACCGATGGCGAACGTCCACGCCGCCGCTCCCGTGGCCAGCGCCGTCGCAGCAACCGTCGCGAGCGTCAGCGTGATGCCAACGGCGTGGAACTGGCCGAAGGCAGCGAAGAGACCACTGAAGGTCAAGGCGACGCCGTCGCGGCCGGCCTGGTAGTCACCGCTGCCGTAGCCGGCGGTGTGATCAGCGCCAACGCCGAAGCCGACGCCAACCGTCAGGCAGAAGCGGCGGCCGAACAGGCCGACGCCGCTCCAGCAGCGACACTCGAAGCGCCGGCTGCCAGCGAAGCTGCACCGCAGGAAGTTTCGTTCGAGGCCCCTGCTGCAGCCGTTGAAGCCCCTGCCGTGGAGGCTCCAGCGGTAGAGCGCAACGAGCCCGCCGTGGTAGCGGCCGCGCCTGCAGTCGAACTGGCCAGCGAAGCACCTGCTGCCGAGGTAGTAGCTGCCGACGACAAGCCGGCTGCCGCCTTTGTCCCGACTCCAGAGCCCGTGGCCGAACCGGCTGCAGAGCCGGTGAGCCAGCCGCAGATCGAGGCAGCTCCCGCCAGCGAGTCCGCCGAACTGAACGCACCTGTTGCGGCCAGCCCGGTCGAGGAAGCGCCAGCGGCCAAGGAAGAGCTTGTAGCCTATGCCGCACCGGCCGCCGAGCCAACCCCGGTTGCCACCCCGGTCGTGGAAGAAAAGCCAAGCCTGCCGGTCAGCAGCTCGGGCCGCGCGCCAAACGACCCACGTGAAGTGCGTCGCCGCAAGCGCGAGGAAGAAGAGCGTCGTCGCCAGCAGGCTGAGGCCGCTGCCGCAGCACCGGCCCAACAGCCGGTCGTTGAGGCGCCGGTCGTCGAAGCCCCAGCGGTCGAAGTGCCTGCTGCCGTCGAAGCACAGGTAGAAGCCCCTGTGGCCGAAACTGCGGCACCTGAGGCAGCCGAAGCTCGGAGCCCGGCAGACGCCGTGGCTGAAGCCCCGGCCGCCGAAGCAGCCGAAGCCAAGGCCGACGAGGCAGCAAGCGAAAGCAAGGCCGAGGAACACAGCCGCGAAAGCAAACCGCTGGCCTGATCCACCGCCATGAAAAAACCCCGCCTGCGCAAGCAAGCGGGGTTTTTTATTGCCTGTTGCAGCGAGCTGCTCACGCCGCTCGCCAGCACAGCGCTCAGTAGCGGTTCGGCTCCATCTCCAGAACAACCCCGAAACGTTCGAGGATATCGGCCTGGATACGTTGAGCCAGGTTCAGCAGCTCCAGGCCACTGGCCTGCCCATGATTGACCAGCACCAGCGCCTGCAATCGATGCACCCCGGCATCGCCCTCACGAAAGCCTTTCCAGCCGGCCTGCTCGATCAGCCAGCCTGCCGCCAGCTTCACCTGCCCGTCAGCCTGAGCATAGGCCACCATCTGTGGGTAGCGCTGCTTGAGCAGCTGCGCCTGCTCGGCAGGAATCACCGGGTTCTTGAAAAAGCTGCCGGCATTGGCCAGCTTGGCCGGGTCGGGCAGTTTTTCACTGCGGATCGAACAGATCGCCCGGCTCACGTCCATTGGGGTCGGCTGCTCGATGCCCTGCTCGCTCAGGCGCTGGCGCACCGGACCATATTCCAGGTGCAGCCTTGCCTCGCGCTGCAGCTGGAAACGCACCCGCAGAATGATCCATCGCCCTGGCTGCTGCTTGAACAGGCTGTCGCGGTAGCCAAAGGCACAATCGGTCAGGAAGAATTCGCGCAGCGCGCCGCTCTCACGATCCAGGGCGACCAGGCTGTGGAACACGTCCTTGATCTCGACCCCATAGGCACCGATGTTCTGCATGGGCGCAGCCCCCACCGTACCGGGAATCAGACTGAGGTTTTCCAGGCCTGCCAAGCCCTGCTCCAGACAGTGCAGCACGAACGGATGCCAGGGCTCGCCAGCCTCGGCCTCGACCACCACCTGCCCGTCCTGCTCCTCGACAACCCGGATGCCACGACTGGCCATGCGCAACACCAGGCAGTCCAGGTCGGCAGTCAGCAGCAGGTTGCTGCCACCACCGACGACCAGCACCGGCATCGCCCGCGCATGCGCCAGGCCAAGCGCCTGGCGCACGTCGTCGTCGCTGTGCGCTTCGGCGAACAGGCTGGCGCGCACATCCACAGCGAAGGTATTGAAGGGTTTCAGCGAAACCGCCGGGCGCACGTCCAGGCTCATTAACCCTCCAGCAGGCGCTTGACGCGCTCCAGATCTTCCGGAGTGTCGACGCCGGCGGGCGGTGCTTCCAGGGCATCGGCCACATGAATGCGTACGCCGTGCCACAGAGCCCGAAGCTGCTCCAGGGATTCGGTATTCTCCAGCCAGCACGGTCCCCAGGCGACGAAATCGTGCAGGAAACCAGCGCGGTAGGCGTAGATGCCGATATGGCGGCGATACGGAACGTTCACCGGCAGCACGTCACGACTGGCGGCCAGGGCATCCCGCGCCCAAGGCAGAGGTGCACGGCTGAAGGTCAGTGCCAGACCGTTGATGTCGGTCGCGACCTTGACCACATTGGGATTGAACAACGACGCCACGTCCTCGATAGGTTCGGCGAGGGTGGCGATGGCCGCCTCGGGATGAGCGGCGAGGTTGGCCGCCACCTGATCGATGATCGCCGGGGGGATCAACGGCTCATCGCCCTGCACGTTGACCACGATGGCGTCGGCGGCCAAACCCAGCTGGGTCGCCACCTCGGCGAGGCGGTCGGTGCCGGAATTGTGGTCGTCACGGGTCAACAGCACCTCGGCACCGAAGGCCTGGCAGGCTTCGACGATACGCGCATCGTCGGTCGCCACCACCACGCGCCGCGCCTGGCTCTTGCAGGCCTGCTCCCAGACATGCTGGACCATGGGCTTGCCGGCGATGCTCTTGAGCGGCTTGCCGGGAAAGCGGCTGGAGCCGAAACGCGCCGGAATCACGACGGTGAAGGCAGCGCTCATTTATCCAGGCGCTCCTCGGTGGACAAGGTGCGGGCTTCGCTTTCCAGCATCACCGGAATGCCATCGCGAATCGGGTAGGCCAGGCCGGCGCCCTTGCTGATCAGCTCCGACTTGTCGTCGCTGAGCTTGAGGGGGCCCTTGCAGATCGGGCACGCGAGGATGTCGAGCAGTTTGGTATCCATGTGGGGTCCCATCAGTGTTTAAGATGCGCCAGCCAGTCATCGAACCGGCTGACGAAGGCCTCGGAAGGTTGCGCATCCACCGCCAGGTACCACCAGTCGTCGGCCGCGAAGGCACGGCATTTCACCGCGTCCTTCTCGGTCATGACCAATGGCAGCGCCGGCGTAAAGCTCAGCGCCTGGGCATCGAACACGGCGTGGTCGGCGAAGGCATGCGCCACAGGCCGCCAGTTTAGCCCCTCGAGGGTATTGAAGAAACGCTGCGGATTACCGATGCCGGCCACCGCATGCACGGCCTGGCCGGGCGGAAAATGTTCGACGCCCACCCGCTGGCCACTGCGCAGGTTGACCAGCGCGGAGGGCCTGAGGGTGAAGGCGAAGCCATCGTTCTTGTCGGCCAGGGCGCCGTTGTAGAGCACGGCATCGACCGCCTGCAGGCGTTCGGCCGGTTCACGCAGCGGCCCGGCGGGCAGGCAACGGCGGTTGCCCAGGCCACGGGCGGCGTCGATCAGTACCAGCTCGAAATCACGCGCCAGCCGATAGTGCTGCAGGCCGTCGTCGGAAAGAATCAGGTCCAGTGGCTCGCTGTCCAGCAAGGCGCGCACGGCGCGGCTGCGGTCAGGGTCGATCATCAGCGGCACGCCGCTGCGTTGCACGATCAGCAGCGGCTCGTCGCCCGCCTCGGTGGCGCTCTGCTCGGCGCGCACCCGCCAGGGCAGGCTCGGTGGCTTGGCGCCATAGCCACGGCTGACCACCCCGACCCTCAGGCCCTGGCGGCGGCAATGCTCGATCAGCCAGAGGATCATCGGGGTCTTGCCGGTGCCACCTACGGTGATGTTACCCACCACCACGACCGGCACCGGCGCACGGTAGATGCTGCCTTCACCGGCCAGAAAGCGCGCACGCTTGCGCTCGACCACCCGACGGTACAGGCACTCCAGCGGACGCAGCAGGGTCAGTGCCGGATGCCCCTGGTACCACGCGGCAAGCAAACGGTCGGTGAGTGCCATCAATTAGCCTGGGTCGCTTCGACCGTGGTCATGCGCAAGTGACTGAAACCCAGCTTGCCCGCAGCGTCCATGGCAGTGATCACCGCCTGATGCGGGGTCTTGCCGTCGGCACTGATCGACAGCGGCAGGCTGCTGTCGCCACCCGACTCGCGCTGCAACGCTTCGACCAGGCCATCCAGGTCGTTGCGCGGCAGCAGCTGGTTGTTCACCGAGAACACGCCATCGGCATTGATGGCGATGTCCAGTTGCTTGCGCGCGGCATCATCGTTGGACGCCCCGGTGACTGACTGCGGCAGGTCGACGCGCAGCTGGGTTTCACGGGTGAAGGTGGTGGTGAGGATGAAGAACAGCAGCAGGATGAACACCACATCGATCAGGGCAACCAGGTTGATGTCGATGGTGTCGCGCGGCTTGCGGCGGCGAAACTTCACTTGCGCTTGCCCCCGGTCTTGGCCAGCGACTTGAGGTCAACCGGCGCATCGACCAGATCCACCTCACGGTCGCCCTGCACCACTTCCACCAGGCGGATGGCCTGCTGCTCCATGCCCACCACCAGCTCGTCGACACGACTCTGCAGGTAGCGATGGAAGAAGATTGCCGGGATGGCCACCATCAGCCCCGAAGCGGTACAGATCAGCGCCTTGGAGATCCCTCCGGCGAGCACCACGGCATTGCCTGTGTTACCGGCGGCGTTGAACGACGAGAAGATATCGATCATGCCCAGCACCGTACCCAGCAGGCCGAGCAGCGGCGCCATCGCGCCGATCGAGCCCAGCGCCGCCAGGTAGCGCTCCAGCTCGTGGATGACCCGCGCGGCAGCCTCTTCGATGCTTTCCTTCATGATTTCCCGGCCATGCTTGGAATTGGCCAGGCCGGCGGCGAGGATTTCACCCAAGGGCGAGTCGGCGCGCAGCTGCTTGAGTTTGTCGCTGTCGAGTTTGTTTTCCTTGATCCACTGCCAGACCTGCCCGAGCAGGTGTGGCGGCGTGATCCTGCTGGCGCGCAAGGTCCACAGCCGCTCGATGATGATGCCGGCTGCGGCGATCGAGCTCAGAATGATTGGAAGCATCATCCAGCCGCCAGATTTGACCAGTTCCCACACAGTGCCGACTCCCTCTGAAAATGTGGGGCCACTCTACCATAGGGTCGTGCCGGTTGTTCGACCCCGACCGCTCAATCTCGCCAGAAGCGACGCTCAGCACGCGCGCCAAGGGCTTCGCCGAAAGTCCCCAGGCGCAGGCTCACGGCGCCCTGCTCGCCGGTGTCATGCACGGTGATACCCAGGCTTCGGTAACGGGCCAGTACAAGCGGGTGAGGATGCCCGAAGCTGTTGTGCCGGCCGCGCGAAACCAGTGTCGCCTCAGGCATCACCCGGCGCAGCAGAGCCGCCGAAGAAGAAGTGCGGCTGCCATGATGAGGCGCCTGGAACCAGCGCGCGCGCAGCTCGAAGCCGGAATCCAGCAGCGCGCGCCCCGCTGCACCTTCGATGTCGCCGGTCAACAGCAGGCGTTCGCCGTTGGCCTCCACGCTCAGCACGCAGGATGCATCGTTGCTATGCCGGGCAGCATCCCAGCGCCAGGTCGCGAAGCGTACCCCATCCCATTCCCAGCGCTGCCCCACAACGCAGGCCTCGGCGCCTGGCAGCTCACCGGGCTCGCCCGCCAGCATCCGATCCACCGGCAAGGCGCGCTGCACGGCCGGCGCGCCACCGGCATGGTCGGCATGCGCATGGCTGACCAACAGCAGATCCAGGCGCGTGACACCGGCCTTGCGCAACACGGGCACCACCACGCGCTCGCCAATATCGAAATCCCCGGCGGCCGGGCCGGCGTCATACAGCAGGCTGTGATGCCGGGTACGGATCAGCACGGCTTGCCCCTGCCCCACGTCGAGCATCTGCACCTCGGCCTGTCCGGCGGGCAGCCGCTGTTGCGGCACGAACGCACACATCAGCACCAGCGGCCAACCCAAGGGTCGGCACGGCACTCCGGCCGGTAGCAGCAGGCACAGCACACCGGCCAGGCACAGCCACCAGGCCCACATCGGCAGGCCCGGCGGCACCCAGGCCGGCCACTGCGCAGCGAACTCGGCCAAGACCCAGAACAGCAGCTGCAAGGCGCCACCCGCCAGCCACAGCAACGCCTCCCCGAGCAAGGGCACCGGCAGCATCAGGGTGCCGAGCAACGCCAGGGGCAATACCACCAGACTCACCCAAGGCACTGCCAGCAGGTTGGCCGCCGGACCACTGAGACTGACCGGCAGCCCCAGCGCCAGCAGCGCCGGAAGCAAGCCGATTGCAATCAGCCATTGCGCACGGGTCCAGGCGCGCCACCAGGACCAGCCGCCGACTCGTCCGCCAAACGCCATGAGCAGTACGCCGACGGCGCCGAACGACAACCAGAACCCAGGTTGCAGGCTGGCCAGCGGCTCCAGCAGCAACACGCCGTTGAGCGCCACCAGCCAGGGCCAGGTCGGCCCCAGGTGACGAAAGCGCAGGCGCCACCACAGCAGCAGGCCAACCATGATGCAAGCGCGCCGCACCGGCACGTCGAAGCCGGCCAGCCAGCCGTAACCCAGCGCCGCCGTAAAGGCCAGCGCGCACGCCCAGGGCAGCCAGGGCCAGCCCGACGGCCACAGGCCCCAGCGGGCCAGCGCCGCAATCAGCAGATAGAGCGCCCCGGCCAGCAGCCCGACATGCTGCCCGGAAATCACCAGCAGGTGCACCGTGCCGGTATCCTGCAACACCTGCCAGTCGTCCCGCGACAAGCCCGAGCCGTCGCCCAGCACCAGCGCCGCCAGGGCGCCCTCCCGGCCCTGGCCGTCCACAGCCAGCAGGCGTTGCCGCAATGCCTCGCGCCAGGCGCCTGCTGCCGGAGAAAGACGCTGCCCATCGACCACCGTGCCGGTGGCACCGATGCGCTGCGCCAACAGCCAGGCAGGGTAATCGAAGGTGCCGGGGTTGAGCAGCCCGTCCGGGCGCCGTAGCTTGACTGCCAGGCGCCAGCGCTCGCCACTGCGTACCTGTGGCCCGCCGCGCCAGCTCACCCGGATGCGCTGCGGCAAGCCGACACGGCGCGACTGCACATCCTCAAGTTCGAAGCGCACCACTTCACCACGGCTGTCCGGCAGCCCGCTCACCCGGCCCTGCAGCCACAGTGTCCGGCCATCCAGGCTCGGTGCCAGGCGATCATCCAGGGCTGCCTGTGCCGAAACACAGGCCCAGGTGAAACCCAGCAACCAGAGCGCCAGCGGGTAAGTGCGATACGGCAGCAGCATCAGCGCCAGCAGTGGCATCAACAGCAACAGCCAGCCCGGCGGCAGTGCCGGCAGAAAACGCAGGCTCAGCAGCCCCAGCGCCAGCGCGACCATCCCCGTGCGCATGAGCAGTCTCCTTCCCTTGCGAAAAGGGCGAGAAGATCGATGCCGTAGCACGAGGCTTCAAGCGAGCTTTGTTACCGGTTTTGAACGGCCACGAGGACCAGGAATGAGGTGGGCCGCCGAGACTTGGCGGCCCGAGAGGCTCAGTGGCGCATGCCGCGGCCGCTGACCAGCAGGCGCACGCAGGCTATGTAGAGCACCACGGTGGCGCAGGCCATGAACGCCAGGGCGATGCTGATGCGGATATCCGACACGCCGAGGATTCCGTAGCGAAAGGCGTTGACCATATGCAGCACCGGGTTGGCCAGCGACACGGTCTGCCAGAATGGCGGCAGCAGGGTGATGGAGTAGAACACGCCCCCCAGGTAGGTCAGCGGGGTCAGCACGAAGGTCGGGATGATCGAGATGTCATCGAAGTTGCGGGCGAACACCGCGTTGACGAAGCCCAGCAGCGAGAAGATGGTCGCGGTCAGCAGTACCACCACCACGGTCACGCCCAGGTGATGCACCTGCAGATCGGTGAAGAACATCGACAGCAGCGTGACGATCAGGCCGACCATCAGGCCACGCAGCACACCGCCCAGCACATAGCCGATGAGAATGATGTGCGGCGACACCGGCGAGACCATCAGTTCTTCGATGGAGTGCTGGAACTTGGCACCGAAAAAGCTCGACACCACGTTGCCGTAGGAGTTGGTGATGATCGACATCATGATCAGCCCCGGCACGATGTACTGCATGTAGCTGAAGCCGCCCATGTCGCCGATCTGTCGACCGATCAGGTTACCGAAGATCACGAAGTACAGGACCATGGTGATCGCCGGCGGCAGCAGGGTCTGCGGCCAGATGCGCATGAAGCGCCGCACTTCGCGGTAGACGATGGTGTTCAGCGCCACCAGGTTGGGGCGCAGTTCGCCCATAGGCTTGCTCATTGGGCCACCTTCGCCAGATTCTTTTCCACCAGGGACACGAACAGCTCTTCGAGACGGTTGGCCTTGTTGCGCAGGCTCAGCACTTCAATGCCCTGCTGGGCCAGCTGGCTGAACAGCGCGGTGATGCCAACGTTCTTGTCGACCTGCACTTCCAGGGTGTGCGCATCGATCAGCCGGCCGGGGAAACCTGGCAACTGGGGCGCTTGCGTGTACGACTGCTTGAGGTCGAGCACGAAGGTTTCCACGGTCAGGGTGTTGAGCAGTTGCTTCATGCCCATGTTCTGCACGATCTCACCATGGTCGATGATGCCGATGTTGCGGCACAGCTGCTCGGCCTCCTCCAGGTAATGGGTGGTGAGAATGATGGTGATGCCTTTCTGGTTCAGCTCGGTGAGGAAGCTCCACATCGAGCGGCGCAGCTCGATGTCCACCCCGGCGGTGGGTTCGTCGAGGATCAGCAGGCGCGGCTCGTGGATCAGCGCACGAGCGATCATCAGCCGGCGCTTCATGCCGCCGGACAGCGACCGCGACGGCACGTCGCGCTTGTCCCACAGGCCCAGCTGGGTCAGGTACTTCTCCGCGCGTTCCTTGGCGATGCGCGCCGGAATGCCGTAGTAGCCCGCCTGGGTGACGACGATGTCGAAGGTCTTCTCGAACTGGTTGAAGTTGAACTCCTGCGGCACCACGCCGATGGAACGCTTGAGCGCAGCCGGCTCACGGTCCAGGTCATGACCGAAGATGTTCACCGTACCGCTGGTCTTGTTCACCAGGGTGGAGAGAATGCCGATGGTCGTGGATTTGCCGGCGCCATTGGGGCCGAGCAAGGCGAAGAAGTCGCCTTCGGCAACGTCCAGGTCGATACCCTTGAGGGCCTGGAAGCCGTTGCCGTAGGTCTTGGTGAGCTGTCGGATGGACAGGGCAGAACTCATAGCGGAAAAAGCACCCATCAGGAAGGTTCTAGGAATTGATCAGGCTGGCGCACGCGGTGGTGCGCCAGTGGACTGCGGCCATGGTGCTAGGACAGACCACCCAAGTACAGACACATTCATTAATAATAATTATCGAAATGGCGCGACGTGGGTGGCGAGCGCTTCAGGTCAGTTCGGTCATCACGGCCTTGCGGAACGCCGGGCGGGCCTTGAGGCGCTCGTACCAGGCCTGCAGATGCGGCAGTGGCGCGCGCTCGATGGGCATCTCGAACCAGGCATAGGCGAAGCAGCCCAGCGGGACGTCACCCATGCCGAACTCCGCGCCCGACAGGTAAGGCTGCTCGGCCAGCGCCGCATCAGGAAGGGCCAGCAGCCCATTGAGCACCTCGATGCCCTGGCCGATGGCCTCGGGGTCACGCTTTTCCGGTGGTGTGCGCAGCAAGCCCCAGAACACCGGGCGAAACGGACCGGCCAAGGTCGAGGTGGTCCAATCCATCCATTTGTCCCCTTGGGCGCGCAGCACAGGGTCGGCGGGATACAGCGGTGTGTCGGGCGCGTAGCGGGCCGCCAGGTAGCGCACGATGGCATTGGATTCCCAGAGCACCAGCTCGCCGTCTTCGATCATCGGCACCCGGCCGTTGGGATTCTTGGCCCGATACTCCGGCTCGTCCACCACACCGAAGGCGCCGCCAGCGTCTTCGGTCACATACGACACGCCCACTTCTTCGGCCATCCACAAGGCCTTGCGTACGTTGCTGGAATTCTTGCGGCCCCAGATCTTGAGCATTTCCCTTTCCTCCCTGTGATGACCACCGTTGGTCGGGCGACAGTCTAACCTGTAACAGTCGCAACTTACTCATGCGCTCAGGGTCACTAACCCTGATACCTGGCCGGCGCACCGGCCGCCCGTCGCCCATGGAGGATTGCATATGCTGTTGTTGTGGATTGCAGGACTGATAGTCGGCATCGCCTGGCTGGCGCACCGGCGCTTCACCCCCATGGGCACGCTGGGCATCGTCGCCCTGTATCTGCTGGCCATGGGACTGTGGAGCACGGCGCCCGGCTGGCTGCTGACGATCTTCTGGCTGCTGTGGCTGGCCGTGCTGCTGCCCCTGGCCCTGCCTGACCTGCGCCGCAAGCATTTCAGCGCACCGATGTTCAGCTGGCTGAAGAAGGTGCTGCCGCCGATGTCGGCCACCGAGCGCGATGCCATCGACGCCGGCACCGTGTGGTGGGACGGCGAGCTGTTCAGTGGCCGCCCCGACTGGAACACCCTGCTGGCCTACCCGCCCGCACAGCTGAGCGAAGAGGAACAGGCGTTTATCGACGGGCCCACCGAAGAACTCTGCGCCATGGTCAGCGACTGGCAGATCGGCCAGCAGATGGATCTGCCCGTGCAAGCCTGGGAGCACATCAAGACCCACGGTTTCTTTGCCCTGATCATTCCCAAGGAATACGGCGGCAAGGGCTTTTCGGCCTATGCCCACTCGCAGGTGGCAATGAAGCTGGCGACACGCAGTGGCGACCTGGCGTCCACCGTGATGGTGCCCAACTCCCTGGGACCTGCCGAGCTGCTGCTTCACTACGGCACCGACGAGCAGCGCAACCACTACCTGCCACGCCTGGCCAGCGGCGAAGACATTCCCTGCTTCGCCCTCACCGGCCCGCTGGCCGGCTCCGACGCCGGCGCCATGCCCGACACCGGGATCATCTGCAAAGGCCAGTGGCAAGGTGAAGAAGTCATCGGCCTGCGTCTGAACTGGGAAAAGCGCTACATCACCCTGGGGCCGGTGGCCACCCTGCTTGGCCTGGCCTTCAAAGCCTACGACCCGGACCATCTGCTGGGCGAAGACACCGACCTGGGCATCAGCCTGGCGCTGATCCCCACCGACACACCCGGCGTGAACATCGGCCGTCGTCACCTGCCACTGGGCGCCGCCTTCATGAATGGCCCGAACTCCGGCAAAGACGTCTTCGTGCCACTGGACTTCCTGATCGGCGGCCAGGCCATGCTCGGCAAGGGCTGGATGATGCTGATGAACTGCCTGTCGGTAGGCCGCTCCATCTCGCTGCCGGCGGTGGGCACCGGTGCTGCCAAGTTCACCAGCCTGGTCACCGGCCAGTACGCCCAGGTGCGCGAACAGTTCAACGTGCCGCTGTCGGCCTTCGAAGGTATCCAGGAAGCCCTGGCGCGCATCGGCGGCAATGCCTGGCTGATGGACAGCGCACGGATCCTCACTGCCAATGCCGTGGACCTCGGCGAAAAGCCTTCGGTGCTCTCGGCGATCCTCAAGTACCACCTGACCGAGCGCGGCCGCGAGTGCATCGCCCACGCCATGGACGTCCATGGCGGCAAGGGCATCGTCATGGGCCCCAACAACTACCTGGCGCGCAGCTGGCAGACCGCACCGATCTTCATCACCGTCGAGGGCGCCAACATCCTCTCGCGCAACCTGATGATCTTCGGCCAGGGCGCGATCCGTTGCCATCCATTCGTACTCAAGGAAATGGCCCTGGCCGCCCGCGAGGACCACGACCGCGCGCTGTACGAGTTCGACGACCTGCTGATGCGCCACATCGGTTTTGCCGTCGGCAATGCCGCCAGCACCCTGGTCCTCAACCTTGGCCTGGGCCGCCTGGACAAGCATCCGGGCGACAGCCTCAGCCAGGGCTATTTCCGCGCCCTGGACCGCCAGGCAGCAGCGTTCGCCCTGCTGGCCGACCTGAGCATGA
This sequence comes from Pseudomonas sp. DTU_2021_1001937_2_SI_NGA_ILE_001, assembly GCF_032463525.1. Lineage (NCBI taxonomy): Bacteria > Pseudomonadati > Pseudomonadota > Gammaproteobacteria > Pseudomonadales > Pseudomonadaceae > Pseudomonas > Pseudomonas sp. DTU_2021_1001937_2_SI_NGA_ILE_001. Next base: position 5,443,636 of record NZ_CP135971.1, on the reverse strand, counting down.
TGATGCTGGGCGGCGAGCTGAAGCGCCGCGAGCGCTTGTCTGCACGTCTGGGTGATGTGCTCAGCTACCTGTACCTGGGTTCCGCAGCGCTCAAGCGCTACCACGACCTGGGCTCGCCGGGTTACTTGCGCCCGCTGCTGCGCTGGGCCATGGAAGAAAGCCTGGGCCAGGCCGAACGTGCGCTGGACGAGCTGCTGCGCAACTTCCCCAACAAACTCATGGGCGCGCTGTTGCGCGTCGTGGTGTTCCCCCTGGGGCGCCGGCACAAGGGACCTTCGGATGCGCTGGATGCCGAGATCGCCCAACTGCTCGGTCGCGCCAAGGGCGATGCGGCGCTGGAGCAGCTGCTTGCCGGCTGCTTCCGCCCTCAGGATGCCGAAGACCCGGTAGGCGCCCTGCAGCATGCCTATGATCAGCTGCAGGCCAGCCATCCTGTGCGACGCAAACTGCAACAGGCGCACAAGAATGGCCAGTTGCAGGTAGAGGCCGGCGAGTCGGCCAGCGATGCCGCGTTGCGCGTCGGCGTGCTGCAACCCGCCGAGCTGCAGGCCCTGGAGCAGGCTGAACAGGCACGCCGCAAGGTCATCGACGTCGACGACTTCGACAAGGAGCAACTGAGCCTGGCACCGGGCAAGACCCGCTAGTCCAAGGCAACACCCACAACAGGCGCGCAGGGCTTTATACTCTCGCGCCTTTTTCGCTTATGAGGACTTCACCATGGCCGATGCCATTCTCGACCATCACCTGGGTCTGCTGACCCACCTGCGCAGCATCCTGGTCGCGCTGGGCGAGGCCGAACAGGTGGACGAGGCCAACCATGCGCTGTTCATGGAGCGCTTCGACGAGCTGATCGAGCAGTTGCCCAAAGACCCGCTGGAAAGTCAGTACCTGGGCCAGGACATCCTCTGCCAGGTGATCCAGCGTTATCCGCAGATCGCCCATCTGGTCCCACGCGACCTGCTGTGGTTCTTCGGCGGCGACTGCCTGCACTTCATGCCGGACGAGGAAATCGACCTGTACCAGGCGCTGGAAGAGCGCCGCTACGAAGCCGAGCAGAACGACGAGCCCTTCGACTGGGTTCAGGAGAAACAGCTGCTGGCACTGAGCACCCAGGGTCCGGCCAACTGACGAGCCGGGCGCGGTGAGGCCGCTTGACGGCCGCAGGCCAGTGCATAAGCGGCTTCAGCCGCGAAAAGGCACTGACGCGTCACGCAGCCTGATCGCGGCTAAGGCCAATACCTTTCGGTTAAGCGCCAGGAAACCGTCTGTTGTGAACAGGCGGCCGCTTCGCGGCTGAAGCCGCGCCTACCCGGTCTAACTGACCAGTATTGCGGCTAAGGCCGCTACTGCTCGGCTGGACGCAATCCGGGCCCAGTGATCATTCCAGGCTCGACAGCAGGTCCTCGGCCATTTTCCGATGCGCCTCGTCGGCACCGTCCAATACCTCCTGCAACAGCAGCCGGGCACCGTCGATATCGCCCTCGTCGATCATCAACTGCGCCTGGTTGATCTGCGTCAGCGGCTCTTCGTCCAGCTCCAGCAGGTCGAACTCCATGCCTTCATCGTCAGCGAAGCTGTCGAGGAACGCTTCGTCCAGCGCCTCGTTATCGACCACCGGCTCAGCCAGTTCAATGGCCTCGACCTGCATGTCCGGCACCTCGCCAAGATCACCCAGACCGTCGAGCAGATCGACCCCGGAAACGGAGAATGCCGTGTCGAGGCCGGAAGGTTCGACCGGCTCGATCAGTTCGATGGACTCTTCTGCCTCGTCTTCCGGCAGTGACAAGTCGCTGAGGAACTGTTCGTCCTGCAGCTCGAAGACCTCAGGCAGTTCGGTCAGGTTGGAGGCGAAATTCGGGTCGGCGGCGGCTGCGGGCGGGACCTCGGCCTTGCTGACGGGCACCGGCTTGTCGAACGGGTCGACTAGGTCCCAGTCCGCATCCAGCGATAGCTCGTCGAGATTGAGCTGAAAGGCGTCTTCATGTTCGGGATTGAGCGCAGCGGCAGCGGTTTCATCCAGTTGCGCGGGTTCGGCGGGAACGCTTGCCGGGCTGGGCTGAGGCTCGCTTGCAGCCGCGCCAGCCAACCCGGCACCGGCCACGATGCCCGCTGCAGCGGCCACCGCGGGGGCAGCGCCGGAGTGTGCGGCCTTTTCCAGTTGCGGATGACGGGCCCGGATCGCCTGAATACGCTCGGCGCTCATACCCTGGCCCAGCGCGGCGCTCTCCTCGGCCGCGAAGCCCTGGGCATCACCCTGGTCGGCCAGCAGTTCGAGAATGCGCTCGCGGATGTCTTCACGCTCCGGCTGCTTGTGCGAGGCATCGCGCAGGATGGCCAGTGCCTCGTTGAAGCGCCCGTATGCGATATAGATGCTGACACCGTCCAGCGCGTCGGGCGCAGTGCCCGCCGGGCGTTGCGCCGCAGGGGCCTTGCTCAAGGTGGTTGCGCTGGCTGGCGTCGGAACAGGCGACGAGGCCGCTGGCGCCGCCGCCACCGGGGACACCACGGCGGGCACTTCATACACTGGCAGGGTGATCGGCTGCGCCGGTTTGAGCAGCGGTTCCTCGCGTTCAGCGGGTTCGACCTCGGCCTGCTGGCGACGCTGGCGCATGCGCAGCACCAGCAGCACTGCCAGCAGCACGACGGCGGCGGCAATCAGCAAGGGCAGGCTGAACCAGGAACTCTCCTCGCTGGACGCCACCGGCGCCGGCGCCGCAGCAGCCACAGGCGCTGCCGCCGGTGCCGGTGCGGTCGTCGCCGCGGGCACTGGAGGCTTGCCAGCATCGCGCAGTTCGGTGAGTTGAGCGCGCAGCTCGGTCACGGCCTTGTCGCGCTCGAACAATTGCTCCTGCAGGCTGCGATTGAGCGTCTTGAGATCGTCGAGTTGCTGCGTCTCGATGGCGGCGGCCGCCAGTTGCACGGCCTTTTGCGCCTCGGCCTCGGCTGCCGCCGCTGCCTCGCTGGCGGCGGGTTCAGGTGGCTGTACGGCCGGTGGCTGCGCCGCATCGGGAAGCAGCAGGTTCTGACCGGCACGCAGCGCACTGCCCGGTCCCTTGGGAAAGGCCAGCGGGTTGAGCGCCTGAATGGCCTCGGCCACCTGCGCCGCCGAGCCTCTTTCCCCCGGTCCCTGGACGCGCCTGGCGATACTGGCCAGGGTGTCGCCCGCCACCACGGTGTAGTGCTTGCCCTGCACCGCCATCGGCGGCGCGACCGGCATGCGCGACTCCACGGCGGCGGCCTGTTGCTGGCGCTGGGTGCGACCACGGGTCGCCGCCTGCCCTTCTGGCGAGGTCGCGGGGTCAAGCAGCACGGTGTATTCGTGGAGCAGATCGCCGTTGGGGCGCGACACCTGCACCAGGAAGCTCAGGTAGGGCTCGACCACCGGTTTGTTCGACACCACTTCGATATAGCCGGTATTGCCGCGAATCACCGGGGTAAAGCGCAGGTCGTTCAGAAAGAAGGCGCGTTCCACACCAGCCTTGGCGAAGGCCTCCGGCGAAGCCAGCTTGACGATGATGTCTTCCGGGTCCAGCCCGGCGGTTTCGACCAGCTCGATCTGCGCGTCCAGCGGCTGGTTGAGCGCCGAATTCAGGCGGATATCGCCCAGGCCAAGGGCCAAGGCCAGCCCCGACCAGCCCAGCGAGCCGATCCCGATGGCGCTGGCAAGCGCCGTGAACCGCACACCGGCCCTGAACCTGCTGCCGGCGACCCGAACTCTTTTCAGCATGCGACCCCTTAAGAAAACCGTTCCTGGCTTTCCACACCCGGTAATGAAACGACAGTATGCGTGAGAACCTGGGGCCATGCCTCAGGTTCTTTCCAGGTTCGCCAGTATGCGTGCGTGCACCCGCATGGCCACCTGCAGTTCCGCCTCGTCGATCCCAGCGAGCAGCTCGGCGCGCAAGGTGCTGGCAATGGCTTCGATCTGCTGGATCAAGGGTTCGGCGCTTTCGCAGAGCACGATTTTCTTGGCCCGGCGGTCTTCCAGTACCGCCTGGCGGCGCACCAGCCCCTGGCTCTCCAGGCTGTCGAGCAAGCGCGCGAGGGTTGGCCCTTCAACACCAAGGCTCTGCGCCAGTTCGCGCTGGGTGGGCGCCTCGGTCGTGAAGCGGGCCAGGTGCAGCAGCACCAGCCAGCGCGCCTGGGACAATCCCAGGCCGGCCAGGCGGCGATCCAGTTCGGCACGCCAGCCCCGGGTCAGCTGACCCAGTTGCATCCCGAAGCGGTGTTCATCAGTCAATGACATAACAAGCTCTTGTTTGAAACGGTTCTTGATAGCAGCGATGCAGGAACCTGATGGCGACGATGCAAGGTGCGTGACGCCGCCTCACATCTCGAATTCCGACTGCAAGGCAGCCCTTACGCAATAAAGCACGCCCTCGGGCACCCGGCCACTGAACTGGGCGGCAATGTCGCTGACGGCGGGCAGTTCACCCTCGCCATCGAGGAAAGCGTCCTGGATCTCGCCGAGCAGATCTTCAGGCAGGTCCAGGGCCTGGTCCACCGACAACTGCTGCTGGCCGATGGCCTCAGCCAGCAAGCTGTAGACGTTCTTTTCCGAACAGCGCAGCTGCGCCGCGATCTGTGCGGGCGTCATGCCGGCCCGTGCCAGGCTGATCAGCTCATGACGCACGTCAGTCACTGCCTTGGGCGCCTCGGCCTCGCCGGCGAGCACTTCGAGGAACGCCTCGCCATAGCGCTCCAGCTTGCGCGCACCGACCCCGCTGACGCGGGCCATTTCCGCCATGGAGCGCGGCTGGCTGCGCAGCATCTCCAGCAGCGTCGAGTCGGGAAAGATGACATAGGGCGGCACACCATGCTCTTCGGCCAGACGCCGACGCAGCACGCGCAGCGCTTCCCACTGTTCGCGTTCTTCGCCACGCACCAGTTGGCTGGCCGGGCTGCCGCCGCTGCTGCGGGCACTGGCCTGCGGCTTGAGGTCCCGACGCAGCTCCAGGCTTACTTCGCCGCGCAGCAGTGGTCGGCAGGCGTCGGTCAGGCGCAGGCCGCCGTAGCCTTCCAGGTCGATATCGGCCAGGCCGCGCGCCACCAGTTGGCGGAACAGTGAGCGCCACTCACCTTCCGAGCGCCCCTTGCCGACGCCGAACACCGAAAGATGCTGATGGCCGAAGTTCTGTACCTTTTCGTTGGACTTGCCCAGCAGCACATCCACCAGATGCCCGACGCCGTAGCGCTGGCCGGTGCGATAGATGGTCGACAGCGCCTGACGCGCCGCCTCGGTGGCGTCCCAGGTCTGTACGCCGTCGACGCAGTTGTCGCAATGCCCGCAGGGTTGCGGCAGCTCTTCATCGAAATAGGCCAGCAGCGCCTGGCGCCGGCAGCGGGTTTCCTCGCAAAGCGCCAGCATGGCATCGAGCTTGTGATGCTCCAGGCGCTTGTGCCGCTCATCGCCCTCGGAATTCTGCAGCATCTGCTTGAGCATCAGCACGTCCTGCAGACCGTAGGCCATCCAGGCATCGGCGGGCAGGCCATCGCGACCGGCACGACCGGTTTCCTGGTAGTAGGCCTCCAGCGACTTGGGCAGGTCGAGGTGCGCGACGAAGCGCACGTTGGGCTTGTCGATGCCCATGCCGAACGCGATGGTGGCGACCATGATCAAGCCTTCCTCATTGAGGAAGCGCCGCTGGTTGTCGGCACGTGTCTCGGCCGGCAGGCCGGCGTGATAAGGCAATGCCGGGTAGCCGTTGTCGCTGAGGAAGGCGGCGACTTCCTCGACCTTCTTGCGCGACAGGCAGTAGACGATACCGGCATCGCCACGCCGCTCGGATAGAAACGCCAGCAACTGTTTGCGGGGCTGCTCCTTGGCGACGATGCGATAGAAGATGTTCGGCCGGTCGAAGCTGGACAGAAAGCGCTCGGCGTTCTGCAGGTGCAGGCGGGTAACGATTTCCTCGCGGGTCCGCTTGTCGGCGGTGGCGGTGAGGGCGATACGCGGCACGTCGGGGAACAGCTCGGCCAGTTGGCCCAGTTGCAGGTACTCGGGGCGGAAGTCGTGGCCCCACTGCGACACGCAATGCGCCTCGTCGATGGCGAACAGGGCGATCTTCAGGCTTTGCAGGAACGCCAGCATGCGCGGCTGCACCAGCCGCTCTGGGGCCAGGTAGAGCATCTTCAGCTGCCCCTGGCGCATGCGTGCGGCCAGTTCACGTTGCTGGTCGGCACTTAGCGTGGAATTCAGCGCCGCCGCTGAAACACCCAGTTCGTCGAGGGTCGCGACCTGGTCGTCCATCAGCGCGATGAGTGGGGAAACCACCACGCAGAGGCCGTCGCGCAGCAGACCGGGGACCTGGAAGCACAGCGACTTGCCGCCACCGGTCGGCATCAGTACCAGCGCATCACCACCGCTGGCCACACGCTCGATGATCGCACCCTGACTGCCCCGGAAATGGTCGTAGCCGAAGATGTCCTTGAGAATGCGTTGCGCCTGTTCGAGCATAAAAACCCCGGTTCGTACTGCCACAGCGGGCTGCGTGAGTGGAACCACGCAGCCGGAAAACGCGGCAGTATACCCGAGCCTCCCCGGTCAAGGGTCGTTCCCGACAGCAATGCGCCAATCGGCCTCGGCCATGCCGCGCGGCTGGCGTCTGGAACGCTCAGGGCCTAGAATTCAGCATCGTTTATTTCCAAGGTAGTCCGTCCATGTCCTTCGCTGAGCAACTTACCCGCCTGCAAGTCTTCCTCGATGCAGATGATCTGCATGAAGAAGCACTGGACTACGTGGCCGCCCATGGCTACCTGACCGCCTTGTCGATCTGCTCGGAGCCGGTACCCGAGCGCGAATGGATCGACGCCCTGTTCTCCGAGCCGCCACACTATTCCAGTGACGCGCAACGCGAAGAAATCGAAACCACCCTGGTCCTGCTGCAAGCGCACATCGCCCGCCAGCTGGCCTCTGACGAAGAGTTCGAGCTGCCATGCGACCTGGACCTGGGCGACGACCCGGACGACTCCGACCTGCGCGGCTGGTGCATCGGTTTCATGGAAGGCGTGTTCCTGCGTGAAAACGCCTGGTTCGAAAGCGCCGAGGAAGAAGTCAGCGAAATGCTCCTGCCGATCATGGTAGGTTCCGGCCTGTTCGACGAACAGCCTGAATTCGCCGACATCGCCCAGGACGCCAACCTGATGGACGACATGATCGTGCAGATTCCCGAAGCCCTTACCGCGCTGTTCCTGCTTTGCCAGGCTCCTGACGAGAAGCCGGCGATCCTCAAGCCCCGCCACCACTGAGTTGACCGCCCCTGCACCGCGCCCCCGCGCTCGCGGGTGGCTGCGCTACCTGTTGCTGGGCGTCGGCTGGCTGAGCGTGGCCTTGGGCATCATCGGCATCTTCCTGCCGGTGCTGCCCACGACTCCATTCCTGCTTTTGGCGGCGGCCTGCTTTGCACGCAGCTCGCCGCGCTTTTATGCCTGGCTGGTGGGACACCCGCGCCTCGGCCCGTGGATCCGCGATTATCTGGAGGGTCGGGGCATACCCCTCAAAGCCAAGGTCTATGCCATTGGCCTGATGTGGATCAGCATCGGCGTGTCCTGCTGGTTCATCAGCCTGCCCTGGGTACGGATCCTGCTGCCGGTCTGCGCGTTACTGGTAAGCCTGTGGATCGCCCGACAACCGACCCTGCCGCCCCGCCACTGAAACCAACGGCCACTCAGATGCGATTGGCCTGATTCAGCGCCTTGAGCAGGCGCGCGTCATGCCCATAGATGTCCGGGCGGAACTGCAATTGTCCATCGCCGCCCATCTGTACCGTCCAGTAGGCCATCACGATCGGAATCGGCCGGGGCAGGTTCACGCGCTTGGTTTCACCGCTGTTCCACAGCTCGGCAACACGCTCGCGCTCGCTCGGCGAGGCTTCGGCCAGCAGCTGGTCGACCAGCTCGCTGACACGCTCGATGCGCACGCAGCCCGAGCTGAACAGCCGCGGCAGGTTGTCGAACAGGCGCTGGCTCGGGGTGTCGTGCAGGTACACCGAGAACGGATTGGGGAAGCGCACCACCACCCGCCCCAAGGCGCTGCCGGGACCCGCGTCCTGGCGTACCAGTACCCGACCCGGGCGTTGCCAGTCGACGCTGTGCGGGTCGACCTCATTGCCCTCGTAGTCGATCACGCGCATGCGATTGGCCGCCAGGTAGCCGGCCGCGTCGCGGCTCAACTCGGGCAGCTTGTCTTCACGCAGGATGGTCGGCGGAATGGTCCAGGTCGGGTTCAGGGTCAGGTGGGTGATGTGCGAGCGCAACAGCGGCGTGGCGCGGCTGGGACGGCCCACCTGAGTGCGCGCCTGCCAGGCCACGCGATTGTCACGCAAGAAGAACACCTCGGCCCCAGCGATATCGATCAGCACACTGGTCGGCTGGATCTCATGGGCCAGCCAACGCAGGCGCTCCAGGTTGATACGGATCTGGTCCATGCGTTCATCGGCCGTGCGGTTCAGCTCGGCCAGGGTGCCAGGGCCGACCACGCCATCGGGCTTGAGCAGGTGGTTGCGCTGGAACAGCTTGACCGCCTCGACCAGCGCCGTGCCGTACACCGTCGACGGCAAGGGTGTAGGCGCCAACACACCCTGGGACAGATCCCCCTGGACCTGCAGGCGCTGTTCGAGCAGGGCTACTCGCTCGTCCACCGCACCGGGGCGCAGCAACGGGCCGTCGGGTATCGCCAGCCATTGTGGCAACGGCTCGCGACGCAGCGCGGCATAGCGCTGGCGCAGGTCGCGATAGCGCGCCAGGCTGGGTCGCGCCTGCTCGAAAGCGCGCTCCGGCCGGGCCACCTCTGCCAGGGCCATGCCCAGCATGGCGTTGAAGTCCGCTGCCGGGGGCATGTCGTCCGGCTGCCACAGCGGCTCGACCCGGGCCTGCGCCAGACGCCCACCGTTGAGGTCATGCAGTGCCTGCAGGTAGGCCGTGGAGGCCAGCACGTCCTGGCAGGCCTGGGCGCGCTCGGCAGACTCCGGTTGAGCAGCCAGATGGCGCAGGGCATCGAGGTGATAGACCTGCGGTTCGAGCCCGTCATCGGCCAACGCATCGAGTTGGCCGACCAGAGCCTGAAGGCTGCTACGGTTCCACAGCGGTTGGTAGCCGCCTGGCGCATACAAGGCGTCGAGCCACTGCCGCTCGCCCTCGCCCGTCGGGAGCGGTGGGGTCAGGCAGTCGAGTGCCGGGCCGCTGAGAATCTGTGCCACCGGCGTGGGCACGGGAAAAGCCTGCTGCGCCACGGCGCAGGGTGCCACCAGGACCAGCGCAGCGACCTTCAAAAGGTTCGAAAATTCCAACGCACCACTCCCTGTTTACGACGAACGTAGCGCAGCCCGTCGGATTGGCCCGCAGGCCCCGAAGAACGGGCTGTTAGAATCGCGAATTTTCCGCGCCTGCGAAATGGTGCCCGACACACCTGCATGCCGCTCGCAGGGGCTGGCTGCTGTCATCGAGACCTGATCATGCTCAAGACGATCCGGGGGATCTGCCTCGCCCTCGCTTGCCTGGCGCTGCCCGCCCAGGCCGCGTTCGCCGCCCGACCGACCAGCGACCCGCTGCTGCAAAAGCTGGGCAGCCAGGCCCCGGGCCTGGAGCGCCAGGTGCTGGCTTACGCCCTGGCGGCCATGCGTTGTGCCATCAACAATGGCGCCGCACCCGCCGAACGCCTGGCGATCATCGACTTCTCGCTGGCCTCCAGCGAACGCCGCCTGTGGATCTTCGACCTGAAGAGCAAACGCCTGCTGCTCAACGACCTGGTCGCCCACGGCCAGCAATCCGGCGACAACTTCGCCACGCGCTTCTCCAACCTCGAAGGCAGCCATCAGTCGAGCATCGGTCTGTTCCGAACCGAAGAAAGCTATACCGGCAAGCATGGCTACTCCCTGCGCATGGATGGCCTTGAGCCGGGCTTCAACGACCAGGCACGCCAGCGCGCCATCGTCATTCACCCGGCCGACTACGTGAACCCTGCCTGGATCCAGACCCAGGGCCGCATCGGTCGCAGCCAGGGCTGCCCGGCGGTACGCCCGGAGGTCGCCCGCATGGTGGTGGACAGCCTCAAGGGCGGGCAGTTCATGTTTTCGTTCTACCCGGACAAGCGCTGGTTGCAGTCGTCGTTGTATATCAATTGCCAGCCACGCCAGGTCGCCGGATTGCTCAGCGCCAGCGATGGCTGAACGAGTCGCCTGTGGGCGCGAGCCTGCTCGCGAAGAGGCCAGCAAAGTCTGTGCATCTGCTGTAACGTGACGCGGCCTTCGCAAGCACATCCGCTCGCCCTCATCTCACAGTAGTTCGCCATGTCCCCTGCTCTCAGCCAGCTGCGTAACGGTGCCGCCATCTTCCTGGTTTTCCTGCGCCTGGGGCTGACCAGCTTCGGGGGGCCGGCGGCGCATCTGGGTTATTTTCGCGAAGCCTTCGTGGTGCGTCGGCAGTGGCTGAGCGAGCGCAGTTATGCCGACCTGGTCGCGCTGTGCCAGTTCCTGCCCGGCCCGGCCAGCAGTCAGGTGGGCATGGCCTTGGGCTTGTCGCGCGGTGGTTACCTGGGCGCATTGGCGGCCTGGGCAGGTTTTACACTGCCTTCGGCCCTGTTGCTGACTCTGCTGGCACTGGGCATCGCTCATTCACAGGGCTTGCCCGACAGTGCGTTGCACGGCCTGCAAGTGGTGGCGCTGGCGGTGATCGCTCAGGCGGTGTACGCCATGGCCCGCCTGCACTGTCGCGGCCCGGCGGCACTGGCGCTGATGCTCGCCGCCTGCGGCCTGACGCTGTGGCTGACCTGGCCCGGCGCGCAGATGGCGGTCCTGCTGGTTGCCGGCCTGCTGGGTCTGCTGCTGTTTCGCCCTGCCACTGCCAGTGCCGCAGACCCACTACCCGTACCGGTGGGTCGACGTGCCGGCGTGGCCTGGTTGCTGCTGTTCGTCGCACTGCTGCTCGGCCTGCCGCTATTGCATGGGGCGTTTCCCGGGACCGGGCTGGCGTTGCTGGACGCCTTCTACCGGTCTGGCGCGCTGGTGTTCGGCGGTGGCCATGTGGTGCTGCCCTTGCTGCACAGCGAGGTAGTGGTCAACGGCTGGGTCGGCGAGCCGGTGTTCTTCGCCGGCTATGCCGCGGCGCAGGCGGTGCCCGGCCCACTGTTCACCTTTGCTGCGTTTCTGGGCGCCTCGCTGAATACCGGGCTGGCCCCCTGGAGCGGTGCCGCCCTGGCCTTGCTGGCGATTTTCGCGACGTCTTTTCTGCTGGTGGCCGGCGCCCTGCCGTTCTGGTCACGGCTGAGCGCATTGCCGGCGCTGCGCGCGGCCCTGACAGCGGTGAATGCCGCCGTGGTCGGCCTGTTGCTGGCGGCCCTGATTGCACCGCTGGCCGGCGGTGCAATCAGCGGTAGCCGCGACCTGCTGCTTGGCCTCGCCGCCCTGCTGGCGCTGACCTGGCTGCGCCTGCCGCCCTGGCTGGTGGTGGTGGCTGGCGCACTGGCCGGCCTGTGGGGCGGCTGATCATTTCTTCTTGCGATCGCGGGCGAAGGCCGCTTCCAGTGCCTCGTTGAGGGTGCGCAGCACCTTCACCCGCGCCCAGCGCTTGTCGTTGGCCTCCACCAGGGTCCAGGGTGCGATCGAGGTGCTGGTGCGGTCGACCATGTCGCCCACTGCGTGCCGGTACTGTGGCCACTTCTTGCGGTTGCGCCAGTCGTCCTCGGTGATCTTGTAGCGCTTGAACGGAATCTTCTCCCGAGCCTGGAAGCGTTCCAGCTGGGTCTGTTCATCGATGGCCAGCCAGAACTTGACCACCACCACACCGGCATTGGTCAGTTGCTCCTCGAAGTCGTTGATCTCGCCATAGGCGCGCAGCCAGTCGGTGTCACTGCAAAAGCCCTCGACCCGCTCCACCAGCACCCGGCCATACCAGGAGCGGTCGAAAATGGTGAACTTGCCGCGCGCCGGGATCTGCCGCCAGAAGCGCCACAGGTAAGGCTGCGCCAGTTCGTCCTGGGTGGGTGCGGCGATCGGCACGATGTGGTACTGGCGCGGGTCCAGCGCGGCCGCCACGCGGCGGATCGCACCGCCCTTGCCGGCTGCGTCGTTGCCTTCGAACACCGCCACCAGGGCATGGCGTTTCATGTGCTTGTCACGCATGTTGCGCGACAGCCGTGCCTGTTCGGTGATCAGCTGATGCTCGTAATCGTCCTTGTCCAGTTGCTGGCTGAGGTCGAGGCTGTCGAGCAGGGTCAATTCGTCGTCATGGGTGCCGCGCGGCCCTACAGCCAGGCCCTGGGGTTCCACCGGCGGGGCCTGCAACGCCGCCTGCAGACCTTCGAGCAGCAGGCGCCCGACGGTCAGGCTGCGGTAGTTGGCGTCGGCGCCCTCGATCACGTGCCAAGGGGCATATTCACGGCTGCTACGCCGCAGCACACGCTCACCGAAGCGCACGAACTTGTCGTAGGTCTTGGATTGCTGCCAGTCCAGCGGGCTGATCCGCCAGCTGTGCAAGGGGTCGTCGCGCAGGCTCTTGAGGCGCTGTTTCATCTGTTTGCGCGACAGGTGGAACCAGAACTTGAAAATCAGCGCGCCCTCGTCGCTGAGCATCTTCTCCAGGCGCTCGGCGGCGCTGATCGCCTGGTCCAGCTCGGCGTCCTTGAGCAGCCCGTGCACCCGGTCCTGCAGCATCTGGCTGTACCAGTTGCCGAAGAAAATACCCATGCGCCCCTTGGCCGGCAATTGCCGCCAATAGCGCCACATCGGCGGGTGGTCGAGTTCTTCGTCGGTCTTCTGGTCGAAGGTGCGCACCTCGATCAACCGCGGGTCCATCCACTCGTTGAGCAGCTTGACGGTCTCGCCCTTGCCGGCCCCTTCGATACCATTGATCAGCACGATGACCGGTCGCCGGGCCTGCTCGTGCAGTTCGTACTGGGCATCGAGCAGCGCCTCGCGCAACGCCGGCACCTGGTCGTCGTAGGTCTGCTTGTCGATGGCATGGCCGATTTCGGCGGATTCGAACATCGGAATCTCCCTGATTGATAGCACCTTGCCCATTAAGACCATTACTTGACCGGATGGGTCAATGCGCATCACCGGCGCACAGGGTTAAAATGCCGCCCTCTTCACCGCCGAGCCTGCCATGACCAACCCGCTGCAACATGCCTCCATCACCTGGGACGAACAGGGCAACCCGCACTCCAGCGACTTTGACGACGTGTACTTCGCCACCGAACTGGGGCTGGAAGAAACCCGCCATGTATTTCTTACCCAGAATGACCTGGCCGTGCGCTTCGCCGCGCTGCCGGCAGGCGGGCGGCTGGTGATCGGCGAGACCGGCTTCGGCACCGGGATGAATTTCTTCTGCGCCTGGCAGCTGTTCGAAAAATGCGCGCCCGCCGATGCCCGGCTGCACTTCGTCAGCGTCGAAAAATACCCGCTGCAGCGCGACGACCTGGCGCGGGCGCTGCGCCTGTGGCCGGAGCTGGCCGCCTTTTCCACTGCGTTGCTCAAACAGTACGTAGCCATTCACCCCGGTTTTCAGCGCCTGGTCTTCGACGACGGTCGGGTGACCCTGACCCTGCTGATCGGCGATGCACTGGAGATGCTGCCGCAGCTGGATGCGCAGGTCGACGCCTGGTTCCTCGATGGCTTCGCGCCGGCCAAGAACCCCGACATGTGGAACGACCGACTGTTCGCCGAGCTGGCCCGGCTCTCGGCCCCCGGCGCGACCCTGGGCACCTTCACCAGCACCGGCTGGGTGCGCCGCGCGCTGATCGCCGCCGGTTTCGGCATGCGCCGCATACCGGGCATCGGCAAAAAGTGGGAAGTGATGCGCGGCGTATTCAACGGCCTGCCTGCCGAGGCCTCCCAGGCTTCGCCTGCCAAGCCCTGGTTCGCCCGCCCGGCTGTGCTGTCCGCCGAGCGTCGGGCCCTGGTGATCGGCGCTGGCCTGGCCGGTAGCTGCACGGCGCGCAGCCTGGCCCAGCGCGGCTGGCAGGTCAGCTTGCTGGAACGCCACGAGGCGCTGGCCAGCGAGGCCTCCGGCAATCCCCAAGGCGTGCTGTACCTCAAACTCTCGGCGCACGGTACGGCACTGTCGCAAATGATCCTCAGCGGCTTCGGGCATACCCGGCGCCTGCTGGAAAACCTGCAACGCGGCAGCGCCTGGAGCGACTGTGGTGTGCTGCAACTGGCCTTCGACGCCAAGGAGCAACAGCGTCAGGCACAGCTGGCCACGGCCTTTTCCGCCGAGCTGCTGCACCCGGTGACGCGTGACGCCGCCGAGCACCTGGCCGGGGTCGGCCTGCCCTGCGGCGGGCTCTACTACCCCGAGGGCGGCTGGGTGCATCCACCGGCGCTGTGCCAACAACAAGCCGAACACCCGAACATTCAGGTGCTTACGCACCATGAAGTGCTGGAACTGCGCCGCCACGACGATCAGTGGCAAGCCTGGGCCGGCGAGCGCCTGCTGGCCAGCGCGCCGGTGGTGGTGCTGGCCAACGCCGCCGACGTGCAGCGTTTCGCACAGAGCGCCGAGTTGCCGCTCAAGCGGATTCGCGGGCAGATTACCCGCCTGCCCGCCAGCACCAGCAGCCAGGCGCTGGCCACCGTGGTCTGCGCCGAAGGCTACATGGCGCCGGCGCGCGACGGCGAACATACCCTGGGGGCCAGCTTCGATTTCCATAACCTGGACATGACGCCCACCGCCGCCGAGCACCGTGGCAACCTGGACCTGCTGCAGGAAATCTCCCCGGACCTGGCCGAGCGCCTCGACGCCGCCAAGCTCGACCCGCAACGTCTGCAGGGCCGCGCGGCGCTGCGCTGTACCAGCCCGGACTACCTGCCCATCGTCGGGCCACTGGCCGGCCGTGCCGCGTTCACACAGGCGTATGCCGCGCTGGCCCGGGATGCCCGCCAGGTTCCGCAGGTGCCCTGCCCTTGGCTGGATGGCCTGTACGTCAACAGTGGGCATGGCTCGCGGGGGCTGATCACCACGCCCCTGGCCGCCGAACTGCTGGCGGCCTGGCTGGACGACGAACCCTTGCCGTTGCCACGCAGCGTCGCCGAAGCCTGCCACCCCAACCGCTTTGTGCTGCGCAGCCTGATTCGCGGGCCCAAGGGCTGATTGATGGTGATTCGGTAAAGGCGCTTTGCGGCCTGCGGCTTTGACCTCAAGCGCAATAGTCCCTAGGGTGGTGTCTGTATGTGCTGAAAAACCGGAGGTTCGCATGCTGTTTCGTCAACTGTTCGACAGCCAGACGTCCACCTACAGCTACCTGCTGGCCGACCGCGGCCAGGCGGTGCTGATCGACCCGGTGAAGGAGCACCTGGACACCTACCTGCAGCTGTTGTCGGACCTCGACCTGCAACTGGTCATGGCCCTCGACACGCACACCCACGCCGACCACATCACCGCCCTGGGCGACCTGCGCGAGGCCACCGGCTGCAACACCGGCCTGGGCCAGGAAAGCCAGACCCGCTGCGTGAGTTTCAATTTCCATGATGGGCAGAGCCTGGCCTTCGGCGGTCGGGAACTGAGAGTGCTGCACACCCCAGGCCACACCCACGACTCCTACTGCTTCCTGCTTGCCGCCCGGGGCCGCCAGCCGGCGTGGCTGTTCAGCGGCGACACGCTGCTGATTCGTGGCAGCGGGCGCACCGACTTCCAGAACGGCAGTGCCCGCCAACAGTGGAGCAGCCTGCAGCGCCTGCTCGACCTGGGCGACGACACCCTGGTGTTCCCGGCCCACGACTACAAAGGCTGGACCTGTTCGAGCATCGGTGAAGAACGTCGGCACAACCCACGCCTGCAAGTGGCCAACGCCGAGGAATACGCGGCACTGATGGACGGCCAGCACCTGCCGCCGCCGCGCCTGCTGAACGTGGCCCTGGCCGCCAACCGTGCCTGCGGGCGCCTCTGACACCGGCCACCGCGAGACACGCCCATGCTGCAGGTCAGCGCACTGCGCAAACGCTACCCCACCGCCCAAGGCCCCTTGCAGGTGCTCGACGGCGTGGACCTGCACCTGCAAGCCGGGCAGAGCCTGGCACTCATGGGCGAATCCGGCAGCGGCAAGAGCACGCTGTTGCACCTGATCGCCGGCCTCGACCGCCCGGACAGCGGGCGCATCGAGGTTCAGGGCCGTCGCCTGGAAACCCTGGACGAGGCGGGCCTGGCCGCCTGGCGCCGGACTGGAATCGGCCTGGTGTTCCAGCAGTTCAACCTGATCGGCAGCCTGTCGGTGGCCGACAACCTGGCGTTCCAGGCACGCCTGGCCGGGCGTCATGACCCGAACTGGCAAACGCACCTGGTACAGCGCCTGGGTCTGGGCGAGCTGTTGCAGCGCTACCCGGAGCAACTGTCCGGCGGCCAGCAACAACGCGTCGCCATCGGCCGCGCCCTGGCCTCGCGACCGGGCCTGCTGTTGGCCGACGAACCCACCGGCAACCTCGACGAAACCACCAGCGACGAGGTGCTGCAACTGCTCCTCGACCTGCTGGCCGACACCCAGACCAGCCTGCTGATGGTCACCCACAGTCCGCGCGTCGCCGCACGTCTGGACAATAGGGTGGTATTACACAAAGGACGCATTCGCAGCGCCGAGGCCGGCTGACATGGCCGTGCTGCGCTGGACCCTGTACGCCCTGCTCAGCCATTGGCGCCGCCACCCCGTGCAACTGGCCAGCGTGCTGGTCGGGCTGTGGCTGGCCACCGGCCTGCTCACCGGCGTGCAGGCCCTCAACGGCCAGGCCCGCGACAGCTACCAACGCGCCAGCCAGTGGCTGGGGGGCAGCCCGCAATACTGGCTGAGCAGCCCCTCAGGCGCGGTTCTGCCCGAGACCCTGTTCGTGCAATTGCGCCGCGCTGGCTGGCCGGTCTCGCCGCAACTGCAAGGGCGTATCAGCCTGAACGGTGAGCGCCTGCAACTGTTGGGCATCGAGCCGCTGAGCCTGCCCCGTGACCAGGCGGTGGCCGGGCAGCATCTGGACAACGCAGCGCTGCTGGACTTCCTGCGCCCGCCCTGGGTCACCTGGATAGCGCCGGATACCCTGGGCAGCCTTGGCCTGCAGGAAGGTCAGCAGCCAGTCACCGACAGCGGCCAGGCGCTGCCGCCCCTGCGCGCCGTACCCAACATGCCGCCCGGCACCCTGCTCACCGACATCGGCCAGGCCCAGCGCCTGCTGGGCATGCCCGGCCAGCTCAGCCGCCTGTGGCTGGACACGGCCTTCGCCGCCCGCGCGCCGACCCTGCCCGCCGGGCTGGATGAACCACTGCGCCTGCAACACGGCGAGGCTGCCGACGATCTGGGGCGGCTCACCGAGAGCTTTCACCTCAACCTCAACGCCTTGGGCATTCTGGCCTTCGTGGTCGGCCTGTTCATCGTGCATGCCGCCATCGGCCTGGCCCTGGAACAGCGTCGTGGCCTGTTGCGTAACCTGCGCGCCAGCGGCGTCAGCGCCCGCTCGCTGATCGTTGCCTTGGTGCTGGAGTTGCTGGGCATGGCGCTGCTGGCCGGTGGTGCCGGGGTGCTGAGCGGCTACATGCTCGCCGCACTGCTATTGCCAGACCTGACCGCCAGCCTGCGCGGCCTGTATGGCGCACAGGTGGCCAACCAGCTGCATCCGGGCGTGCTGTGGTGGCTGGGCAGCCTCGGCATGGCATTGCTCGGCGCCCTGCTGGCCGGCGCCAGCAGCCTGCTGCGCGCCGCGCGCCTGCCGCTGTTGGCCTTGGCCCGCGCCCAGGCCTGGCGCAAGGTGCATGCCCGCTGGCTACGGCGCCAGGGGCAGGTGGCCGTGTTCGGCCTGGGGGTGGCCTTGCTGGCCAGCTTCGGTAGCGGCCTGGCCAGTGGCTTTCTAATGGTGACCGCCTTGCTGCTCGGTACTGCCCTGGGGCTGCCGGTGTTGCTCGACCGGGTGCTGAACACACTGCTGGCAGGCCGGCGCTCGGTACTCGCGCAGTGGTTCCTGGCCGACTGTCGGCAACAGTTGCCGGCCTTGAGCCTGGCGCTGATGGCGCTGCTCTTGGCCATGGCGGCAAGCGTCGGCACCGGCGGCATGACCGCCGGTTTCCGCCAGACCTTCGATGGCTGGCTGGAGCAACGCCTGAGCGCCGAGCTGTACGTCACCCCCGTCGACCCGGCCCAGGCCCGCGAGCTGCAAACCTGGCTGCAGCAGCAACCGACCGTCAGCGCAGTGCTGCCCGACTGGCAGGTCAGCCTGCGTCTGCAGGGTTGGCCTGCCGAACTGCACGGCATTCTCGACCACCCGTACTACCGCCAGCACTGGCAACTGCTGGCGGCCATGGGCGGCGATCCTTGGCAGCGCCTGGCCGAGCAGCAGGGCATCATGCTCAGCGAACAACTGGCTCGTCGCCTGAGTGTGGGCCTGGGCGACCGCGTGGAGATTCCGCTGCCTGCCGGACACTGGTCGCTCCAGGTGGTGGGGCTGTATGCCGACTACGGCAACGCGCGCGGCCACCTGCTCGCCAGCGCGATACAACTGGCGCGCCATTGGCCCGACCTGGCCCCGATGCGCTTCAACCTGCGCATGGCGCCCGAGGACATCCCAGCCTTGAGCCAGGCCCTGCAGCAGCGCTTCGGCCTCGACGCCAGCCGCATCATCGACCAGCACCAGCTCAAGCAATGGTCGACCCAGGTGTTCGAACGCACCTTCGCGGCCACCGCCGCCCTCAATGCCCTGACCCTTGGCGTGGCCGCCATCGCGCTGTTCATCAGCCTGCTCACCCAGAGCCAGGAACGCATCGGGCAATTGGCGCCGCTCTGGGCGCTGGGTGTCGAACGCCGCCAGCTGATGTGGCTCAACCTCGGCCAGACCTGGCTGCTGGCCGGGCTGACCTTGCTGGTCGCACTGCCACTGGGCGTGTTGCTGACCTGGTGCCTGAACGCCGTGATCCAGGTGCAGGCTTTTGGCTGGCGCCTGCCGACCCGGTTGTTCCCCTTGCAATGGCTGAGCCTGGGTGCCCTGGCCCTCGGCGCCACGCTGCTGGCCTCGGCCTGGCCGCTGTGGCGCTTGCGGCGCAGCCAGCCGGCCGACCTGTTGAGGACCTTCGACCGTGAGCAATAGATGGCTGATGATCTGCCTGGCCCTGCTGCTCGGCGCCTGCGACGACAGTCAAACGCCCCCCGAGGGCTTCGCCGGCATGGGCAGCCGGGTCGAAGGCTATACCCCGGTCACGCCGGGGCGCCACTTCGCCTTCCCCGCCGACCACGCGCCACACCCTGGCTTTCGCATCGAGTGGTGGTACATCACCGCCAACCTGCAGGACGCCCAGGGCCAGCGCTTCGGCGTGCAGTGGACGCTGTTTCGCAACGCCCTGCAGCCCGGCACCGAGGCCAGTGGCTGGCAGAGCAGCACCTTGTGGATGGGCCATGCGGCCGTGACCTCGGCCAACGTCCATCATGCCGCCCAGCGCCTGGCCCGCGGCGGCGTCGACCAGGCCGGAGTGCAGCTGGCGCCCTTCGAAGCCTGGATCGACGACTGGTCGATGACCAGCCGGGCCAGCGAGCCGATGCGCGACCTGCACCTGCAAGCCAAAGACCAAGCCTTCGCCTACCAGCTGCAACTGCGCAGCGAACGCCCCATGGTGCTGCAGGGCGACCAGGGCTACAGCCGCAAGTCCGAAGCCGGTCAGGCGTCCTACTACTACAGCCAGCCGTTCTTCACCGTCAGCGGTGAACTGCAGATCGACGGCCAGCGCCATACGGTCAACGGCCAGGCCTGGCTGGACCGCGAATGGAGCAGCCAGCCCCTGACCGCTGACCAGCAGGGCTGGGACTGGTTTTCCCTGCACCTGCAGGACGGCACGCGGCTGATGCTCTACCGCATCCGCCATCGCCAGGGCCCGGCCTACCTCACCGGCACCTGGATCGACCCGGACGGTACGGCGCAGCCGCTGGGTCCGGAAGCGCTGCGCATGCAGCCCCTTGAACAAAGCGAAGTCGCCGGCCGTCGCCTGCCGACCCGCTGGGCCATCGAGATTCCCGGCAAGGGCTTGCGGGTGACCACCACGGCACTCAACGCCCAGGCCTGGATGGACCTGGACGTGCCGTACTGGGAAGGGCCTGTGGAAGTCAGTGGCAGCCAGAGTGGCGAGGGCTACCTGGAGATGACCGGGTACTGAGCGCCTGTCTTAGATTTCATGCCACGACGCTTGCCGGGGTTGCCCGCAGTCCGGCAGCGGCCACAGCCTGCCGCCGCCCGGCAACGGCCTGCCTTGCCAAACACCCTTACCATCCGACAAGAGGCTCTGGGCTGTGGTTTGGCGGCAGCTGGTGCGTTTCTTGCTCCAGCGCTGCGCATCGACGCTGAACTCAGGAGCAAGAGCATGACAGGACTCACCTTCTCGCCGCTTTTCGGCGAATCACTGCGCAATGCACTACAGACCGGCACCGCCCAGGCGGCGCGTATCAAGATCAACTCCCCCGGCGACCAGGTACGGGTCGACGGCGCCAGCACGGTGATCGACCCTGACGCCACGACGCCCGAGCTGCAGGCCCGTGAAGAACAGATCTACCAAGGCACCCAAAGCGCCCTGGCCGAAGCAACCGCTCGCTACCGCAGCAACCCCGACTGGGCGAAGTTCGACGACACCACCAATACCGTGCAGTTGCCCGACGTTCAGAGCCTCAGCAAGAGTGGCGCTGCCCACATCCAGCAGGGCCTGCAATACCTGCTGGATTTCGGCCGCCTGGACGGCAAGACCCTGATAGCCAGCAACGGCAGCACGTCGACCAGTGACCTGGCCACTTACCGCGACTGGCTGATGGCGCATGCCGGCGTGGACGCCTACGCCTGACATCCATACGGCTCGGGTTGGGTGGGAGCGGCTTTAGCCGCGAAAGCGCGAGGAAAATCACTACATCGGCTGCGAACATGTGGCCGCTTCGCGGCTGAAGCCGCTCCTACCCCCATAATGCCCAAGCGGACCATAGTGGCTTTGAAGGCCCTCGACGGCATAAGTGGGCGCGCCTTTCCTGGCCGGGGCACCCTCCCTCAAGACCTGAAAAATTCAGCCTATCCAAAAATCTCTTATAACCAGTTGTTCTAAAACTCTGCGTCGCCCTCCGGGTCAGTTCCTGAGTGGCCGCCTTCGGGCGCCCCTTCTCCCCAACGGAAAACCGGTAAGGAATTATGTGCGGAATAGCAGGTGCATGAGGAAGGTGCCTGAAGCGGGCTTTTGGCGTGTGCCAAGACCCCATTTTTACCTTAACGGGAACAGCGGTTGGTACAAAAATTGGTACAAACCACTCGTGACGTGCGAAGACTCAGCTTCATGGTCCAGCGAAGATAGTCGATACCCATCATCCATTCCCTAGGCCAAGAACGCGCTCCGGGCATGGTAGATCAACCAGCTATCTCTCTTGCCTCTGCGCCTATGCTACGAAGTCCCACACACCTCTCAGCACACAAGCGGTCGAATTCTATTCTCCTCGATATATCGATTGACAGTTTTCATGCTGCAAGTATAACTTACTCAGCACCATTAAAACTTATGAAGACTCCAAATGCCACCAGCATATTTAACTATAACGCTATCCATATTCAGCATAATCATAGCCACATTTGCACTTTTCTTTGCATTAAGAAAAGATGCTCACCATGTGCGACTGGAGCTATCAGCCATTGATTATCTCTCGCTAGTTCTTGGAGTAAACAATGATAGCGCTGTAGCTTTTGGCATTCTATCGATTGGATACTTCCAGTCCCCCAACCACATTGAGTGGATAAAAATAATCAGCGACCACAACACCAATAAATTTATAAGCTACCCCATTAAAATAGAACCGCGCTCGCTATTCCCCATAGAATTATGCCCCTATAGAAACAAAATACCCAGCGACAAGTTCGGGGTTTGCGTGCAACTAGAAACAGGTAGAGTTTACATACTCAACAACACACTACCACTTCACAAAATAATCAAACTTCAAATAAGCGCCTTTATTCTACGATTCAGTAGAGGAAGATATGCACCAGGCATGCCACCGCGCCCTCGACTTCCGATCAACACCAAAAACTATGCACGCACGGAGTAAAAACAATAACCCCCTAAACCAAAAACGCAAAGTTTTAATCTCCACAACTTTGCGAGTAAAAAATAACCGCCCCGCACTGCGACCTATGTTTATAACCGAACCATAGGGCTGCACGGGGCTTTGCGCCAGATTTTACGGGTGGTTGAAAGCCCCAAATCCTCCGACCGCCCCTCCCTTTCCCGACAGATTGGCTCAGGTTTTGACCCAGACTCATTCTTCGAACTTCAGCGCGTGCAGCTTCCAGTTCCTCGAATCAGCGTCCTCGCCGGACCTGTATTGAATCTTGCAGGTGTACCAATTTCGAAGCTCAGCGCCGAATGAGTTTTGTGCATCTACGTATGACCTAACGATGTAGGTTTGATCGGCCAACTGCTGAGTACCACCCGCGCTCCGGCTAAAGGGAAAATCTGCGCTCTTGGGAGCCTTAAGCGATGCCTCAACGAAGCTACTGCAGATATCGCGGCCATGATAGATCGGTCCTTGTTCTTCTCCGCCAAGGCTGCCTCAGCGTCCTTCTTCGCTTTCGCAGCCCGCTCCTCTTCATCGTTCACTCGCTTGGCCTCAGCTCGCGCAGCCACTTGCTCTGGGGTTAGCGCAGCTGGCTTACGAGCAAAAATGCCAGCAAAAACAGCGAAGGTTACGAATCCCACTAACGCACCAACAACATTCGCTCCAAAGCGGAAGCCCTCCAACCGCCCCTAACAGGAACTCCCAATGGTACAAAATTTGGTACGGATCATGACTTAGCACCTTGAGCCCGAGGGCATATTACCCGGACAAATGGGTATACCTAGGGCTCTCGGAGCTATGCTTTAAAAAATTTAAGTTCAGCTACTCTCTTACCCACCTCAATACTTGATTCAAAGGCTCCAGACTCTGATCATCCTGCCGACTGAGGTAGTCCGTGTCATGGGACAGCTTCTCAACTTTCTTACCACGTTCAATCTCGCGACATACATTCTGACTCACACCGCAAGAATGAGCTAATTTCGCAACGCTTGCTCTTATGGCCTCCTCCCCCAAATGCCCATGACAAATCCACCTCAAAAGGCCCACATCACAAGCATTTAGTTCTTGCAACTTCGCCCCCACAAGAGAAGGGATATCTCCCATAACACCCCTTCCCTGAGCCTTGGCATTGTACACTGGCAATAGATTAATAACCCCGCCAGAGATTCCGACATCCGCCGCCGAAAGCAGATCACCCAGTCGAGTTATAGCAGAGCTTTCTTTGGCAGCTATAGAATAAGCCGCAGCGAACCTAATCATGGCAGGAAACCTAGCCTTGATTTCATCCAACAAGTCAGTTCCAATAACTGAGGAGAACGACGATATAATAAAACTTATCACAGCATCACAATCAAACCAATAGTTTTCTATTGAGTGCCCTTTCGTGACATATACACCCATGCGATTCTGACAAAAATCAGCATCTGACAAGTTTCTTATATCCAGCTGATCCCACTCCCGATCCACAACCACACCAAACTTATCATCCGAGACCCTGTTAGCAATTAACAAAACCTTTTCTTTATTTCCCAACCTCGCCAGCATAGGGTCTTCTTTGATCATCGAAGCATCATCAATGAAAAACCGTAACTTTTGCCCTTGACTGTAAGTCTTAGATAGTATTAATTTAGATATAACGATCTTATCGGTCGCTCCCTCTACAAGCACGGTTTTGTGGCTTCTAACCCTAACAGCCAATCCGTACGATGAAACATCCTTGTATGAACTCATGTAAAATCTTCCATAAAACCTTCATCAGCCGGAATCGTGGGCCCGTTATTTCTGGAGGCTACCGCAGGCGTAAAAAGTTGGACTGATTCATAATGGTCGGCACCCACCTCCGGGGAATGGGTACAGGCAATTATTTGCCGCAGAGGAGCCTGCGAGTTTAGCTCGCTCAGGATGATCCGTTGCCAATCAACATGAAGCGATAACTCAGGCTCATCAATCAAGAAAACTCCTGTAGTCAGATAACTCATTCGAGTTGCGGAGAAAAGCATTGTAAGAATCTGACGCTCTCCGGATGAGAGAGTAGACACCGGATATTTAGAACCAGCCTCAGTTTCAACAAATACATAATCCCTGCCTGATTCCAAACCTCGACGAGCAACTTTCAATCGCTTATGATCCAAAAACATATTAACTGCAGATTCAAAATTTCTTATTTTTTCAAAAGCAGCAAGTTTTTCAGTCTTACGACGCTCTAGCAACTCTGCATAAATTTTCAGCACACGCTTTTGGGCTGCACTTTCCTGCGATGACGTATATTCAGTGGCATTCTGCAACTCGCCTATTAGACTTCTGAAGTAATCTGGAAAGCTGCCTTGTTCATCTTCTTCAATATCTAACGCGGATTTCACTCGCTCAATAAAAGACCCTATCTCACCGTCGCTGGGCGTATTCTGCCTCGACACCAAAGACCTGAATACATCAATGAATGACGTGGAAAGCATCCGACGCTCAGACTGGGAAGACTCCATCTGTGCATCAGTAAACTCTTCAGATATTTGTTCAATAACTTCTGTAAGTGAGGGATAGCGAATAATAGGAACAAATTGGCCAAACCAATCCCGACACTGCGTAGTCTTACGCGCTACTAGGGTAGCCCGCTTATCAAAACCAGCCCAAAACTTTGATCTATTTACCTTTGACAGCGCGCTTATCTCAGATTTTTTTATTGCCTCAAAGGTTGCATCACGCGCCTGATCATAGCTAGCCGGCCTCACTTTTTCCAAAACGGCGCGGTAGGCAGGAAGGTATACACTTCGATCGCCCAACGCCTCCCTAAGCATATCCATTTCACTTTCGGATATAGCGGGCACGGGATGTCCATCAAGCCGGATCCCAACAGCATTACCGTTCAACTCAATGTAAACATAGCCTTTTTCATACTTATATATCTCAAGCCTACTTCCCCCAGCCACATCTAACGTTATCTTTTCAAACTTTAGATATACAAACCGAACAAAATCCAACTCTAGAATATTTGCAATAATATGAAGAAGAGTTGTCTTCCCTCTGCCGTTTTTACCGTAAATAACATTTAACCCAGGATTAAAATCTAGCTCTAGATCGATATGATTATGCAATCCCTTAACCGCAATTCTTTCAAGCGCCCTTGTAGACATTCCTTAAACTCCTTTGAGCACCATATCGTAAATTTTCATAGACGCTTCGCTTACCACAAACTGGCACTTTACAATCACAGCTAAGTATGCCGCAACGAAAATGGCGCATGAAGTGCAGCGGGCGCCCCCCGGTGAATGCTTCATGAGGGGGAAAGAGAAGGATCAGGCGGTCGGCCAAGCGGTGTTTTGTGCACGAAGCAGGGGCCACGCTGGACTTGCAGGAAGGGTCTGCGGGTTCGGCAACCCGGTCAGGTGTTGGCGCACCGGACCGGGTAGCTCCTTTTGTCGCGGCGACCTATACAGGCCCTAAAGGCAGAATTACTGTATATATAAACAGCATATGAGTTGTACTCCTTGACTGACTCGATCCGCTCTCTAGCACAGGCCGAATGGCGAAGAGCCCTCGACGATGAGGACCGGTGGAACCGTCGCATGCGCGAGCAAGCCGCAATGCTTCGTGACTTGGCAGACGACATGCTATTTGCGGGACTTATAGAGCCGCTGGAGCGCCTGGACATGGCCGATCTGCTCACGGGAGCCATTTCGTATTGGACCGAGGAACGTCGCGACAGCTGGGTACATCCTGCATCAACGTATGCGGTAATGAATCGCCGGGAAATACAGATCGGGGTGCTCACGGGCAACCTTCTGTGCTGGGGTGAATTCAACTCAGGCATGATCAGCGGATACCTGGATGAGCGGGATTCAACGTTCATTTACAAGCGCAGCCACCCTGGCGTAGAACATGCCCGCCTGTTCGGTCGATGGCTGAAGCGGGACGGGCAGTGGTCCGTGCTTGTCGAGCTGCGTCGCCTAATCGACAACGTAACGCGCTACAGGTCAGTTGATCCAGACGCCTACCGCCTCGCTGGTGAGATGTGCAATCTTGCGCTGGAAAAAGGTCGCTTTGTCGAGTACTGGAAGTGGTGGACACGGCGAGACTTTTCTATTTTCCAAAGATGTCCCGCGTGCCTAGACCAGATTGCAGAACGAGATAGCTGCGATCGCTGCGAAGGAGAAGGTTTTACGACTATGGACGATGTACCACCAAAGATGCCGAGCAACTGGCCGATACACCTTGAGAGGAACACTCACTGAGATTCCACGCACCAAAAGCGAACCACAATGAACAAATATGAAAACGACTATGCTGACGAAAAAATCCCACTAAAAGTCTGGGCAAAGGAGCTTTTCTTACCTTGGCTGCTTCGACATTGGGCCATATGGTTCACGCCCATCGCAGGGTGCACTGGAGCCTTATGCGCGTTCGCCATCACGTCATCTAAGCCTGTGCTATGGTGGATTAGCTTCATCTTGCAAGTCATAGGGCTGGTTTTGAGTGCAGGCTCACTAATCTATACAGCTTATGAAATGAAAGCCGGTGGCCCCTTGGCATCACTCAAAAAGATCTTTGCAGACTTCCCCCCATACCGAAAGCCTAGAATTGTTCGCGGCTACGCTAGGCTGAGAATGCCATCGCTCAGGGTTGGTGGATCCCTCCGAGTAAAGTTATCCGAGCACGCTACGGATCGACAAAGAATCGACGAATTAAACGACAGACTTAATCTTCTCGAAGCAAAGAGCATTAATGAATTTCATACGCTGTCCGAAAACAATGAAGAACTAACCTTCCGAGTCGAATTACTTGAAGACAACTCGAAAAACAAACACAACCAGTTATCCGAACAAATCAGAGGGATAAGCATCGGCAACTTCTACCAGGTTTTGCTGGGACTCATATTTCTTTCACTAGGCTCAATACTTAGTCTTTTCCTCACGTAAACCTTAGCACTTCGCACCGGCTTAACCTTAGTCAATCCAAGGTACAGGCCGAAACGGGTTGAAATTTGCACCATCGAGCCAGAGCGTCTTCACCTTCAAGCGGCCGGAGAAACTCAACCATCACTCCGGCCCGTAAAGGCTCAGTTCGTCAACTCAGCAACATAAGCTTGACATGCCTGCAACGCCCTCAGTCCGTCGTCACCGTCACCGACGATGCCGACAATTCGTTGAGCATGCGCTGGGTCAAGTTCGGCTCTCGTGGAGCCATCCACCAGGCTGACGGCGCCGGCGGCTTTTCGCACCCCACTGTCACCACCCGTGGCGGGCTGGGCAATGAGGACTGACAGCCGCAGCTCAGCAGTAGCAAGGCGATCACGCAAACGCGTCCGGTCATTCTGAGCATTCTGCATCTCCGTGTAGTGGGTCTCATCTTGCGCGCGCAGGCGATCTTCCAGCGCACGCCGCTGGTCCTGCTGATCTTTCAGCTTGTCGAGCGCAGCCGTTACCGCGTCCTCACGCTCTTTCCCGTACCGGGCACGCTCATCAGCGAAACCCGCTGATTGCCTGGCCAACACTTTCCCATAAGCGTTGTCCTGCAAGGTCCAGGTGGCGGCCGAGCCGAGCACCACGCCCAGCGCCGTGCGATCCGCCAAGCAATTGGTGCCGCCGTTTATTGCCTTTGTGATCGCCACCAGTTCACCCCGGTCGGCGAGGGTGTTCAGGCCGTTTTTCTGCCAGTACCAGCCGGCGTACATCGAGTACTCCAGCAATACAGGCCTGGTCAGGTAGGAGTCGGCTGCCCAGCTCGCGCATGTAGAGCAGTTGGCGCAACACACCTCCGACCGGAGCAATTAATGCGGAGACGCGAAGGCCCAGATCATTCGTTTAGACGTTCACCCATGGCATAAGTGAGAGCGCCCTGCTGACCGGAAAAACCCGACCAAATCCTTCAAAAACCAGCGTTATCCTCAAACTTCTTATAACCAGTTGTTCTAAAACTCTGCGCCGCCCTCCGGGTCAGTTCCTGAGTGGCTGCCTTCGGGCGCCCCTTCTCCCCAACGGAAAACCGGTAAGGAATTATGTGCGGAATAGCAGGTGAGCTTCGTTTCAACCATCAACCGGCGGATCTAGCCGCCATTGAACGTATCACCCACCACATGGCGCCGCGTGGCCCCGATGCCTGGGGCTTCCACAGCCAGGGGCCGGTCGCCCTCGGCCATCGGCGCCTGAAGATCATGGACCTGTCGGACGGGTCGGCGCAGCCGATGATCGACAACACCCTGGGCCTGTCGCTGGCCTTCAACGGTGCCATCTACAACTACCCCGAGCTGCGTGCCGAACTGGAAGCGCTGGGGTATGCCTTTCATTCCGGTGGTGACACCGAGGTGCTGCTCAAGGGCTATCACGCCTGGGGCAAGGACATGCTGCCCAAGCTCAACGGCATGTTCGCCTTCGCTGTGTGGGAACGCGACGCCAAGCGTCTGTTCATCGCCCGCGACCGTCTCGGCGTCAAGCCGCTGTACCTTTCGCGCACCGGCGAGCGCCTGCGCTTCTCCTCCAGCCTGCCGGCTCTGCTCAAGGGCGGTGACATCAGCCCGCTGCTCGACCCGGTGGCATTGAATCACTACCTGAATTTCCATGCCGTGGTGCCTGCACCACGCACGCTGCTGGCCGGTGTCGAGAAGCTGCCGCCGGCCAGCTGGATGCTGATCGATGCCGATGGCAACACCGAACAGCAAGTGTGGTGGACCCTGCCCTACGGCCCGCATGACGACGAGCGCGAGCTGAGCTTCGAAGACTGGCGCCAGCGCGTACTGGACAGCACTCGCGAGGCGGTGGG
Source organism: Pseudomonas sp. DTU_2021_1001937_2_SI_NGA_ILE_001 (assembly GCF_032463525.1). NCBI lineage: Bacteria > Pseudomonadati > Pseudomonadota > Gammaproteobacteria > Pseudomonadales > Pseudomonadaceae > Pseudomonas > Pseudomonas sp. DTU_2021_1001937_2_SI_NGA_ILE_001. The sequence goes on along the minus strand of NZ_CP135971.1, from coordinate 5,414,865 downwards.
CATTCGCCAGCGTGCGGCGGTGGACGTCGGGGTGCTGCTGTCGGGCGGTGTGGACTCCAGCCTGCTGGTCGGCCTGCTGCGTGAAGTGGGTGTCGAAGACCTGTCGACCTTCTCCATCGGCTTCCAGGACGCCGGCGGAGAACGCGGTGACGAGTTCCAGTACTCGGACCTGATCGCCCGTCACTACGGCACGCGCCATCATCAATTGCGCATCCAGGAAAGCGAGATCATCGAGCAACTGCCGGCGGCCTTCCGCGCCATGAGCGAACCGATGGTCAGCCACGACTGCATCGCCTTCTACCTGCTGTCGCGGGAAGTCGCCAAGCACTGCAAGGTGGTGCAGAGCGGCCAGGGCGCCGACGAGCTGTTCGCCGGTTACCACTGGTACCCGCAGGTCGATGGCGCCAGCGACCCGGTCGCCGCCTATCGCCAGGCCTTCGTCGACCGCAGCTATGACGAGTATGCGCGCACCGTGCAGCCAAAATGGCTGGTGGACCACGACGCTGCCGGCGACTTCGTGCGCGAGCACTTCGCCCAGCCCGGTGCCGAGGCGGCAGTGGACAAGGCGCTGCGCCTGGACAGCACGGTGATGCTGGTCGACGACCCGGTCAAGCGGGTCGACAACATGACCATGGCCTGGGGCCTGGAAGCCCGTACGCCGTTCCTCGACTACCGCCTGGTGGAACTGTCGGCCCGTGTACCGGCACGCTTCAAGCTGCCCAATGGCGGCAAGCACGTGCTCAAGGAAGCCGCACGCCTGGTCATCCCGGCCGAGGTCATCGACCGCAAGAAGGGCTATTTCCCGGTACCGGGTCTCAAGCACCTGGAAGGCAACACCCTGAACTGGGTGCGTGACCTGCTGCTCGACCCGAGCCAGGACCGCGGCCTGTTCAACCCGGCGGCCATCGACGGCCTGCTGACCAACCCCAAGGACCAGCTCACCCCGTTGCGCGGCTCCAAGCTGTGGCAACTGGCAGCCCTGAACCTGTGGCTGAGCGAACAAGGACTCTGATCGATGAAACCCCACTCTACGGCCTACAGCCAGCGACTGTTGCGTCGTCAGTCCCCCTCCTACGAACGCCTGCAGGCGCGCTTCGCCGAAGACGGCGCGCAGCCTGACGGCGGCCCGCTGGCCCTGCACTGTGGCTGGGGGCGGCTGTTGATCGGCCATACCTACCCGGAACCTGCGGTGCTGGCCGAGGAACTGCTCAACGAGAAACCCGGCGAGCGTGACATTGCTCTTTACGTGGCCGCGCCTCAGCAAGTGCTGGCGCAAGCGCCGCAGCAGCTGTTCCTCGACCCGTCCGATACCCTGCGCCTGTGGTTCAGCGACTATCGTCCGGCGCACCGGGTGTTTCGCGGCTTTCGCATTCGTCGGGCGCAGAGTGAGGCCGACTGGCAAGCGATCAACAACCTGTACCTGGCGCGCGGCATGCTGCCCGTCGACCCCGAGCTGCTGACGCCACGGCATCTGGGCGGGCCGGTGTACTGGCTGGCCGAGGACGAAAGCAGCAATGCGGTGATCGGCAGCGTCATGGGCCTCAACCACCTCAAGGCCTTCAACGACCCGGAAAAAGGCAGCAGCCTGTGGTGCCTGGCGGTGGACCCGAACTGCTCGCGGCCCGGCGTCGGCGAAGTGCTGGTGCGGCATCTGATCGAGCACTTCATGAGCCGCGGCCTGAGCTACCTGGATCTGTCGGTACTGCACGACAACCATCAGGCCAAGGCGCTGTACGCCAAGCTCGGCTTTCGTACCCTGTCGACCTTCGCCATCAAGTGCAAGAACGGCATCAACGAGTCGCTGTTCCTCGGCCCCGGCCCGCAGGCGGAGTTCAACCCCTATGCGCGGATCATCGTCGAAGAGGCGCACCGCCGGGGCATCGACGTGCAGGTCGATGACGCCGACGCCGGCCTGTTCACCCTGAGCTATGGCGGACGCCGCGTGCGCTGCCGCGAATCGCTCAGCGACCTGACCAGCGCGGTGAGCATGACCCTGTGCCAGGACAAGAGCCTCACCCACCGCACCCTCAAGGCCGCCGGCCTGTGCCTGCCGGCCCAGCAACGCGCCGGCAGCGCCGATGACAACCTGGCCTTTCTCGAAGAGCACGGCCGCGTGGTGGTCAAGCCGCTGGACGGCGAACAGGGCCAGGGCGTCGCCGTGGACCTGCGCAGCCTCGACGAAGTACAGCAGGCCATCGAGCACGCTCGGCAGTTCGACAGCCGGGTCATCCTGGAAAGCTTTCACGAAGGCCTCGATCTGCGCATCGTGGTGATCGGTTTCGAGGTGGTGGCTGCGGCAATCCGCCGGCCCGCCGAGGTGATCGGCGATGGGCGACATACCATCAAGCAACTGATCGAAGCGCAGAGTCGCCGTCGCGCCGCCGCCACCGGTGGCGAAAGCCGCATTCCCATGGATCAGGAAACCGAACGCACGGTGCGCGATGCCGGCTACAGCTACGACGACGTGTTGCCCATGGACCAGCGCCTGGCCGTACGCCGCACCGCCAACCTGCACACCGGCGGCTGCCTGGAAGACGTCACCGCCATTCTTGACCCGGTGCTCAGCGATGCCGCCGTGCGCGCCGCACGGGCGCTGGACATTCCGGTGGTGGGCCTGGACCTGATGGTGCCGGCCGCCGACCAGCCTGAATACGTGTTCATCGAAGCCAACGAACGGGTAGGCCTGGCCAATCATGAACCGCAACCCACCGCAGAACGCTTTGTCGATCTACTCTTTCCACATAGCCTGCCCGCCCATAACTAGGGCAGTTGCACACCAGCCGCCACAGGCAGCAAGCCGCTTCACACCGGCTTGCTACCTGTGGCCTGGCCGTTGCGGCTGCTTTGAAGGAGCCCTCCATCATGTCTGATGCGACCATCCCTGATCCGGATCTGAATTACCTGCAGAAAGTCCTGCTGGAAATGCTCGCGATACCCAGCCCTACCGGCTTCACCGACACCATCGTGCGCTACGTGGCCGAGCGCCTGGAAGAACTGGACATTCCTTTCGAACTGACCCGCCGCGGCACCATCCGCGCCACCCTGCGTGGGCGCAAGAACAGCCCGGACCGCGCGGTCTCGGCGCACCTGGACACCATCGGTGCCTGTGTGCGTGAAGTGAAAGACAACGGTCGCCTGGCCCTGGCGCCGGTGGGTTGCTGGTCGAGCCGCTTTGCCGAAGGCAGCCGGGTCAGCGTCTTCACCGATACCGGGGTCATCCGTGGCAGCGTGTTGCCGCTGATGGCTTCCGGGCACGCCTTCAACACCGCCGTCGACCAGATGCCGGTCAGTTGGGAGCACGTCGAGCTGCGCCTGGACGCCTATTGCGCCACCCGCGCCGACTGCGAGTCGCTGGGCGTGGGTATCGGCGACTACGTGGCCTTCGACCCGTTGCCGGAGTTCACCGAAAGCGGCCACATCAGTGCTCGCCACCTGGACGACAAGGCCGGCGTCGCCGCCCTGCTCGCCGCGCTCAAGGCGGTGGTGGACAGCGGCATGGAGCCGGTCATCGACTGCCACCCGCTGTTCACCATCACCGAAGAGACCGGCACCGGCGCCGCCGGGGCGCTGCCCTGGGACGTCAGCGAATTCGTCGGCATCGACATCGCCCCGGTCGCGCCAGGCCAGCACTCCAGCGAACATGCAGTGAGCGTGGCGATGCTCGACTCCGGCGGGCCTTACGACTATCACCTGTCGCGGCACCTGTTGAAACTGGGCGTGGACAACGAACTGCCGGTGCGCCGCGATGTGTTCCGCTACTACTTCAGCGATGCGCACTCGGCGATCACTTCGGGGCATGACATCCGCACCGCCCTGCTGGCTTTCGGTTGCGACGCCACCCACGGTTACGAGCGCACCCACATCGACAGCCTGGCGGCCCTGAGCAAGCTGCTCAGCGCCTACATCCTCAGCCCGCCGGTGTTCGACAGCGATGCGCAGCCGTCCAAGGCTTCGCTGGAAAGCTTCAGCCACCAGCTGGAGCACGACACCCAGATGGAGCCGGAAACCCGCGTACCGCCGGTGGACAGCCTGATCGGCCAAGGACGCGAGTAATCGCCATCGCGGCTTCAGCCGCGATTCGATTCGTTCACCGCGTAGGAGCGGCTTCAGCCGCGAAGCGAGCGCATGTTCACCGCCGATGCTGTGAATTTGCCAGCCCTTCCACAGCTGAAGCCGCTCCCACTGAGCCACACGATGCCCATCCGCCTGATGCACCGCCCTGTGCCGTGCATTATGATTCCCGGCCCTGCAGTGAGAGCCGTCCATGCTGATCCCCTACGAGCAACTCGAACCCGAAACCCTCACCCGCCTGATCGAAGACTTCGTGACCCGCGACGGCACCGACAACGGTGACGAAACCCCCTTGCAGACCCGCGTGCTGCGTGTACGCCACGCGCTGACCAAAGGCCAGGCGGTGATCTTCTTCGATGTCGAGAGCCAGCAGTGCCAGTTGATGGCGCGTCACGAAGTCCCCAAGGAACTCTTCGACTGACAAGCGCCCTCACGCCGAGCCGCTTGTCCCTGCTCGGTCGGCCGGGCCAGGGTCTGGGCAATGCGCTTGAACACCTCGGCGCGGTGGATCTTCACATGCCTGGGCGCCTCGAAGCCGAAGCGCACCTGGTTGCCGCTCACGCCCAGGATCTGCACGGTGATTTCATCACCGATGGAAAAGGTTTCACCCACGTCCCGCGTTAATACCAACATGTTCTGCACTCACTCGTTCGACGGAACATGCAGGTTGCCGCGAGTGGCAAAGTGCTTCAATGCGACAACTTCAAATCAGTTGCGCCTGACAGAGTTGCCAGATACCACTGAAAGAACATTCCTACTTTCTTGTATCGAGTGTCAGAAAAGTCACCTTAACTTACGCGACGACGCCATAGTACCCAGCCATACGCCAGAACATTAATGACCACAACGACTATCCCCAGGCCTGTCTGCACACTCGGCGTCAGCCCTGCCGGATATATCAGCGCAATCAGATAATGCTCAACGAAGCCACCGCTGTACCCCTGCTGTCCGGCCTGTTGGCGAAAGTGGTTTTCCAGTGGCGTAAGGGGGCAGTAAAGGTGCAGGAACTCCACCAGCGCGCCCCAGGCCACGGCAGGCAGATGCAACAGCGCCAGCCATCGCCAACGCAGCATCAGCAGGCCGCCGAGCAACACGAAGATGATGAACAGCAGATGCACCACGACCAGCGCATCGGCGATCAGGCGCATACCCATGACTCCTCCTGCAAGCGCTTGTAAACATGAACCTAAGCAAGATTACAGCCGGCGCGTTAAAACCTGCGCAGTTTATTCAAGTGACTACCACGGATAGAGCGCGATACCCGCGTGCAGAAAAAGTTTCAACTTTCAGACCAGTTACATCGCCATTAACCGAACACAGAAAAAGTGGCGGCAAACGCCGTATTGTTTCAGAACCTTTCATAAACGCAGAGAGTCGGATCTTTCAAGAGGCCTGAAACTTCAATCCCCCGCGGTTTGAATCTTCACGGCAGTCTTGGCTTCCCCAATCGTTAGAAGGAACTCGTCATGGGCATCAGTACTATTCTCATCATCCTCCTCATCCTGCTGCTGATCGGTGGCCTGCCGGTCTTCCCACACTCGCGCAGCTGGGGTTACGGACCGTCGGGCGTGATCGGCACCATCCTGGTCATCCTGTTGGTGCTGGTGCTGCTGGGCAGGATATGACTGCACGGCCCGGCCACCACCGGGCCGACGCTGAAGTGAAAAAAAAGAAGCAGCCCGAGGGCTGCTTCTTGCTGTGCGCCGGATGGCGGATCAGTGAGAGACCGCACCGCTGGCACCCAGGCCGGTCTGCGAGCGGACGAACTGCGGCACGAACAGTGCACGCTCGTCTTCGGCAGCCTGGGACTTGTCGGTGATCGAGAAGAACCAGATGCCGACGAAGGCGATGGCGATGGAGAACAGCGCCGGGTACTCGTAGGGGTAGATCGGTTTCGGGTTGTGCAGGATCTGCACCCAGATGGTCGGACCGAGCACCATCAGCACCACGGCGCTGATCAGGCCCATCCAGCCGCCGATCATGGCGCCACGGGTGGTGAGGTTCTTCCAGTACATCGAGAGCAGCAGCACGGGGAAGTTGCAGCTCGCGGCGATGGAGAACGCCAGGCCGACCATGAACGCGATGTTCTGGCTCTCGAAGGCGATACCCAGCAGGATGGCGACCACGGCCAGGGCAATGGTGGTCATCTTCGACACACGGATCTCGTCCTTTTCGTTGGCCTTGCCCTTCTTGATCACGCTGGCGTACAGGTCATGGGACACCGCCGAAGCACCGGCCAGGGTCAGGCCGGCAACCACCGCGAGGATGGTGGCGAAGGCCACCGCCGAGATGAAGCCCAGGAACAGGCTGCCGCCCACGGCATTGGCCAGGTGCACCGCAGCCATGTTGTTGCCGCCGATCAGCGCGCCGGCTGCATCCTTGAACGAGGGGTTGGTGCTGACCAGCAGGATCGCGCCAAAGCCGATGATGAAGGTCAGGATGTAGAAGTAGCCGATGAAACCGGTGGCGAAGAATACCGACTTGCGGGCTTCCTTGGCGTCACTCACGGTGAAGAAGCGCATCAGGATGTGCGGCAGGCCAGCGGTACCGAACATCAGCGCCAGGCCCAGGGAGAACGCCGAGATCGGATCTTTCACCAGGCCGCCAGGGCTCATGATCGCCTCACCCTTGGGGTGAACCGCCACGGCTTGGGCAAACAGCTGGTTGAAGTCGAAGTTGACGTGCTTCATGACCATCAGCGCCATGAACGAGGCACCGGACAGCAGCATCACCGCCTTGATGATCTGCACCCAGGTGGTGGCCAGCATGCCGCCGAACAGCACGTACAGGCACATCAGGATGCCGACCAGGATCACCGCGACGGTGTAGTCCAGGCCGAACAGCAGCTGGATCAGCTTGCCGGCACCGACCATCTGGGCGATCAGGTAGAAGGCCACCACCACCAGCGAACCGCAGGCGGACAGGGTGCGGATTTCCTTCTGCTTGAGGCGGTACGAGGCTACGTCGGCGAAGGTGTACTTGCCCAGGTTACGCAGGCGCTCGGCGATCAGGAAAAGGATGATCGGCCAGCCCACCAGAAAGCCGATCGAGTAGATCAGGCCATCGTAGCCAGAGGTGTAGACCAGCGCGGAAATGCCCAGGAAGGACGCGGCAGACATGTAGTCACCCGCGATTGCCAGGCCGTTCTGGAAGCCGGTGATCTTGCCGCCAGCGGCATAGTAGTCCGAGGCGGAGTTGTTTTTCTTGGAAGCCCAGTAGGTGATGTAGAGAGTGAACAGCACGAAAGCCACGAACATGACGATCGCGGCAACGTTGAGTGGTTGTTTCTGTACCGCGCCAGTGAGGGCATCAGCTGCCATCAGGGCCGGGGCGAACGCTGCGAGGCCGAGGGCCGCGAAGAGACGACGGATCATTGCTGAATCTCCTTGAGTACGGCGTTGTTCAGCTCGTCGAATTCACTGTTGGCGCGGCGCACGTAGACACCCGTGAGGATGAATGCAGTGACGATCAGGCCGACCCCGATCGGCATGCCCCAGGTGACGGTGGAAGTGGCGCTGAGCTTGGCACCCAACAGATGGGGACCGTAGGCGATCAGCAGGATGAAAGCGACATAGAGCCCGAGCATGATCGCCGAGAGGATCCAGGCGAACCGCTCGCGCTTGGCCACCAGCTCCTTGAAGCGCGCGTTGTTCTGTATCGATTGGTAGATGCTGTCGTTCATTGTTTTTGTCCTCGCAGCATAAGAGAGATGACACAGCTTCACTTTAGTCGGCTCTTGAGACGACTCCAGACGACCTTAGTATTAGAACGACATTAATTTTCCGACGCTGCTGTATACCGTGCTGCGCAACAGACTTCAGAAACGAAAAAGCCACCCGACGCATTGCGCCGGGTGGCTTTGCCAGACACGGCTCGCGGGCCGCGAATCAACTCAGGATGAAGCTTACTTGCCGGTCCAGGCCGCCACGCGAGCCGGGTTCTTCTCGACCCACTCCTTGGCGGCGGCTTCAGGCTTGGCGCCTTCCTGGATGGCCAGCATCACGGTGCCGATCTCGTCTTTGGATTCCCACTGGAATTTCTTCAGGAACGCGACCACATCCGGGGCTTTCTTCTCCAGGCTCAGGCTGCCGACGTTGTCGACGGTTTCAGCGGCGCCGTAGACGCCTTTAGGGTCTTCCAGGAAGCGCAGTTTCCACTTGGCGAACATCCAGTGCGGCACCCAACCGGTAACGGCGATGGATTCATTGCGTTTTTCCGCACGAGTCAGCTCGGCGATCATGCCGGCACCGGAACTGGCCTGCAGCTTGTAGCCGTCCAGGCCGTAGTCCTTGATGGCCTGCTCGGTCTTGAGCATCACACCGGCGCCAGCGTCGATACCGGTGATCTTGTTCTTGAAGGACTCGTCGGTCTTGAGGTCTTCGATGCTCTTGGCCTTGACGTATTCAGGCACGATCAGGCCGATCTTGGCGTCCTTGAAGTTCGGGCCGTAGTCCACGACCTGATCCTTGTACTTGGCCATGTACTCACCATGAGTGCCCGGCAGCCAGGCCGAGAGCATCATGTCGAGTTTGTCGGAAGCCACGGCCTGCCACATGATCCCGGCCGCAACGGACTGCAGCTTGACGTCGTAACCGAGCTTCTGCTTGAGCACTTCGGCTGCCACGAAGGTGGTGGCGACGCTGTCGGACCAGCCTTCGACATAGCCAATGGTCAGGGTCTTGGTTTCAGCACTGGCCAGTGTGGAGCTGGCAGCCAGTACCAGAGCGGCACCGGCCGCCAGGAGTTTGCGCATCTTCATCGTTACTTCCCCGGTCGAGTTCTTGCGCCGACGAGCGTCGGGCATCGTTACGTTGTTTTTCTCAGGCTGACCCATCCCGCCCACAAGGGGCAATGCGCGCCCTCCACGTTTCGTTAACGCTTGCGACTGCGACCGACCGCGCCATGCACAGCCGGCCCATTGATAATCGGCTTCACGGGTGAAGCGGCATGATCTGCCAACGACCCCCAGGCAGCGGTAAACGACATCACACGGCCATCAACGACAGCATAGAAGTAAATGCGACATGAGCAGGGGCCGTTTCACTTCACACGTCCCCTTCCTGGTACGGCAGCCGCCCCAGCCGCCGACGTTCCCACCCTCAGGATAGAAACAAAATGTGTTACCCGACGCGGACCCGACAGCTCCGCAGGCGGGTAACACGGGAACACATCGACGCGCAAAACGCCTTCGACGGCGCACCAAAAACATTTAAGTCATTGATATTCAATGATTTTTAAAAGTTGGCACGACAACTGCTATATCTCTGGCACAACAAGAACAAAAACAAGCGACAAACCAATAAAAACAAGACGTAACGGCTCTGACATAACAAGAACAACACGGACAGAGGCGCAGCCAACTGATTTTTTTGGAGTCGATTCAGCTCCACCGGGCCTTTTGCGGAAGGCCACGCAACCAGGCAAGAACAATAAAACTACCTTGAGGTAGCACGGCACTGGTTGGATCGTACTGTTGTGCAGGCAGGCGATTGAAGCGAGTCAGCGCTCAAAAAAATACGTTTGCTCTTGACCCCGTATGGGGGTCGCACATGAAGCGGTGAAGGGCGGTTGACAAAAACAACAACAGACCGCCCTATAAAAACAAAAAGAGCATGCAAAGCCATTCAAAAGGGAGCCTCAGGGCTCCCTTTATGCTATCCGCCTACACCTTCCTGCCCTCCCCCGCCGCTGATCCGCCTTCACACGCAAAAGCGCACATTCCTACAGGTCATTCCCTTGGAAAGGTGTATCGTTTCACCCTTTTAACAAGGCTCGCTTGCAGGTACGGCACTTTGGCACCATACCGATGGTCATAGCCTGCGACTCTCATCTGTACCTCTTTCCCAAGGGATCAAGTCATGCTCCGTCTCCTGCGCCTCGCTGCAGTCCTGGGTGGCCTCTGCCTGAGTGCAGCCGCCCTGGCGAAAAACGTCGACCCCGCCACTTATGGCTACCCGCTGACTAACCCTTTCGAAGCGACCATCGCCACGACGCCACCCGACCTGCGCCCCGACCTGCCGTCCGATGACGACATCGACCAGGACGACTACTACCTCAATCTGCACCCGGAGCGTGAGTTCACCCTGCCAGACAACTTCTGGGCCGTGAAGAAACTGCGTTATCGCCTGGCCCGCCAGGACCATGCAGCGCCGCTGATTTTCCTCATCGCCGGCACCGGTGCGGCGTACAACAGCACACTCAACGAATACCTGAAGAAGCTCTACTACGGCGCCGGTTACCACGTGGTGCAGCTGTCGTCGCCAACCAGCTACGACTTCATGAGTTCCGCCTCGCGCTATGCCACCCCCGGCATTTCCGAAGAAGACGCCGAAGACCTGTACCGGGTGATGCAGGCCGTGCGCGCGCAGCACACCGACCTGCCGATCACCGACTTCTACCTCACCGGCTACAGCCTGGGCGCGCTGAACGCCGCGTTCGTCAGCCACCTGGACGAAACCCGGCGCAGCTTCAACTTCAAGAAAGTGCTGCTGCTCAACCCGCCGGTCAACCTGTACACCTCGGTGAGCAACCTCGACAAGCTGGTACAGACCCAGGTCAAGGGCATCAACAACACCACCACCTTCTATGAGCTGGTGCTGGCCAAGCTGACTCGCTACTTCCAGCAGAAAGGCTACATCGACCTCAACGATGCGCTGCTCTACGACTTCCAGATGTCCAAGGAACACCTGTCCAACGAACAGATGGCCATGCTCATCGGCACCTCGTTCCGCTTCTCGTCGGCCGATATCGCCTTCACTTCGGACCTGATCAACCGCCGCGGCCTGATCACCCCACCGAAGTTCCCGATCACCGAAGGCACCAGCCTCACGCCGTTCCTCAAGCGGGCCATGCAGTGCGACTTCGACTGCTACATGACCGAACAGCTGATTCCCATGTGGCGTGCCCGCACCGACGGTGGCAGCCTGCTGCAGCTGGTCGACCAGGTGAGCCTGTATTCGCTGAAGGATTACCTGCACAACAGCAGCAAGATCGCTGTCATGCACAACGCCGACGACCTGATCCTCGGCTCGGGCGACCTGGGTTTCCTGCGCCAGACCTTCGGCGATCGCCTGACCGTGTACCCATACGGCGGTCATTGCGGCAACCTCAACTATCGCGTCAACAGCGACGCCATGCTGGAGTTCTTCCGTGGCTAAACGTCCTTTAGTGCTGGCCGCCTTGCTGGCCGCCGGTACCGCCCACGCGGCGGATACCACCGAAATTTCCCACGCCACCAAAGACCAGGCCACGGTGGTACGCAACTACGACGCTGACGGTTTCACTCAGCCGCTCAAGTCGCTGAAGTTCAACCCAGGCCTGGACCAGCGCGAGTTCGAACGCGCCTCGACCAACGCCCTGGAGGTCTACGACCCCTTCGAGTCGTGGAACCGCCGCGTCTATCACTTCAACTATCGCTTCGACGAGTGGGTGTTCCTGCCGGTGGTCAACGGCTACCGCTACATCACCCCCGGCTTCGTGCGCAGTGGGGTGAGCAACTTCTTCAGCAACCTGGGCGACGTGCCCAACCTGCTCAATAGCCTGTTGCAGCTCAAGGGTCAGCGCTCGTTGCAGACTACCGGGCGCCTGCTGCTCAACACCACCATCGGCGTTGCCGGTCTGTGGGACCCGGCGACGCTCATGGGCCTGCCCAAGCAGAGCGAAGACTTCGGCCAGACCCTGGGCTTCTACGGCGTACCAGCCGGCCCTTATGTGGTGCTGCCACTGTTCGGCCCGTCCAACCTGCGTGACACCGGCGGACTGGTGTTCGACATCGCGGCCGAGTCGCAGATCAACTTCCTCAACGTCGCGCAGGTCAGCAGCGACCACCCGGAAATCCTCATTCTGCGGGGTATCGACAAGCGCTACGTGACCAGCTTCCGCTACGGGCAGATGGACTCGCCGTTCGAGTACGAGAAGGTGCGCTATGTGTACACCGAATCGCGCAAGCTGATGATTTCCGAGTAAGGCTCGGGCTGATGAAAAACGGCCAATCCGGAGCACCGGATTGGCCGTTTTTCGTTTCATATACTGCTGGAAGCCGGGGCCTAACCTTGGTAAAGGCACCCCACCGGCAGCGACATTGCTCAGATGCGTGCGGGGGGCGGACCGAAGCGGTTGTCGCCAGGTGTGCCAGCCTGCAGCATCAGCCAAAGGGATATGAAAGGCCCCACCAGGGGTACGTAATTGATCAGAAACCACCAGCCACTGAGGTCTGTGTCATGCAAGCGGCGTATGGTGAAACTCAGATTGGTCAGGAAGATCAGCATCGAGAAGATGCCTGTACAGGGGCCAATCCCCCAGTCGGGATCAATAAGATTGAAATGGAAGTCCATCCACACCAGCACGCCAACGATCAGCAGCATATGGATAAGGTAATACACCGCCTCTCGGCGACTGGCGCGCCCCTCGAAGTTCAAAGTGTTCTTGTAGATATGCAGCAGGACCTTCATCAACGCTCCCGGCGGGTAGACCCCGTCAATTTCAGAAGCACGCCACTATAAAGTCCTGTTCCGAGCTGACTGCCAGCCACCGCAGCCAGCGCGGTGGGAAACGTCCTTTCTCTTCGTACTCCTGCATTCTCATGGTCGTAAGCCATCCAAATCATCGAATCAGTCGATTCTTTGCATGGGTAATTCGGGACCATTGATCGATTTAAAGCATTTATCATGGCGCCATCTGATATTCGAGGAGCCGCCCATGAGCGCGTACCGCAAAGTCCATTCGATCCATGTCGGCCAGCCCGCCTCCGATGGTGCTGGCGTCAAGCTGACCCGCGTATTCGGCGGGCCGGGCGTCGAGCAGTTCGATCCTTTCCTGATGCTCGACGAGTTCGGCTCCGACCGTCCCGACGACTACATCGCCGGCTTTCCACCCCACCCGCATCGCGGCTTCGAAACCGTGACCTATATGCTCGAAGGACGCATGCGCCATGAAGACCACATGGGTAACGTCGGCCTGCTGCAGGGCGGCGGCGTGCAGTGGATGACCGCAGCGCGGGGCATCATCCACAGCGAAATGCCGGAACAGGAAGAAGGCGTGATGCGCGGCTTCCAGCTGTGGCTGAACCTGCCGGGTAAGAACAAGCTGATGGATGCCAGCTACCGCGACATTCAGCCCGAGAACATTCCTCGTCTGACCACACCGGACGGCATCGAGGTGGTGACCATCGCCGGGCACTTCGACGACGGCCAGGTCCAGCAGGACGGCGCCGTGCAACGGCCCGACACCGAACCGCACTACTTCGACCTGCACCTGCCGGCCGGCACCGGCATCAGCCCGAAACTGCCCCAGGGGCATCGGGTGCTGCTGTATGTCTACGAAGGCAGCATCGCGGTCGCCGGCTGCGCGCAGACCGTGGCGTCCAGCCGCCTGGTGCGCCTGGGTGAAGCAGGCGAGCTGCGCATCGACAGCGCCGAGGGTGCGCGGGTGCTGGTGATCGCCGGCAAACCGCTGGGCGAGCCGATCGTGCAGTACGGCCCGTTCGTGATGAACAGCCGCGAGGAAATCGAACAGGCCCTGCAGGACTTTCGCAACGATCGCCTGACCGCCTGAGGCACTGCGCGGCTGAAGCCGCGCCTACCCGGAGGGACCGGCTTGAGCCGCAATACAGTTCAGTTGGTCGTCATGTGGCCCGGTAGGAGCGGCTTTAGCCGCGAAAGCGCCGGTAAATTCACTGCATTTGCTGTGAAAATGCGGTGGCTTCGCGGCTGAAGCCGCTTGTGTCTTTCGACAGGGTAAAGTCAGAGGTGAGAGGGGTGGATGGCAACTGTTAAGCCGCAGTGCCCTGGAGCACGTGTAGGAGCCCAACTGCCATCCACTCTTTTCACTCTGACCCCAAGCTCGAACAGTTGACTGAGTCCGACCTCGAACAACAAGCGTGAGCCCGTTCAGAGTGACCTCTCGCCCTTAAGCCTAGAGGTTTTTCTTATGACCGCCTACGCCGGAATCGATGTCGCCAAAGATACCCTGCAGATTGCGCTGTATCCCCAGAGCAATAGCTTCTGCACCACCAACACCTCTGAAGGAATCCACCAGCTTATCCAATGGTTGAGTGATAACCGGGTCGAGCAGGTACTGGTTGAGGCCACAGGCGGCTATGAAAGGTTATCGGTCAAACTCCTGGCCAAGGCCAGATTCAAGGTCATGCGTATCAATCCGCTGCGTGCTCGCCAGTTCGCTCTGGCCATGGGCAAGCAAGCCAAAACCGACTCGATCGATGCGCAGATGCTGGCCATGTTCGCCCATGCCTTGCGAAAGAAAGAGTTTGTGGTGGCCGATGAAGCGCGCGATAAGTTGACCGAACTGGTGAACCAGCGTGACGCCTTCGTTCAGCAGCGTGATGACAACCGTCGCCGTATTCAACAAGCGCAAGAACCTGAAGTGCAGCAGGCCTATCGGGAGCTCAATGCCAAAATCCAAGAGATGATCAAGGCAGCAGACCGACGCATTGCTGCACAGACTCGACAGGTCGATGGGGCCTTGGTGGACCGCCTGCAAGCGATCAAAGGCATCGGCGCGGTGTCGATCTCCAGCCTGTTTTGCTATCTGCCCGAGCTGGGGGATCTGAGTCGTGGACAGGTGGCGGCCTTGGCAGGAGTGGCGCCTTACAACAACGACAGTGGGACTAAGCGCGGTAACCGGCACATTTACGGCGGACGCGCGAAGCTACGCCGTGCGATGTACATGAGTACCTTGGTGATGGTCCGTTACAACGAGGACTTCAAGAACCGATACGCTCAACTTCGCGCCCGAGGTAAGTGCGCGAAGGTGGCGCTGACGGCGTGCATGCGAGTCCTGCTGGTGAGGTTAAACGCCATGGTGCGAGATGGTGCACCATGGCGAGAGGGTGCAATTTGACCGTTGGTCGATCTTCGGTGAAAGACAGTTGGCTCCTACCAGGGACGAGCGGAAACAGGCTTCAGCCGGTAGTGCCGCTAGGCGATGCGCAGGAAACGCTTCAGTTCTTCGCTCTGCATCTTGGCATCATGCCGTCCCAGCTCGATCAGCTCGCTGCAGTATCCCGCTTCGAACAGCAGGTAGCTCAACACGCTGGCGCCACTGGTCTTGGTCGCCCCCGGCCCGCGCAGGAAGGTGCGCAGCGCTGGCGGCAGTTCGTGGCGGTGCCGTGCGGCGATTTCGTCCAGCGGACGGCTGGGCGAAATCACCAGCACCTCTACCGGCGCCATGCCCGGCTGGCGACGCATTTGCTCGTCGGGCAGCAAGGCGCTGAGGCCGTTGAGACGCTCGAGCAGCTCGATGTCGCTTTCCAGGCTGTCGATGAACGTGCTGTTGAGCATATGGCCGCTGATCTGCGCCAGGGTCGGCTGGTGGCCGCTGGTGATTCGCGGCCCCTGGTTGGCCTGCACGCCCCGCGGATTGCCGCTGACACCGATGACCAGCACGCGGTTGGCGCCCAGGTGCAGGGCTGGACTGATCGGCGCCGACTGACGCACCGCACCGTCGCCGAAATACTCCTGCTCGACCCTCACCGGCGCAAACAGCAGCGGAATGGCCGAGCTGGCCAGCAGGTGGTCGACGGTCAACCGCGTCGGCAGGCCGATGCGCCGATGGCGCAGCCAGGAGTCGATGGTGCCGCGCCCCTGATAAAAGGTCACTGCCTGTCCCGACTCGTAGCCAAAGGCAGTCACCGCGACGGCTCGCAGGTGACCGCCTTCGACCGCCTGCTCGATGCCGGAGAGGTCCAGGCGCTCGGTCAACAGGTCGCGCAATGGCTCGCTGTTGAGCAGCGCCACCGGACGCTGCGAGCCCAGGCCCAGCAAACTCTTGCCCACGAAGCGACTGGCCTGGCGAATCACCCCCGGCCAGTCGCTGCGCAGTACCTGATGGCTGCGAAAGTTCTGCCAGAACAGCGTCAGCTGGTGCACCGCCACACGAAAGCGCATGGCCTCGCTGGCCAGCTTGACGGCATTGATGGCACCGGCCGAGGTGCCGACGATCACCGGAAAGGGATTGGCCGCCCCGTAGGGCAGCAGCTCGGCGATACCGGCCAGCACGCCGACCTGGTAGGCGGCACGCGCGCCGCCGCCGGAAAGGATCAGGCCGGTCACGGCCTGGTCATCGGGGGGTGTCACTACAGCGGGTTCCAACATCGAACGAACCTCAGTGATCGCCTTTTCTTATTGTCTTTTCGCGTACAGCCTGGGCTCGCCTTCCGGTCTGCTCTTGAAGCGACGGTGTGCCCAGAGGTACTGCTCGGGGCATTCGGTAATGGCCCTTTCTACCCATTGATTGATGCGCAAGCAATCGTCTTCGTCGCTTTGGCCGGGAAAATTGTCCAGCGGCGGATGCAGCACCAACCGGTAGCCGCTGCCATCGGCCAGGCGTTGCTGAGTGAAAGGCACGACCCGGGCACGGCCAAGCTTGGCGAACTTGCTGGTAGCCGTCACGGTGGCGGCCTGGATGCCGAACAGCGGCACGAACACGCTTTGCTTGGCGCCGTAGTCCTGGTCCGGCGCGTACCAGATGGCGCGGCCATTGCGCAGCAGTTTGAGCATGCCGCGCACGTCCTCGCGCTCCACAGCCAGCGAGTCGAGGTTGTGCCGCTCGCGACCACGCCGCTGGATGAAGTCGAACAATGGGTTCTTGTGCTCGCGGTACATGCCATCGATGGTGTGCTGCTGGCCCAGCAGCGCGGCGCCGATTTCCAGAGTGGTGAAGTGCAGCGCCATGAGGATCACCCCCTCGCCCTGCTGCTGCGCCTCACGCAGGTGTTCCAGCCCCTCGATATGCGCCAGCCTGGCCAGGCGCTTGCGCGGCCACCACCAGCTCATGGCCATCTCGAAGAAAGCGATGCCGGTGGAGGCGAAGTTTTCCTTGAGCAGGCGCTTGCGTTCAGCGGCCGACAGCTGCGGGAAGCACAGTTCCAGGTTGCGTGCGGCAATGTATTTGCGATCAGTGGCGAAACCGTACATCACCCGGCCCAGCAGGCGGCCGATGACCAGCAGCACGCGAAACGGCAACTGCACGACCAGCCACAGCAGGCCAAGGCCCAGCCACAGGGCCCAGAAGCGCGGATGAAGGAAATAGGGGCGAAAACGCGGGCGATCCATTTAGGCTTCCGTCAGAACGATGGCCGCGCATTCTACATCGGTTCGCCATGGCTTGCGGCTGACGAACGTTCTCGTTATAAGTCTCGGCACTTTTAGCGACAAGCCGTTGTCTATCCCGACCATGAGTCAGACCGAACAGCAAAACCTCGACCCCGTGTTCCAGCTCAAGGGCAGCATGCTTGCCATCACCGTGATGGAACTGGCGCGTACCGACCTTGAGGCCCTGGACAGACAACTGGCGGCCAAGGTCGCCCTGGCCCCCAATTTCTTCAGCAACACGCCGCTGATCCTGGCCCTGGACAAGATCGCCCCGCAGGACGGCACCGTCGACCTGCCCGGCCTGATGCGCATCTGCCGCCAGCATGGCCTGCGAACCCTGGCGATTCGCGCCAGCCGTATCGAGGACATCGCCGCCGCCATCGCCATCGATCTGCCGGTACTGCCGCCCTCAGGCGCCCGTGAACGACCGCTGGATCCGGTCGAGGCCCCCGCCCCTGCGCCCAAGCCCGTGGAAAAACCGGCCGAACCCCTGGTCAAGCCGACCCGGGTGATCACCTCGCCGGTGCGCGGTGGCCAGCAGATCTACGCCCAGGGCGGTGACCTGGTCGTCGTCGCCCCGGTGAGCCCCGGTGCGGAACTTCTGGCCGATGGCAACATCCATGTCTACGGTCCTTTGCGAGGCCGGGCGCTGGCAGGCATCAAGGGTGATGCCAAGGCACGGATCTTCTGCCAGCAGATGGGCGCCGAACTGGTGTCCATCGCCGGCCAGTACAAGGTTTCCGAAGACCTGCGGCGCGATCCGCTGTGGGGTACTGGCGTGCAGATCAGCCTGTCCGGGGATGTGTTGAACATCATTCGTCTTTAACGGATACTGCCGCCATTTATCAAAGCATCTCTGACTCGTCGCGAAAACGTAGCAAAGGTTGTAGGAAATCCAGAGAACTTTGTGTTTTAACCCGTGCTGTCCAGATAGCCGCCTTAAAGCCGAAAATTCCGTGATTTCCAGCATTGTTCGACTACCGCCGCTTCAAGGGACGCTCTTCTTGGACTGAAAGTCCGTTTGCTCTAGGGGTGAAACACCTTGGCCAAGATTCTCGTAGTTACATCCGGCAAGGGTGGTGTGGGCAAGACCACCACCAGCGCCGCCATCGGTACCGGCCTCGCACTGCGCGGCCACAAGACGGTAATCGTCGACTTCGACGTCGGTCTGCGTAACCTGGACCTGATCATGGGCTGTGAACGCCGCGTGGTATACGACTTCGTCAACGTCGTGAACAACGAGGCCAATCTGCAGCAGGCGCTGATCAAGGACAAGAAGATCGAAAACCTGTACGTGCTGGCCGCCAGCCAGACCCGTGACAAGGAAGCCCTGACCAAGGAAGGCGTGGAACGCGTGCTCGACGAGCTGCGCCAGTCGTTCGAATACATCGTCTGCGACTCCCCGGCCGGCATCGAGACCGGTGCGCACCTGGCGATGTACTTCGCCGACGAAGCCATCGTGGTCACCAACCCCGAGGTGTCTTCGGTTCGCGACTCCGACCGCATGCTGGGCATCCTGGCCAGCAAATCGCGCCGCGCCGAGAACGGCGAAGACCCGATCAAGGAACACCTGCTGCTGACCCGCTACAACCCGGAGCGCGTGAGCAAGGGCGAAATGCTCGGCGTCGACGACGTCAAGGAAATCCTCGCCGTCACCCTGCTGGGCGTGATCCCGGAATCCCAGGCGGTGCTCAAGGCTTCCAACCAGGGCGTACCGGTGATCCTCGACGAACAGAGCGATGCCGGCCAGGCCTATAGCGATGCCGTGGACCGCCTGCTGGGCAAGGACCGGGAACACCGTTTCCTGGATGTACAGAAGAAGGGATTCTTTGAACGTCTGTTCGGGGGTTGACGCATGAATATTTTCGACTTCTTTCGCGACCGCAAGAAAGCCAACAGCGCTTCGGTGGCGAAAGAGCGTCTGCAGATCATCGTAGCGCACGAGCGCGGCCAACGCGGCAACACGGCCCCCGACTACCTCCCTGCCCTGCAGAAGGAGCTGGTGGAAGTGATCCGTAAATACGTCAGCATTGAGTCCGACCAGGTGCAGGTCGCTCTGGAAAACCAGGGCAGCTGCTCGATCCTGGAACTCAACGTAACCCTGCCTGATCGCTGATCCGGCAACCGCCAGCGGCGCAATCGGAGCTTCCCGCCAGGGAGGCCTCCGGTTGCGCCGCTCGCGTTTTTCATCGTGCACCGAGGCCGTCTACCCGCATGCCGCTGTCGAACATCCGCATTCTTCATCAGGACGCCGCCCTCCTGGTGGTCGATAAACCTGCCTTTCTGCTGTCCGTGCCCGGCCGCGCCGAGGACAACAAGGACTGCCTGATCACCCGCCTGCAGGATAACGGCTACCCCGAGGCACGCATTGTCCATCGCCTGGACTGGGAAACCTCCGGCATCATCCTGCTGGCCCGCGACGCCGACAGCCACCGCGAGCTGTCCCGGCAGTTCCACGACCGCGAGACCGAGAAGGCCTACACCGCACTGTGCTGGGGCCAGCCAGAACTGGACAGCGGCAGTATCGACCTGCCACTGCGCTACGACCCGCCGACCAAGCCACGCCACGTCGTCGACCACGAACAGGGCAAGCACGCCCTGACCTTCTGGAAGATCCTCGAACGTCATGCCGATCACTGCCGCGTGGAACTGACCCCCATCACCGGTCGCTCGCACCAGCTGCGCGTGCACATGTTGTCCATCGGCCACCCACTGCTGGGCGACGGCCTGTATGCGCATGCCGAGGCGCTGGCCGCTTCCCCGAGACTGTGCCTGCATGCCAGCATGCTGAGTTTCAGCCACCCGGTCAGCGGCGAGCGCCTGCGCTTCGAATGCCCGGCACCGTTCTGATCCTGCGCGGCCAAAACCGCCCCGATGCGATAAACTCGCGGCACTGCTGTCTGGAGTGATTTATGCGTGAAGAGTTGAACAAGGGCCTGATCGACTTCCTCAAGGCCTCGCCCACCCCGTTCCATGCCACCGCCACCCTCGTACAACATCTGGAAGCCGCCGGTTTCCAGCGCCTCGACGAACGTGACACCTGGGCCGTCGAAGCCGGTGGCCGGTATTTCGTGACCCGCAACGACTCGTCCATCGTGGCCTTTCGCATGGGTCGCCACTCGCCACTGATCAGCGGCATCCGCATGGTCGGCGCACACACCGACAGCCCCTGCCTGCGCGTCAAGCCGCAGCCTGAACTGCAGCGCCAGGGTTTCTGGCAACTGGGCGTGGAAGTCTACGGCGGCGCCCTGCTGGCGCCCTGGTTCGACCGCGACCTGTCGCTGGCCGGGCGGGTGACGTTCCGCCGTGACGGCAAGGTCGAGAGCCAACTGATCAACTTCCGTGCGCCGATCGCGGTGATCCCCAACCTGGCGATCCACCTCAACCGCAGCGCCAACGAAGGCTGGCACATCAACCCGCAGACCGAACTGCCGCCGATCCTGGCCCAGGTGGCCGGTGATGAACGTGCGGACTTCCGTGCGCTGCTCACCGACCAACTGGCCCGCGAGCACGACCTCAACGCCGACGTGGTGCTCGATTACGAGCTGAGCTTCTACGATACCCAGAGCGCCGCCGTGATCGGCCTCAACCAGGACTTCATCGCCGGGGCGCGCCTGGACAACCTGCTGTCGTGCTACGCCGGCCTGCAGGCCCTGCTCAACAGCGACAGCGAGCAGACCTGCCTGCTGGTGTGCACCGACCACGAGGAAATCGGTTCGGCCTCGGCCTGCGGCGCCGACGGCCCGATGCTCGAACAGATCGTCCAGCGCCTGGTCGGCGACCACGAAGACTACGTGCGCACCATCCAGCGTTCGCTGCTGGTCTCGGCCGACAACGCGCATGGCGTACACCCCAACTACGCCGACAAGCATGATGGCAACCACGGGCCCAAGCTCAACGCCGGGCCGGTGATCAAGGTCAACAGCAACCAACGCTACGCCACCAACAGCGAAACCGCCGGTTTCTTCCGCCACTTGTGCATGGCCGAAGAAGTCCCGGTGCAGAGCTTCGTGGTGCGCAGCGACATGGGTTGTGGTTCGACCATCGGCCCCATCACGGCCAGCCACCTGGGTATCCGCACCGTGGACATCGGCCTGCCGACCTTCGCCATGCACTCGATCCGCGAGCTGGCCGGCAGCCACGACCTGGCGCACCTGGTCAAGGTCCTCGGGGCGTTCTACGCCAGCACCGAATTGCCCTGAGCACTCCTGCAGGACCGGTTTGAGCCGCAAGTAAATCCCGGCTCAAGCCGCTTGCACTGCTCAGCGGTCGCGCATCACCGCACTGACGTGAATCGCGTCGTGCCGCCAGTACTCCAGGTCGCAATCGATCAGCCGCCCCTCGCGGTCATGATTGACCCTCGCGATGCACAAGCCGGGCGTGCCCAGTGACACCTTCAAGGCCGCAGCGGCTTCGGCATGCAGGGCAGTCGGCAACAGGTCGAAAGTCACCTGCCCGTAGTGCACCCCGTAGCGCTCGGCGTACAGCTCGGTGAGTGACTGGTCGAGATCGCAGTCGAGAATGCCGGGAAAATACTCTGGCTTGAGGTAATGCTCGACATACAGCACGGGCCGCCGGTCGATGCGGCGCGCCCGGCAGATCTGGATCACGCTGGACAGCGCCGGCAGTTGCAGGCGCTGGCAGATCGACGCCGAGGCCGGCTGCAGGCGCGCCGAGAGCATCTGGGTCTGTGGCTCGCGCCCCTGGGCGGCGACCATCGCGTGGAAGTGGCTGCGGCTGTTGAGGTCATAGGCCAGCCGGGGTGGCGAAACGAACCAGCCGCGCCGCTCTTCGCGGTAGATCAGGCCTTGGGCTTCGAGCTGCACCAGGGCTTCACGCAAGGTAATGCGCGTCGTGCCGAACAATTCGCTGAGCTGACGCTCGGCCGGCAGCTTTTCACCCGGCGGCAACAGGCCACGCTGGATCTGCTCCTGCAAGGCGTGGCAAATGGTGGTCACCGCTCGTGGTTCATCATCGCGCATAAGCTACCTTTCTGGTCTATACCAGCCCCAGACAAGGGCACGCGCGCCTCTCTGGAACCTGCCTGTGAGCCTATGTCCTGGACATGACTGTCCTGTGACATTCGCCTGGCCAAGCTTGCCAAGACTAGTCCATGACACGGCGCAACACCTTGTCCAGCAAGGCCCGGGCGGTAGTCTACGCTTAGTTCGCAGCGCCATCTGAGCGAACAACAAACGCGCCAGTCCCAGCGCCCGACACGAAAATGTCATGCAAAGCGCCTAATTTGGCTCAGGTATTGCTGATCTAGACCACGACCAACACCTCTTGCCGCAAGTGCACCAAGGAGCTTCGAATGAAACACCTTTTGTTGGCATCACTGCTGGGTTCGGCCATTGCCTTGAGCAACGCGGCCTTTGCGAACACCGACATCAAAGCCCTGGAAGACGCCGCCAAGGCCGAAGGCGCCGTGAACAGCGTCGGCATGCCCGACGACTGGGCAAACTGGAAAGGCACCTGGACCGACCTGACCGCCAAGTACGGCCTCAAGCACACCGACACCGACATGAGTTCGGCCCAGGAAGTGGCCAAGTTCGACGCCGAGAAAGATAACGCCAGCGCCGACATCGGTGACGTCGGGGCGGCCTTCGGCCCGATCGCCGCCGCCAAGGGCGTGACCCAGCCCTACAAGCCGAGCACCTGGGAACAGGTTCCGGACTGGGCCAAGGACAAGGACGGCCACTGGGCGCTGGCCTATACCGGCACCATCGCCTTCATCGTCAACAAGAAGCTGCTGCACGGCTCGGACGTCCCGAAAAGCTGGGCCGACCTGAAGACCGGCAAATACAAGGTTTCCATCGGCGACGTGAGCACCGCCGCCCAGGCCGCCAACGGCGTGCTGGCTGCCTCGTTCGCTTTCAAGGGCGACGAGACCAACATCGAGCCGGGCCTGCAGCTGTTCACCGAGCTGGCCAAACAGAAGCGCCTGTCGCTGGCCAACCCGACCATCCAGACCATCGAGAAGGGTGAAGTGGAAGTCGGTGTGGTCTGGGACTTCAACGGCCTGAGCTACAAGGCCAAGATGGCCAACCCCGATGACTTCGTGGTGCTGATCCCCTCCGACGGCTCGGTGATCTCTGGCTACACCACCATCATCAACAAGTACGCCAAGCACCCCAACGCCGCCAAGCTGACCCGCGAATACATCTTCAGCGACGCCGGGCAGATCAACCTGGCCAAGGGCAACGCGCGGCCGATTCGTGCCGAGCACATCACCCTGCCGGACGACGTGAAGGCCAAGCTGCTGCCCAACGAACAGTACAAGCACGTCACGCCGATCAAGGACGCGCAGGCCTGGGAGAAGACTTCCAAGGCCCTGCCACAGAAGTGGAACGAGCAGGTCATCATCGAGATGAACTGACACCCGGCTGGCGGGCGTGGCGCACACCGCGTCCGCCAGCGCTACACCTCATGGCCCGGAGCAACGGATTTGAAGCAGTTCTCCCGCGGGCAATGGCTGGCACTGACATGCCTGTTACCGTTCGCCCTGTTCTTCATCGTATTCCAGATCGCCCCGCTGGCCTGGGTGGCGATCCACAGCCTGCAGTCCGACAACGGTTGGGGCCTGGAGAATTTCAGCAAGGCCTTCAACTCGCGCTTCTATCGCCAGGCCATGCAGTTCAGCCTGGAAATCAGCTTCTGGTCGAGCCTGTTCGGCATCGTCATCGCGGTGATCGGCACCTGGTCGCTGCGCCAGGTCGACTCGCGGCTGCGTGACTTCGTCACCGCCTTCGCCAACATGACCAGCAACTTCTCCGGCGTACCGCTGGCCTTCGCCTTCATTATCCTGCTTGGCTTCAACGGCGCGCTGACGCTGATTCTCAAGCAGAGCGGGATCATCGGTGACTTCAACCTGTACTCCAAGACCGGGCTGATCATCGTCTACACCTATTTCCAGATTCCCCTGGGCGTGCTGCTGCTCTACCCGGCCTTCGACGCCCTGCGCCAGGACTGGTCCGAATCTGCCGCGCTGCTCGGCGCCGGACCCTGGCAGTTCTGGTGGCACATCGGTCTGCCGGTGCTGACCCCGGCGCTGCTGGGCACCTTCGTGATCCTGCTGGCCAACGCCCTCGGTGCCTACGCCACGGTGTACGCCCTGACCGTCGGCAACTTCAACGTGCTGCCGATCCGCATCGCCGCCATGGTCTCCGGCGATATCACCCTGGACCCGAACATGGCCAGCGCCCTGGCGATGATTCTCGTCGGCCTGATGACCCTGGTCACCCTGGTACACCAGTGGCTGCTGAAGAGGAGCTACCATGTCGCGCGCTGAACGACGCCCCGCCAGCCTCTACCACCGCACGGTGGTCTGGCTGCTGTTCCTGATCCTGCTGCTGCCGCTGGCCGGCACCTTCCTGTACTCGATCGCCACCAGCTGGTCGGCGACCATCCTGCCCAGCGGCCTGACCTTCAAGTGGTACCTGGCGCTGTGGAGCGACGCGCGCTTTCTCAACGCCTTCGCCCAGTCGCTGCTGGTCTGCGTCGGTGCGCTGCTGCTTTCGGTGGTACTGATCCTGCCGCTGCTGTTCGTGGTGCATTACCACTTCCCGCGGCTCGACGGGTTGATGAACATCCTCATCCTGCTGCCCTTCGCGGTGCCGCCGGTGGTGTCCTCGGTGGGCCTGCTGCAGCTCTATGGTTCAGGCAGCATGGCCATGGTCGGCACGCCGTGGATCCTGATCGGCTGCTACTTCACCATCGCCCTGCCCTTCATGTACCGCGCCATCACCAACAACCTGCAGGCGATCAATCTGATCGACCTGATGGACGCCGCGCGCCTGCTCGGCGCCAGCACCTGGCAGGCGGCCTTCATGGTGGTGCTGCCCAACCTGCGCAAGGGCCTGATGGTCGCCGTGCTGCTGTCGTTCTCCTTCCTGTTCGGCGAGTTCGTGTTCGCCAACCTGCTGGTCGGCACCCGCTACGAGACCCTGCAGGTGTACCTGAACAACATGCGCAACAGCAGCGGCCACTTCAACAGTGCCCTGGTGATTTCCTACTTCCTCTTCGTGCTGGTACTGACCTGGGTCGCCAACCGACTGAACAAGGACAAGGACTGAAATGAGCTTCATCAGTATCGAGAACCTGCAAAAGAGCTACACCGGCACGCCCGTGTTCAGCGACATCCACTGCCGCATCGACAAGGGCGAGTTCATCACCCTGCTCGGTCCTTCCGGCTGCGGCAAGTCGACCCTGTTGCGCTGCATCGCCGGGCTGACTCCGGTGGACAGCGGGCGCATCCTGCTCGACGGCCAGGACCTGGTGCCGCTCAACCCGCAGAAGCGCAACATCGGCATGGTGTTCCAGAGCTACGCGCTGTTTCCCAACATGACCGTGGAACAGAACGTGGCCTTCGGCCTGCGCATGCAGAAAGTCAGCCGCGAGGAAAGCGCCCAGCGTGTCGCCGAGATGCTGCGCCTGGTAGAACTGCAGGATTTCGCCGGGCGCTACCCGCACCAGCTGTCCGGTGGCCAGTGCCAGCGCGTGGCCCTGGCCCGCTCGCTGGTCACCCGCCCGCGCCTGCTGCTGCTCGACGAGCCGCTGTCGGCCCTGGACGCGCGCATCCGCAAGCACCTGCGCGAGCAGATTCGCGCCATCCAGCGCGAACTGAACCTGACCACGATCTTCGTCACCCATGACCAGGAAGAAGCCCTGACCCTGTCCGACCGTATCGTGCTGATGAACCAGGGCCGTATCGTGCAGAGCGGTGATGCCGAGTCGCTGTACACCGCGCCGGTGGACGCCTTTGCCGCCGGGTTCATCGGCAACTACAACCTGCTCGACGCCGCTGTCGCCAGCCGCCTGCTGCAACGCCCTATGGCCGGGCGCGTGGCGATCCGCCCGGAGGCCATCGAGCTGCACGCCGACGGCCCGCTGGCCGGGGAAATCCTCAGCCACAGCCTGCTGGGCAACGTGATCCGCTACCGGGTACGCAGCAACGAGGTGGATCTGGTGGTCGACGTACTCAACCGCTCGGCGGCTGACTTGAAGGCCGACGGCCAGAGGGTCGGGCTGAGCATCGACCCGGCCGCCATTTGCACACTTTCCTGACCGGCGTGCGGGCCACGACTGCCCCTGTGCCAACGCCACTCTGCCGAACCTGAAGCAGGGTTATCGCGACCGAGGGCGCCGCGACGGGTTACAGTGCCGCCCTCACGCTGACAAAGGACCGCAACAATGCCCGTAGCCATTTTCGACCTGGACGAAACCCTCATCGACGGCGACTGCTCGACGCTGTGGTGCGAGCACATGGGCCGCCTGGGCTGGGTCGACCCCGAGTCGTTCATGCGCCGCAACAACGAGATGATGGACGCCTACAAGGCCGGCGAGCTGGCCATGGAAGACTATATGGCGTTCAGCCTGGAGCCCATGGCCGGGCGTACCCCCGAAGAAGTCGAGCATCTGGTCGGCCCCTGGGTCGAGGACGTCATCGAGCCGATCATCTTCAGCGACGCCTGCAAGGCCATCGCCGAACACCGTACCCAGGGTGACCGTATCCTGGTGATCTCCGCCTCCAGCGTGCACCTGGTGGCGCCCATCGCCGAGCGCCTGGGCATCGATGAAGTGCTGGCCATCGACCTGGACGTCCAGCATGGCGTGTACAGCGGCGCCACCACAGGCACCCTGACCTACCAGCAGGGCAAGGTCGCACGGCTGATGCAGTGGCTGGACGCCGAAGGGGAAAACCTCGAAGGCGCGAGTTTCTATTCCGACTCGCGCAACGACCTGCCGCTGTTGCAGACCGTCGACCACCCGCACGTGGTCAATCCCGACCCGGTGCTGCTGGAACACGCACGTGAGGCCGGCTGGCCGATCCATCACTGGAAGTGACAACGGCCCGAACGCAGCGGGCCCGGCAGCGGTTGCCGGGCCCGCTGCGCCTCATTGCAGTTGCGGGTCGATGACCAGCACGACCTTGCCTGACACCTGGTTGCTCTCCAACGTGGCATAGGCCTCGCTGGCCTGTTCGGCCGGGAAGGTGCGCGACAGTTGCGGGCTGAGGCGGCCCTCGACGAACAGCGGCCAGACCTGCTGGGCCAGGTCGCTGATGAGGGTGGCCTTGAACTGCTCGTCACGGCTGCGCAGGGTCGACCCCAACAGGTGAATGCGCTTGCCCAGCACCTGGGCCAGGTCGATCTCGGCCTTGCGCCCGGCCATCACGCCGATCAGCACCCAGCGGCTGTCCTGGCCCAGCAGCTTGAGGTTGAGCGCGGCGTATTCGTTGCCGCCCACCGGGTCGAGCACTGCATCGAACGGCGCGAAGGCTTCCAGGCCGGCGAGGTTGTCACCGCGCACCACACCCCCCTGAGCGCCCAGCTCGACGCAATAGGCCAGGCGTTCGGCGGAACCGACACTGACCCATACCGGGTTGCCGAAGGCCTTGCACAGCTGAATGGCCGCTGAACCAACTCCACTTGCCCCGGCGTGCAGCAGAACCTTCTCGCCGGGCTTGATGGCGGCCAGTTCGAAGAGGTTCAACCAGGCCGTGGCATACACCTCCGGCAGGCAGGCGGCCTCGGCCAGGCTCAGGTTTTCCGGGGCTGGCAGCACATGGCGACCGTCGACCACGACTTCCTCGGCCATGCCACCCCCGGCCAGCAAGGCGCAGACCCGGTCGCCGACCTGCCAACTGCTGCCGGGACCTACCTCGGCGATCACCCCGGAGCACTCCAGGCCAAGGAATTCGCTGGCTCCAGGCGGTGGTGGATAGTGGCCCTTGATCTGCAGCAGGTCGGCACGGTTGAGCCCCGCCGCCGCGACCTTGATGCGGACTTGACCGACGTCCAGGGTCGGACTTGGTGTCTGGACCCATTCCAACTGTCCGTTAACGCCTTGCAATGCCTTCACGGTGCCTCCATAGTGAGTCAGGACTGAGCCCGCCGCCTTTGCGCGGGCTTGTGCATTATGCGACCGGGTCCATGGAACCGGCGATTTCTAAGACGGCCTAATATGCGTTATCAATTGTCTCCGCGTCGAATCAGCATGAAGCATTTCTTCCCGAGCACCGCCCTCGCCCTGCTCATTGGCCTCGGCACCCTGTCGACGTCCGCCAGCACCTTTGCCGCCAACGCCTGGGACAAGCTTCAGCCCGACCGCGACGAAGTGATCGCCAGCCTCAACGTGGTGGAACTGCTCAAGCGCCACCACTACAGCAAGCCGCCGCTGGACGACAAGCGCTCGGTGATCATCTACAACAGCTACCTCAAGCTGCTCGACCCGTCGCGCAGTTACTTCCTGGCTAGTGACATCGCCGAATTCGATAAGTGGCAGACGCAGTTCGACGACTTCCTCAAAAGCGGCGACCTCAACGCCGGCTTCACCATCTACAAGCGCTTCCTCGACCGCAGCAAATCGCGCCTGGAGTTCGCCCTGGCGGAGCTGAACAAGGGCGTCGACAAGATGGACTTCGCCACCAAGGAAACCCTGCTGGTCGACCGCAAGGACGCCCCCTGGCCGAAGAACGAAGCCGAGATGGACGACCTGTGGCGCAAGCGGGTCAAGGACGAGGTGCTGCGCCTGAAGATCGCGGGCAAGGACCCGGCCAAGATCCAGGAAACCCTCACCAAGCGTTACAAGAACCAGCTGGCGCGCCTGAGCCAGACCCGCGCCGAGGACATCTTCCAGGCCTACCTGAACTCCTTCGCGATGTCCTACGATCCGCACACCAACTACCTGTCACCTGACAGCGCGGAAAACTTCGACATCAACATGAGCCTGTCGCTGGAAGGCATCGGTGCGGTGCTGCAGAGCGACAACGACAACGTCAAGATCGTGCGCCTGGTGCCAGCCGGCCCGGCCGCCAAGACCAAGCAGGTGTCCACCGCCGACAAGATCATCGGCGTGGCCCAGGGCGACAAGGAAATGGTCGATGTGATCGGCTGGCGCCTTGACGAAGTGGTCAAGCTGATCCGCGGGCCGAAAGGCTCGGTGGTGCGCCTGGAAATCATCCCGGCCAGCAATGCGCCGAACGACCAGACCAGCAAGGTGGTGTCGATCACCCGCGAGGCCGTGAAGCTGGAAGAACAGGCCGCCAAGAAATCCATTCTGCACCTGAACCAGGATGGCCGTGACTACAAGCTCGGCGTAATCGAGATTCCGGCGTTCTACCTCGACTTCAAGGCTTATCGCGCGGGCGACCCCGAGTACAAGAGCACCACCCGTGACGTGAAGAAACTGCTTACCGAGCTGCAGGCCGAGAAGGTCGACGGCCTGGTGCTGGACCTGCGCAACAACGGCGGTGGTTCGCTCCAGGAGGCCACCGAGCTGACCAGCCTGTTCATCGACAAGGGCCCGACCGTGCTGGTACGCAACGCCGACGGCAAGGTCGATGTGCTCGAAGACGAAGCCAAGGGCGCCTTCTACAAAGGCCCGATGGCGGTACTGGTCAACCGTCTCTCGGCCTCGGCCTCGGAGATCTTCGCCGGCGCCATGCAGGACTACCACCGGGCGCTGATCATCGGTGGCCAGACCTTCGGCAAGGGTACCGTGCAGACCATCCAGCCGCTCAACCATGGCGAACTGAAGCTGACCCTGGCCAAGTTCTATCGGGTTTCCGGGCAGAGCACCCAGCATCAGGGCGTGGTGCCGGACATCACCTACCCGTCGCTGATCGACACCAAGGAAATCGGCGAGAGCGCGCTGCCTGAAGCCATGCCGTGGGACAGCATCCGCCCGGCCGTGCGTCCGGCAGTCGACCCGTTCAAGCCGTTCCTCGCGCAGTTGCAGGCGCGCCACGACCAGCGCAAGGTCAAGGACGCGGAGTTCGTGTTCATCGAAGACCGTCTGGCCCTGGCGCGCAAGCTGATGAGCGAGAAGACCGTCAGCCTCAACGAAGCCGATCGTCGCGCCGAGCATACCTCCATCGAGAACCAGCAACTGGCGCTGGAAAACACCCGGCGCAAGGCCAAGGGCGAGGAACCGCTCAAGGAGCTGAAGAAGGAAGACGAAGACGCGCTGCCGACCGACGACGAGAAGGCCAAGCCCGAGGATGACGCCTACCTGGCCGAGACCGGGCGTATTCTCATCGACTATCTGGGTCTCAGCGCCTCGGTGGCAAAAAAGTGAACAACCGACGGAACTAATGGCAAATTGCCAATCCGTCATCAAGCAGTCATGATTCTGTAGTCAAATAAAGGTCTGTCCCCTGTAAGGGGGTCAGACCTTTTATTTTTGTAGCAGAGACCACCATGACCGTGACCGAGCAATTGAGCGCGCTGAGTTCCATCCTGGCTCGTGGTGAGTTGCACAGTCTGTTTCAGCCCATCGTCATGCTCTCCGAGCGGCGCATCCTCGGTTACGAGGCCCTGACCCGCGGCCCGTCAAACAGTACCCTGCATTCACCGATCAGCCTGTTCGCCGTAGCCCGCCAAGGCGGCCGACTGAGCGAGCTGGAGCTGGCCTGCCGTGAGAATGCCTGCCGCCGCTTCAGCCAGCAGGCCCTGCCGGGCAAGCTGTTCCTCAACGTTTCGCCCGAATCGCTGCTGGAGGCCTCACACCCGCCAGGGCGCACCCTGGGCATGCTGCAGCGCTATGGCATCGCGCCCCAGGACGTGGTCATCGAACTCACCGAGCAGACCCCCACCGATGACTTCGGCCTGCTCTACAAGGCCCTGCATCACTATCGCGACATGGGTTTCTCCATCGCCCTGGACGACCTGGGCGCCGGCTACTCCAGCCTGCGCCTGTGGTCGGAACTGCGCCCGGACTACGTGAAGATCGACCGCCATTTCATCGACGGCATCCACCAGGATGCGGTCAAGCGCGAGTTCGTCGGCTCCATGTTGCAGATGGCCAAGGCCTCGCGGGCCACAGTGATCGCCGAGGGTATCGAACTGGCTGAAGAACTGAGTGTGCTGGTCGACATGGGCGTGGACCTGGTGCAGGGCTATCTGCTGGCCCGCCCGCAGGAAAACCCGGTGCAGGACGCCCGCCTGATGCTGCCGAAGGCGGAAGGTCCCAGCCCCTCGCTGAATGAGGATAACGCCGACCTCAGCGCCCTGCTCAACCGCCAGGCGGCGGTCAGCCATGACACGCCGACGGCGCGGGTGCTCGAAGCCTTTCGCCAACAGGCCAACCTCAACTCCGTCGCGGTACTGGACGAACACCAGCGCCCGTGCGGCATCGTGCACCGTCATTCGCTTTCTGAAGCGCTGCTCAAGCCTTTCGCCACCGAGCTGTTCGCGCGCAAGCCGATCAGCCGGCTGATGAGCGAAGACTTCCTGGCCGTGGAGCAGAACCAATCGCTGCAACAGGTCAGCCGGCTGCTGACCAGCCGTGCCCGCCAGCGCATCGAAGAAGACTTCATCATTACCTGCAATGGCAGCTACGTGGGACTGGGCCGGTTGATCGACGTGCTCAAGCTGATTACCGAGATGAAGATCCAGCAGGCCCGTTACGCCAACCCGCTGACCCTGCTACCCGGCAACGTACCGATCCAACAGTGCCTGGCGCGCCTGCTGCAACAGGGCCGGGAGTCGGTGATCTGCTACGTGGACATCGACAGCTTCAAACCTTTCAACGACATCTACGGCTATGCGCGTGGCGACGAGGTGTTGTTGTGCCTGGCACAGTGCCTGAACGACCGCATCGACCCGAGCCGCGATTTCGTCGGGCATATCGGTGGCGATGACTTCCTGATGGTGCTGGGACCGGACGACTGGCAAAAACGCCTGCAGACGCTGCTCGACGATTTCCAGAACCAGTGCCGACGTTTCTACCGCGCCGAGCACCTGGAGGCGGGTTGTTTCATCGCCCTCAATCGCCAGGGTCTGCGCCAGGAGTTTCCCCTGCTGTCGCTGTCCATCGGGGTCGTGCACCTGCGCCAGGAGGCCTGCGGCCGCATCGACGCCAACCAGCTGGCCGACCTCGCCTCCCAGGCCAAGCACTACGCCAAAGAGGTGATCGGCGCCAGCGTGCATTGCATCGACACCCTGCCAGACACCGCGCCGTTGCGCCCGCACCTGTTCAGGCAGTGCCCGTAGCCTGCACTAGGCTCAAGCTGCGGAAATCCTTGGGCGACTGCTCGAACTGCTTCTTGAACGAACGGCTGAAATGCGCCGAATCGGTGAACCCCCACTTGTAGGCGATGGTGGTGATGGATTCGTTGCGCAGGAAGGGGTTGGCCAGGTCCTCGGCACTGCGTTTGAGGCGGGCACGCTGGATATAGCGGCATACGCTGTCGCCTTCCTCTTCGAACAGCCGGTACAGGTGGCGCACCGAAATATTCAACCGCGCCGCCAGGGCCGCCGGGGTCAGGCCAGGCTGGCCCAGGGACTCGTCGATGAGTTTCTGCACGCAGCCGCGCAGGTTGGCATTGCCCAGCACCGCCGCATCGACACAGGCTGCCTCAGCCTGTTCGAGGGCCGACGGCAGCAACGAGACCAGGGCATTCTGCAGGCCGTACGGGTCGTCTTCGGGGTTCTCGTCATCCCCGGCGTGCTTGCACATCTGATCCATCAGCACGTGCAGCATGCGCCCGCAGGTACGCGTGGCGGAGATCCTGCCGAATGCCGGGCGGCCCTTGAGCCCCTTGTAGACGTCACGACGCGGCAGTGACAGCGAGGCATGCTCGATCAGCCCGAACGGCGTGATCTGGCAGTGCCCGGCAGAGTCCATGAGCAACAGCTCACCGGGCGCCAGGCGGATGCTGGTGCCGTGCTGGGTGATCTGCGAGTAGCCGGAGCGCTGGCTGACCAGAAAGCATTCGGCATCGTTGTCCAGGTCGGCGCTGCCAGCCTGGCGGGTGATGTTGCCGGCATTGGTACGCAGGCTGGCCAGCTCCAGCCCGGAACGCTTCCAGGTGTGGATCTGGCCGATGAACAGAGAGCGATTGAAGGCCAGCTCGGTGTCGAAACGACCACAGATGGCATGCAGTGTGGCCGTCCATTGTTCGAGGCCCTGGCGGGCGAGCTGATCAGATTGCATACCTACCTCCACGAGAATCTTGTTGTTATGCGCGCATTGATAACATGTTAACAATATGCGCACAACGGTCACTGGGATTCATCGGATGAAGGCAGGATGCGTGCCAGGCGCGCTCAGATCTCGCCGAGGATGCGCCGCCAGGCTTGCAATGCCGCGAACAGGCAGGCCTTCTGCTCGGCGCCCAGGGCGATGTAGCGGCGAAACGCCGGAAGGCGATTGACCACTTCGCTGCCGCCCATGTGCTCCAGGCGCAGGCACCACAGGCCGTCGATCACTTCCAGGCGCAGGTGCTTGAAGTCCAGCGGCATCAGCGCCTCGCGCAACGGCGCATCGTGCAACAGTGCCGCCTGCAGGTCAGCCAGCGCCTGGCCGTCACCGCCACGCGCACGGCAGTGCAGGCCGGTGCGCCGAATCGCGCCGCCATGGTGCACCGCATAGCGCCCCGTGCACCGCGAGCGGCCCTGCACCTGCAGCACGAATTCGCTCATCACCAAGTGCATGAACAGCTGCGACTCGGTGCGCTCGCGCACTTCAAACACCAGCTCGCCCAGCGTCAGCCGTGCACGCTGCGCGTCGAGCAGGTGCCAACCCGCCACGCCAAGGTTGCGCCGCAGGTGCTCAAGGGTCACTCCAGGCCGGTAGCCGCTGGGGTTGCGCTCGGCGCTCAGACGATCAAACAGTCTTGAAAGCATCGCTGCCAACCTC
This sequence comes from Pseudomonas sp. DTU_2021_1001937_2_SI_NGA_ILE_001, assembly GCF_032463525.1. NCBI lineage: Bacteria > Pseudomonadati > Pseudomonadota > Gammaproteobacteria > Pseudomonadales > Pseudomonadaceae > Pseudomonas > Pseudomonas sp. DTU_2021_1001937_2_SI_NGA_ILE_001. The sequence continues at coordinate 5,381,041 of NZ_CP135971.1, read as the reverse complement.
CTTCGCGTGCACACCGGGCTCGCTGGCGAACTCCTTGGCCAGCACGTCTTCGACCCGCGCCGGCCTGAACGGATGGACACGCTGGACGACCAGGGTCCAGAACAACGCATAGGCGGCCGTGGCGGCCAGCATCACGCCGAACGGCACATAGATGTCCGCCGGGTTCATGCCAGGCGGGGTAATGAACCACATGCCCAGCAGGATGCCGACACTGGAAACGATCTGCGGCAGCGGGAACAGCGGCGACCGATAGGCGCGTGGCAAGTCGGGGCGACGGATACGCAGGCTGACCACCGAGAGGGTCACCAGCAGATAGGCAGTGCTCCAGGCACACACGGCGGCCAGCACCAGGTGGATGATGTTGTCGGTGTTACCCCCCAGGTACCAGGCATGCAGGCACGGGATCAGCATGGCCACCAGAATGCAGAGTATTGGTGTCTTGAAGCGCGGGCTGAGGTAGGTGAACACCTTCGGTAATGCGCCATCCACCGCCATTCCATAGATGATCCGCGGCACGCCCGCCATCAGGGTATTGATGGTCGCCGCGCCGGCGAACAGGAAGCCGATACCCAGCCACACCGGGCCGATATCGCCCATCACCTGGTGGGCGAATTGCGGGATCGCCATCGGTGTATCCAGCAGATGCACACCCGTGGCGGCGTCCAGCACCACGTTCTCGACCTGGCGCTTCATCGCCGCGCCGTAGATGAACATGCAACTGGCCACGCCCAACAGGCCGAGGATCATCGCCTTGGGCATGACCTTGGCCGAGCGGCGCAGGTCCGGTGCCAGCGGGGTGACGAACTCGCAACCGACGAACATGAACATCGCCATGCCGACCAGGGACAGGACGGTCACCAGATCGGTGCCCACCAGCGACGCACCGAACCAGCCGTCGAGCTGCACCGCCGGCGCAGCGATCAGGCCCAGCACACCGAAGGTCATCAACGTCACCCACATGCCGAAGGTGAGGATGATCTCCGCCTTGCCGAAGGCACTGACCCCGAACATGTTGAGCACGCCCAGGACCACCACGAAGCCGACGCCCAGCAGCCAGGAACCGCCGGCCGATTCGGCCAGGGTATTGAGGTGTTCGAAGTTCACCAGGGCCATGACCCCGGCCAGGATGGTTTCCGCCGTGCCCGCGAACACATGGACGATCAGGTAGGCCGCCAGGGTGCCCATGATCGCGAAGAAACGCCCCAGGCCACAGTTGATGTAGTCGTACACCGAGCCGGTGGTCGGCAGGATCGAAGCCGCCTCGGCGAACGTGGTGGCCTGGGCCAGCATCATGATCACCGCGAGGATCATCGCCAGGGCGAAGGCGCTGCCGCCGATGCCGAAGCCCATGGTGGCGGTGAGGATCACTGGGCTGGCCATGATCAGGCCGATGGTACTGGCCAGCGCGGTGGGAAAACCGACCGTGCCGCGGTTGAGGTGCGCGTCGAGCTGCTGATGAAGTGACATGTCTGGCCCCTGGAGTGGTCGTTGGCGTGAGCGGCAACCCCTGGCAGGCAAGTCGCGGGCCGTTGCCGCGGATGCCACAGGTCTGGCCGCTTGATGCCATTCACTTTGCGCCCGCCCTCACCCGACGTCTTGACCCTGGCTGACGGACGTCTTGTTGCAGCCTGCCAGTCGCGCCTGACTGGCCAGCAGGGACAAGAGACTGGCAGCCGCTGCAAAGACTCAGGTCCACCGGGTACCCCTAACTGTGCGGGCAGCCAACCACAGACGAAGGGGACGACACCCATGGAGCGCTTCAACCGACGCAATACCCTGCCCACCCTGCTCGGCCTTGGCCTGAGCACCCTGCTGGGTGCCAGCCAGGCTCAGGCCGTGGCGCTTTACAGCGACGACGACACCACCCTGACCGGCAACTTCCTCGCCGTATATGGGCACTTCAACAGCCGCAAGAACTATGACGGCACGTCCGGCGGCTCGACCTGGCGCGAGGGCTTCATCAAGTACGGTCTGAGCGGCACCCAGGGGCTGGGCTCGTTCGGCAGCCTGTACGGCACCGCCAACCTGGTCAGCTCGGCGACCTGGGGTGACGGCGACGCCGCCGGTTTCACCGACGGCAGTGAACGGACGAGCAAATTCGACGAAGCCTTCGCCGGCTGGAAGTCCGGCGAACTGTTCCCGCTACTGGGCAAGGATGGCGTCGATCTGTCATGGGGCCGCCAGGTGATCACCCTGGGCGACGGCTTCATCATCAACGACGACGGCATCAACATGGGCAAGGGCGTGGCAGATGGCGACCTGAACCGCGGCGGTGCGTACTACCTGGCAGCCCGGCATGCCTTCGACAAGACCGCAGTGCTGCGCCTGGGCGGCAAGGACGGCCTGCACGGCAGCCTGCTGTGGTTCAAGTCCGACAATCGTGCCCAGGCCAAGACCGAAATGGCCGCTGGCACCCTGGAGTACAGCGCCGCACCCGGCACCCTGGGGCTGACCTGGATCCACGGCCTGGGCGTGGATGACCGCTACGCCAGCGACTTCCAGCGCCAGCGCGATGGCATGAACATCTACAGCCTGCGCGGTGCAGGCAATGCCGGTATCGACAACGCGCATTTCTCCTTCGAATACGCCTGGCAGGACAAGGACGCGGGCGCCGAGAAAGCCTGGTACCTGGAAGGCGGCTACACCTTCGCGAACCTGCCCTGGAGCCCGGACCTCACCTACCGCTACAGCCGCTACTCGCAAGGCTGGGACGCCCTGTTCAACGGTCAGAACCGCGGGTTCGGTACCTGGTTCCAGGGTGAGGTGGCCGCCAACTATGCCGGCCCCTTCAATAGCAACACGCAGGTGCATCACTTGGGGTTGAAAGCCAAGCCGTTGGAAAACCTGACCCTTGGCGCGCTGTTCTTCGACTACCGCACCCTGCATACGGGCCAGGCGCTCAACCTCGACGGCCGGGAAACCGACCTGTACGCCGAGTGGGCAATCAATGAACATCTGATCATCACGCCGCTGGTGGGCCTGTACAAACCACGCAAGGGCCAGGACAACGGCGGCAGCCAGTTCGGTGGCAACGGCACCAACGTCTACAGCCAGCTGATCGTCGCCGTGCCGTTCTGAGTGTCTCCGGCCGGCAGGCCTGAACCCACCGCCAGGCGAAAACGCCCCCCTTACTTCAGAACAATGTGTCAATAAAAACCCGATAAAAATTCAAGAAAGAGTGTAAATCGCAAAAAAACGAGCGGCCCCAGGGTCGCTTTTTTGTTTTTGATGCTTTATTTTGAAATGGCGTTTCATTAAATCCAATAACAACCTGCGCAACAGGAGGCCCGCATGAGCTTCTTTCCGGCCCCGGCCGTCGTCGAGACCCAGGTCTTCACCCGTCTGCCCGAGCAATTCCGCAACGCGCGTCGCACCGCCTGGGCGGACGCCAATCGCCAGGGGCGTGCAATCGACTCGTTCCTGGAAGGGCCATCCTTTGATCGGCATGGCAATCTCTACGTGACCGACATCCCCTACGGCCGCATCTTCCGCATCTCGCCCCAGGGCGAATGGACCCTGGTCTGCGAATACGACGGTTGGCCCAATGGCCTGAAAATCCATCGCGATGGCCGGATCTTCATCACCGACTACAAACGCGGAATCATGGTCCTCGACCCGCACAGCGGGCACATCGAACCTCTGCTGGAATCGGCCGGCTCCGAAGGCTTCAAGGGCGTCAACGACCTGGTGTTCGCGCCCAACGGCGACCTCTACTTCACCGACCAGGGCCAGACCGGCCTGCAGGATGCCAGCGGGCGGGTCTACAAGCTGAGCCACGACGGCCAGCTGTCGTGCCTGATCAACACCATCCCCAGCCCCAACGGCATCGTCTATGACCCACATCTGAACCACCTGCTGATCGCCGTCACCCGCGCCCAGCAGATCTGGCGCATCCCCCTGGGCAACGGCTCGATCATCGGCAAGGTCGGGGTGTTCGCCCAACTGCACGGCGGCCTGGGCGGCCCCGACGGCCTGGCTCTCGACCAGGACAGCAACCTGTACATCGCGCATACCGGGTTCGGTTCGGTATGGAAGCTGTCGAAGGTCGCCGAGCCGCTGCAACGCATCGTTTCCTGCCAGGGCATCAGCAACACCAACCTGGCGTTCGGCGGCGCAGACAACCGCAACCTCTACATCACCGAATCGGAATCCGGCTCGATCCTCCAGGTGACCACCAGCACAGCGGGCCTGGCGATGTACTCACACAGCTGACAGCCCGCAAAAAAAACCGTCCAAGAACAATAAAAGAGTGACGTCATGACTCAGGACACTACCGCTCCGCTCCCCCCCTTGTCCGACGCCGAGGGTGAAAAACTGCTGCGCCGCGTCATGCTGCGCATCATGCCGTTCATCTTCCTGTGCTACGTGGTCAGCTACCTGGACCGCACCAACGTCGGCTTCGCCGCCATCAGCATGAACAAGGACCTGGGCCTGACCGCCACGATGTTCGGCTGGGCCGCCGGGCTGTTCTTCTTCGGCTATTTCATTTTCGAGATTCCCAGCAACCTGCTCATGCAGCGCTTCGGCGCGCGGATCTGGATCGCCCGGATCATGGTGACCTGGGGCCTGATCTCGATGGCCACCGCCTTCGCCACCGGGCCGGTCAGCTTCAGCATCCTGCGCTTCCTGCTCGGCGTCGCCGAGGCGGGTTTCACCCCTGGCGTCTACCTGTTCTTCACCTACTGGTTCCCCGGCAAATGGCGGGCCAAGGCCATCGCCGCGTTCCTGCTGGGCATTCCCACGGCCAACATCATCGGCTCGCCGCTGTCGGGCTGGCTGATGGAAATGCACGGCATCATGGGCCTGAAGAACTGGCAGTTCCTGTTGGTGGTGGAAGCGCTGCCCGCCGTGCTGCTGGGCATCGCCTGCCTGTTCGTGCTGGTCGACACGCCGGCCAAGGCGCGCTGGATGAACGAGCGCGAGAAAGCCTGGCTCAACGACCGCCTGAAGCAGGAACAGCAAGCCATCGGCTCGTCCCACGGCCATACCCTGCGCAGCGCGCTGACCAACCCCAAGGTCTTCACCCTGGCGGTCATCAATTTCTGCTGCATCGTCGGCTCGGTCGGCATCGGCCTGTGGATGCCACAGATCATCAAGAGCCTGGGCATGAGCAACAGTAGCGTCGGCCTGGTCACCGCCCTGCCCTACATCCTCGGTGCCCTGTCGATGACCCTCTGGGCACGCCTGGCCAACCGCAGTGAACACCGCCTGCCCTACGTGGTCAGCGCCCTGACCTTCGCCGCCGTCGCGCTGGTGGGTGCGGCACTGGCAGACAACTCGGTGCTGAAGGTCGCCTGCCTGGCAATGACCGTGTCCGGCATTCTGGCGTTCCAGGCCACCTTCTGGGCCATTCCCTCGACCATCCTCACCGGTCGCGCGGCGGCAGGCGGCCTGGCGCTGATCGTCTCGATCGGCAACCTGGGCGGCTTCGCCGGACCGTTCCTGATCGGCCTGATCAAGGACGCCACGCAGTCGTTCTCCGTGCCCTTCTATGCGGTGGCGTCGATCCTCATGCTCGGGGTCTGCCTGATGCTCTGGCTGGGTGATCCGGCGCGCCGCCAGCAACCGGGCCTCGCGCAGACCGCCGAGGAAAAAGGCGCCTGATCGATCGCATCGCCGGCCCGCAACGGGCCGGCATTTCATGACAACAACAACGAGATTCGCGCATGAGCATGACCCGACGCCAGTTCCTCCAGGCCAGTGCCGCCACCGGCGCCCTGCTGTCGATGGACGCACTGGCCAGCTACCGTTATTCCTCAGGCGACAACGCCGCCCGGCTGGTGCCTCCGCCCGGCAGCGTCGACTGCCACATGCACCTCTACGACGACCGCTACCCGGCGGCCCCGGACGCCAAGCTGCTGCCGCCCAATGCCTCGCTGGCCGACTATCGACAGGTCCAGGAGCGCCTGCACCTGCGGCGCATGGTCATCGTCACGCCGTCGACCTATGGCACCGACAACCGCCTGCTGCTCGACGGGCTGCGCCAGGCCAAGGGCGAGGCACGGGGTGTCGCCGTGGTGGACGGCAGCATCACAGACGCGCAACTGAACGAACTGCACGAGGCCGGCGTGCGTGGCATCCGCTTCAACCTCAGCTACGGAGGTGCCAGCCTCGACGACCTGGAGCGCCTGGCGGCGCGGGTCAACGAGCGTGGCTGGAACGTTCAGGTGGTCGCGCCCGGCAACCAGTTGCTGGAGCTGGAAACCCGCCTGGCGAACCTGCCTGCCAGGCTGGTCATCGACCATATGGGCCACGTCCCCCAGCCCGAAGGGGTGACCTCGCCGGCCTTCGCCACGCTGACTCGCCTGCTGGACAACCAGCGCACCTGGGTGAAGCTGTCCGGCCCCTACCTGCGCTCGAAACAGGGTGCACCGGGATACCAGGACGTCGGGGCCGTCGCCCGCGAACTGGTGCGCATCAACCCGCAGCGGCTGGTGTGGGGCAGCGACTGGCCGCATCCGACGGTGAACCAGAACAAACCCGACGACGCCGCGATCCTCGACCTGCTGGCCGAGTGGGCACCCTCCAGCCAGGACCGTACGCGGATTCTGCGGGACAACCCGGTCAGTCTTTACGACTTCGGCTGAGCCACTGCCTCATCTATGACCGTAAAAACCCGTAGGCGCCGCTTCAGCGGCGAAGGCGCCAGGAAATCCACTGCATCTGCTGTGAACATGCGGTCGCTTCGCGGCTAAAGCCGCTCCTACCCGGCCTAACTGACCAGTATTGGCTTGAGCCGCAATACTGGCCCGGTGGGAGCGGCTTTAGCCGCGAAAGCGCCAGAAAATCCATTGCACCTGTCGTGAACATGCGGCCGCTTCGCGGCTGAAGCCGCTCCTATCTGGTCCAACTGAACAGCCTTGCGCCTAGCTGCGGTTGTCCTGAACCAGCATGGTCTGGATCTGCTGGGTGGCATGCCGCGTGCTCTGGGCCAGCTTCTTGACCTCGTCGGCCACCACCGCGAAGCCGCGCCCGACCTCACCCGCCCGTGCCGCCTCGATGGCGGCATTGAGGGCCAGCAGGTTGGTCTGCTCGGCGATGCCCTTGATCACCCCCACCACGGTGGAAATCTGCCCGTAGGTCGCTTCGTTCTGTTCGAGCATCTGCGCATGGCTGGCCTTCGCCGAGCGCTCGTCACTGATGTCCCGCACCGCCCCCATCACCCGCAGCAGTACCCCGTGAGCATCACGCTGGGCGCGGCCACGCTCGCGGCACCAGATGTAGCCACGGGTCTTGTGGCGCATGCGGAACTCGAACATGTACTCGCCACTGCCGCCAGGCTGGACGATTTCGCGCTCGAAGATGGCCATGACCTGCGGCAGGTCATCGGGGTGAGAGATGTTCACCTGGGCATCCCAGCCATCGGGCAGCTCCTGGCGCGTATAGCCCATCAGGCTGCGAAATGCATCGGAAATGCGCATGTAGCTGGCCGGATCGTCGATGCGACCGTTGGCCACGCGAATGTCCCAGAAGCCTTCGGTCAGGGTCGAATGCAGCAGCTCCCAAGAGGCATTCTCGTCCTGCTGGGCGCTCAGGGCCTGTTGCAACTGGCCGTTATGGGTCTGCAAGGCCGGCAATTGCTCCTGCAGATCCAGATGTTCGGCACGCAAGGCCTGCAGGGCCTCACCCCGGGCATCCAGGTCGGCCTGCAACGCGGCCCGCGCGGCTTCAGCCTGCTGTAGCTGCCGGGTCAGCGCCTCGCGCTGAAGCGCCAGGCGCTGCAAGTCAATGAGCAGTTGCGGATGGTCACGCCACAGCGCGGCATCCGCCGCCAGCGCTGATTCGCCACCGGCCAGCCGCTGCAACACCTGGCTGAGTTCGTCGCCCCATCGTTTCTTGTTGTTGAACAGCATCTGCGCACCCCGGACGTGAAGAACACCAATACCGATCTGATCGCGGATCAGCCGACGCTGCATGTGCATGACTGCCAGATGGCTTGTATGCCTCTGCCAACGTCACCCATCCGCCACGCAGATTCGGGGCGCCACGTTTCAACGGCCGCGGATGACGGCCTGCAAAACGGCCTTGAAGGTTGCAATCTGCTCGTCGTTGAAGGCGCCGAACACCTTGTCCTGCTGCTCGCGGGCAATGCGCCACAAGGCTTCGGTTTCCTCCACGCCCCTGGGCGTCAGGCACACGCGCTCGTCGCGATCACAGACCAGTCCCTTGCGGCGCAGGTTGGCCACCGCCTCGTCGATCTCCAGCGCCGGCATGGCCACCTCGCGTTGCAGCTCGACCAGCCCCAGGCCGGCGTCGTTTTCCAGCACCATCAGCATGCGCGCCTCGCTGGTGCGCAGGCCGGTAGACAACTGGCGTGGCTGGTAACCAGCCTGGTAGGCGCGCAGTGCCTGGGTCATCAGGTAGTACAGGTTGTGCTGCAGACGCCCCTGGAAGTGGCTGCTCGGCGGCTGGCCTTCTTCACGCCGGGTCATGCGGGTGTGCGGCAGGACCATCGAATAGGCGCCCTGGTGGTACAGCAACGGGGCACGGCCGAAGTCATCGAAGGCCACCACCTTGCCGATCAGGATCCAGTGGTCGCCGCCGTCGAGCTGCTGGAATTTCTCGCAGTCGAAGCGCGCCGCGCAGTCCAGCAGCAGCGGCGAGCCGCCCACGCCAGCCTCATGGGCAATGCCGGCGAAACGGTCATCACGGGGCTTGGCGAAGTTGTTCGACAGGTCGATCTGGTCGGCTGCCAGGACGTTCACGGCGAAATGGCTGGCCTGGTCGAAGACCTCATGGCTACCGGAGCGTTTGTCCAGGCTCCAGAGGATCAGCGGCGGGTCCAGGGACACCGAGTTGAAACTGTTGGCCGTGACGCCGACCTTCTGCCCGCCGGCATCGATGGCGGTGATCACCGTGACACCGGTGGCGAAGTTGCCCAAGGCACGGCGGAAGGCCCGTGGATCGAACGTGCTGGCGGCAGCGGCAGGGGCGATGGATGCAGACATGCAAGACTCCCAGGCAACCGCACAGGGCTGCCCTGAAAAGAAGGATGGTGGATAGCGAGAGCAAACGCGAAGCGGTGCGCGGCCGAGCCGTTCAGACCATGCTCGGATCGGGCTCCAGGCCCATCAGCTCACGACCGAGAATCTGCGCACAGACGTCGTAGTCGGTGTAGGCATGGGCGCCGGTCATGTGCACGTCGCGGAACAGCCGCTGCATTTCGTTGGCTTCGAACCAGGCGGTGCCGCCCGCTGCCTCGAACAGACGGTCCACCGCCTGGATGCACATCTTCACCACATAACCCTGGTTGGTGCGCCAAAAGGCCAGGGTCTGCCGCGAGGGGTATTCGTGCCGCTCGCCATGCTCGGCATGCTCCTGCCAGGTCTTCTCCAGGAACGCGCGGGCCGCAGCCACCTGGTGGGTGGACTCGGCCAGGCGCATCAAGGCCGGGGTTGCGGTGCCGACACTGGCGCCGGTATAGGCGCGGACACGGTTCTGGGTCTTCTCGCGAAAGGCTTCCAGCATGCGCTCGGCGATCCCCAGGCTGATGGTCGAGAAACCACTGGCGAAATACGGCCGGTACGGCGCATAGAAGATCTTGCTGTCCGGGTACAGACCGAAACCGGCAGACTTGCCCTCCATCATGTCCTTGGCTTTCTGGATGCGATGCTCAGGTACGAAGGCCTTGTCGATGACCAGCGTCTTGGTGCCGCTGCCCTTCATGCCTGCCGCATACCAGTCGTCACGAATCTGATAGTCGCTGCGTGGCAGCACGGCGAAGCAGTAATCCTGAGCGCCTTCGGCATTCGGCCGACGAAAGCCGACGATGGCCCATTCGGCATGGTCACTGCCGCTGCTCCAGCCCATTTCACCGCTGAACAGTACGCCGCCGTCGACCTCCTCGGTACGCCCGAACGGCGCGATGCTGCTGCTGGCAGTGGCGTCCGGGTTCTCGCCCCACACCTCGTCCTGCAGGCGCGCCGGAAACATCGCCAATTGGTGGCTGTGGGTGCACAGCAGGCTCATGGCCCAGGCGGTACTGGCGCAAGCGCCGGCCAGCAGCGCAATGCAGTCACCAAACTGCGGCAGGGAGATTTCCAGGCCACCGTAGTGGCGTGGCTGGAAGGCCCGGTGCAGGCCGATGCGCTTGAGCAAGGCAATGTTCTCGGCAGGTACGCTGCGCGCCTGTTCGGCCTTGGCCGCATTGGCGGCGATTTGCGGAAGGACGGAGCGCAGGTCTTCGAGCAAGGGGTTGGGCTTTTTCATGAGCAGGCTCTGCTTATTATTGGAAGGACTCTTCACCGGCAGGACCGGCCACAGGCCTTGTCCATCGGGCCCTGCCCAGTGGTGATGGGGCCAGTATGGGCGCCACCCCAAACCTGGAAAATGCACCTTCCGGGCGGAAGATTGCACTTTTCACAGCCCCCATCGCGCAACACGCCGCTGCATCTGGCAGCCACGGACAAGACCGCGACAGGCTCGGTCAAGCTTGCCAGGAGGCCGGCACGTACCCTGCTGGCGTGCCTTTCCAATTTTGCTCTCCGCCTGCCTGAGGTAATCCCCGTGTCCGACATTCCATTGCTTCCCCAGGTCCGCGCGTTCCTCGAACGCGACCACGGACTGTTCATCCACGGGCGCAGCGTCAGCGCCCAGTCGAGCCAGCGCATCGAGGTGGTGAACCCCGCCGACGCGCAGGTCATCGCCCGTGTCAGCGATGCGGGCGAGGCGGACATCGACGCCGCAGTGGCCTCCGCGCGCCAGGGTTTCAACGCCTGGTCACAGACCGCTCCGGCGCTGCGCAGCAGCGTGTTGCACAAACTCGCCGACCTGCTGGAGCAACACGCCGAGGAACTCGCGCAGCTGGAGACCCTGCAGTCGGGCAAGATCATCCAGATCTCGCGGGCCTTCGAAGTCGGCCAGGCCGCGCACTTCCTGCGCTACTTCGCTGGCTGGGCCACCAAGATCACCGGGCAGACCATCACTCCGTCATTGCCTTCGTTCAACGGTGAGCAGTACACCGCCTATACGTTGCGCCAACCGATCGGCGTGGTGGTCGGCATCGTGCCGTGGAATTTCTCGACCATGATCGCCATCTGGAAGCTGGCCTCGGCGCTGACCACCGGCTGCAGCGTGATCATCAAGCCCAGCGAATTCACCCCGCTGACCATTTTGCGCATCGCCGAACTGGGCATCGAAGCCGGGCTGCCGGCCGGCGCGCTGAACGTGATCACCGGCCTGGGCAAGGTGGGTCAGGCACTGATCGAGCACCCCGGCACCGACAAGGTGTCGTTCACCGGCTCGGTGCCCACCGGCATCGCGGTGGGCAAGACCGCCTTCGGTGCCAACCTGACCCGCGCCACCCTTGAGCTGGGTGGCAAGAACTCGGTGGGTTTTCTGCCTGACGTGGACATCGACAAAGCCGTGGCTGGCGCCATCGAAGCGGGCTTTCTGCATTCGGGGCAGATCTGCGCCGCCGGCGAGCGTTTCTTCGCCCCGCGCCAGCGCATCGATGAATTGATGGAAAAACTCAGCCAGCGCCTCGCCGCGCTGAAGATCGGCTCGCCGCTGGACGAAGGCACCGAGTTCGGCCCGGTCACCAACCGCACTCATCAGCACAAGCTCGGGCAGTTCTTCGAGCGGGCACGGGCCGAGCAGTGCACCATCGTGCATGGCGGTCGGCTGCTCGATCGCGAAGGCTTCTATGTCGAGCCCACGGTGATCCTCGCCCGCTCGCTGGACGACACGCTGCTCAAGGAAGAGACCTTCGGCCCCATCGCCACCTTCCTGCCCTACGATGACGAAGAAGAACTGCTGGCGATGATGAATGGCACGCCCTACGGCCTGAGCGCCAGCCTGTGGACCAACGACCTGGGCAAGGCGATGCGCATGGTGCCGCGTATCGAGGCCGGTACGGTATGGGTGAACATGCACACGCTGCTCGACCCGGCGGTGCCGTTCGGCGGTATCAAGGCCTCGGGAATCGGCCGGGAATTCGGTTCGGCGTTCATCGATGACTACACCGAGTTGAAGTCGGTGATGATTCGCCACTGAGTACCCACCCGGCTGAAGCGCCCCGGACAGGAGCGCTACAGCCGCGACAGACACCGTGCCTGCGGATCTGTCAGACCGCCATGGGCATGGTGAAGCGGAACTCGCTGCCCTGCCCGACTTCGCTTTCGGCGGTGATCACACCGCCGTGAGCCTTGACGATGCCCTGCGAGATGTACAGCCCCAGGCCGGTACCGGTGGGATTGTTGTCTTTCAACGTCCAGTAACGGTCGAAGATGAACGGCAGCTGGTCGGGCGCAATGCCTTCGCCGCAATCGCGCACGCTGAACAGCACATGGTCACCATGGGCTTGTGCGGTCACGGTGATCTGCCCCTGTTTGGGGGTGAACTTGATGGCGTTGCCGATCAGGTTCGACAACACCTGGAACAGCCGCTCCGGGTCGGCATTCACCGTCAGCGCCTGGCCCGGCAAGAACACCAGGTCGATGGCCTTGTCCAGCGCCAGCGGTGCCAGCAGCGTATAGGCCTCTTCGAAGATCTGCGTGACCTCCAGCGGCCTGGGTGAAATGGTGTAGCGCCCGGCTTCGATCTTCGAGGTGTCGAGCAGGTCTTCGAGCAGCACGTTCATGCGACTGGCGGCCTGCTGCATGGTGTCGATGGCTGACGAAATGCGCCGCGACGTGTGCGGCCCCTCCGAGCTGAACGACTTCTGCATCATGCCGCAGAGCATGGAAATCACCGTCATCGGGTTGCGCAGGTCGTGGGACACTACCGCCACCAGGTCGTCGCGCGCTCTCACCGCCTGCTGCTCGCGGCGTACCTGGCGCGCCAGATCGTCTTCCAGGGCCGAGCGACGCAGGTCATTGGCGGCGAATACGTCGCCATGGCTCCAGCGCGTGGCGATGCCGGTCATCTCCACCTTCCAGATTTCGAACGAAGTGCGTGGACGCAGACGCATGCCGGCCTCGGAATCGCACATGTCCAGCGGTTTCTCCGGGTTGCCGCTCCAGGCCACACTTTCTTTCACTTCCTGGCGAAACCACAGCACGCCGTTGTCCACCGGTTTGGGCAGGCTCATTGCCAATACCCCGCTGGCAGCCTTCTGGTAGTCCTCGGCAGCCGAATACAAGCTGGACAGGTGATGGCTGGCGAATACCGGCTCGTTGCGCGCCTTCAGCCAGGCATGCAGGGCACGGATCTGCGCCGGCTCCGGGCAGCTGCCATGGCAATGCAGGCGCGAGCCCTCGATGATCGCCACGCCGGTGGCGTCGACCAGTTGCATGAGCAGCTCGGGCTGGGCCGCCAGACCGTCGAAGACATTCTCTTCGGCATCGATCATGCCCCGGTTGAGCAGGCTCAGGGTATGCAGCTTGGCCTCGCGCTGACGACTGACCTCGAGAGCCTCCATGGCGCTGATCTGCAGCGACAGCACTTGCCCCAGGGTCTGGCAGGCGATGCGCAGTTCAGGGGGCACGTACAGCGGCGTGCGGTGACCGCAGGTGATCAGGCCCCAGAGCTTGTCACCCTTGAGCAACGACACGCTCATGGACGACAGCACGCCCATGTTGCGCATGTACTCGCAATGCACCGGCGATACGCTGCGCAGCGTGGCGAAGCTCATGTCCAGCGGCTGGCCGGTGTCGGGTCGCAAGCGCGGGACCAGCTCCACCGCGCTATACGATGCATCCGGGATGATCCGCAGCCAGTTGCGGCGATACAGCTCGCGGGCCTGCTCAGGAATATCGGAAGCCGGGAAGAACAGCCCGTTGTAGAGTTCCATGTCCGGCGAAGAGGCCTCGGCGACCACCTGACCGTGACCGGCCTCCTCGAAGCGGTAGACCAGTACCCGGTCGTAACCGGTAAGTTTCTGGATTTCGCGAACGCAGGCTTCATACAGTGCCGGCAGGGTCGGCGCCGCCTGGAGGGTCCGCAACACGCGCCCCATGTTACTGGTCAGGCCTTTGTCGTTGGCCGCCAGCTGGTGCACGTCCTGACACTCCAGCTCCAGCACCAGCACGCCGTCGTGACGATGCAGCAGGGCCTCGAACGCCAGGCCGTTGAGCGTCATCAGCATCTGTGCCGCATCAGCCAATGACTCGGTCTGGCTGGCCTGGACCACGGCAGCCGCCGCGTCGGCGCCGATCAGCCGGGCCAGGGGCTGGCCAAGTACCTGTTCAGGGCGCTGGCCGAGCAAGGTTTCGATATTGGCACTGACCTGCAGCAGCTCATGACCCGGCTCGCTGAGGGTCAGCAGCACGCCGTGGGGCTGGATGGCACCGGGGAACTGGATCGGCTCGCTGGCGCAGTTGGCCAGCAGCCGCTCGAACGTGGCACGGTCGATCTGACTCAAGAGAGAACCTCCCGTTGCTCGAGCCACTGCTCGAAACAGCTGAACGTGGACTCAGCCGCCAGCGCTGCAGCACGCTGGAAAGCCGGATCGGGCGGCTGCACCGCCAGCAGGCTCAGGAAGGCTTTCCAGTGCCGCCCGGTGTCGCGACCGTAGACGTCGAGGAATGCGGCGCCGTTGTGCTCGTCCAGCCCCAGCCGGGCGTGCATTTCGCGGCGCAACACCTGACCACCCAGGGTCGCCCCCTCAAGAACGTATAGCACACCCAGGCAAGCGGCCTGACTGTCGACCACCGGCAGGCACTGGCACAGCGGCAACTGGGCACACACCTGGGCATCGTCACCGAGGGCCTGCAGGTCACGCAGCAGGGTCGGCAGCTTGCGGCGTTCGGCGAGATCCAGCCCGGCGGGAACCCACCCGCTGCTCGCCAGGGCGGCCTCGAGGGGGGCGTAGAAGCCGTAATAGGCACGCACCAGGCGCTGATACAGAAGGAGGTCGAGGCGGCTGGAAAAGAACGGCATGCGTTTCTCCAGCCTGGTGTGCAAGTGGCCCGTACGGGTCCTCAAGGCATCGAGGACCGAGGGTGAATCCAGGCAAGAGGGGGTTGCCGACATCCGGTAAGACTCTCAGGGAGTTGGACTGCAAAACGCGTCCCAGCGATATGATGAGCCACCATACAGACTATGCCTTGGCGCCGACAGCATTTTCACCCGGTGAGCGGTCAGAAACGCCCAGCCGCAGTGGCCTGCGGGATATCCGCGTGCAGCGGCAAACCCAACTGCCTGGCGAAGCCCAACAGCCGCGTGTAGGCCCGCAGGCTCTTGGAGATCCCCTGAAGGTACAGCGGATGCCTGGAAAAACAGGCCGTGTCCAGAGACTCGATGCCGCAAAGCTGGCGCACGCCCTGAATCGCCAGCAAGCGATGCAGCACGTCGGCCGGCACCGGTTCGTCAAAATGCACAGCACCGTGCGCCTCATCGTTGCGCCGATTGAGCAGCGCTTCCAGCTCCGCTTCACCCGCGCAGTACAGGCCGTTCGCCAGCGGATTGGCGTTAGACGCGCAGTGGCCAGGCGCGCGCCACCGGCAACGCGAATTGCCCGCCATCATTACCAGGCTGGTCGAGTCGGATGGGCCGCACCTGGCCTTGACTTGCGCCTGGTAAACGGCCACTTCCACCCAGGCGCGGTCCTGTTCGGACAATTCGATGCCTGCCCGTGCGGCTTGGGCGGTGAACGCTGGGTGTTCGAACATCGTTGCGGGCACCACGCTGATCAGGTGCCTGGTGCGCGCAAGACCTATGCCTTCACGCAGCGCCCGCCAGCGCCCCCGCCGAATAGCGGCCTGCGCGGCCTGCACCTGCGCAACGCTGAAACACAGGCTGGCGTTTACCGCATGGCCGGTGGCGACCAGCTCTTCGATCACCTCGCAGCCAATATCACTGACTGGCACACCGGGCATGATGTTGGGCATCAGGTTGCCCAGTTCCCGGGCTCGCCTGAACATGCCCAGGGCACTGTGCAACTCGCTGGGCTCGATCTCCGCAACCATCCACCCCCGCTGGGCGCCACTGTCTCGCCAAGCGTCGAACAACAGCTCGGCGCCTTCATGCAGCGCTGCCTCGTAGAGGGTTCGGTGTAACGGCGCGGGCGTGACCAACCGGCTCCACTGCCGCGCCCGCCTCGTCCAATACTGCCGGTTGGCGATGAGGCTGGAAGTGATCGTCGCCAGGCTGCTCAGTGCCCCTGCGATGCCGCGCTCGGCCGAGGCGAAGCCGATCGGCAACAGGGTTTCGATATGCTGGCGAGCGTTCGAATGACGTTTCAACAGACGCGACCGAGACACTGGATAGTTCCCCGGCGCCCCCGCCCACCAGAACCCCGAACCTGCAGCAGGTTTGATAGCGATACCGTTAAGGCTATGCGATTCCATGCACAGATGCTCTATACCTATTTATCAATATTAATGGCGAGGATCATCAACCACCCGCCACCCTTAAAGAATCGGTTAGAAACGGCAGTAAGAACAGCCACCCTTGAGCCACGCCGCGGCGTTGGAAATTATAATTATGAGATGGCCCTCGTCCTCATCGGGCGAGCAAGTGTTCAGGGGGAAAAGAACCCTTCAAGAACAGGATTTTCCGTGGCATACCAAGCGCGAAGGCGCCAGAATGTCCAAGTGTCAAAGCGCTGTCAAATAGATTTCAGTTAAATAAGCGATACACAGCGAAAACAATCGCCAGCCTCAATATATGACAGTTTTTTACTTCAACTACTTCAGCTTTCCATGGCCTTGCCCGCGACGCTAATACCCCTTCATATGAAGTACTCCCTTCATATGAGGCCATTAAATAATTCGTCTGCTTATTGCTAACGTCTCAGCCTGGAAAGAATAGCGCAGCGACATACCGCCGAGGCACGTGTTCCTTCAAGCCAAGAGGGAGGCCGACAACGAGTAAAGGCATTTGAAGGTGCGATGGCGCGAATGAAGGCCATCAATCGATGGTCCTCATTCGCGCCGGGCGCGCCGGCCTGAGCCGGTGAAGGAGCGGTCAGCCCCTCGATTCGCGATGTCGAGTGCGGGGGCTTGCGACAGGCTGGCGACGCAGGAAGGCGATGAACAGAATCGCACCGGTCACCGCAGCGGTCAGCAGGGTTTCGTAACGGTAGCTCGGGCTGACCAGCATATAGCCCAGCACCAGGGTGATGAGGCCGATGACGAACCAGGTCAGCCATGGGAACAGCCACATCTTGAAAGCGATCTCGGTGCCTTCACGCTCCATGATGGCGCGCATGCGCAGTTGGGAAATGGCGATCACCAGGTACACCAGCAAGGCGATGGCGCCGGTGGTCGACAGCAGGAAGCCGAAGACCTGCCCAGGGAAGGCATAGTTGACGAAGCAGCCCACGAAGCCCGCCAGGGTCGACAGCACCACCGCCACCGTCGGTACCCCGCTGCCGGACACCCGGCGCACCGACTCGGGCGCCTCGCCACGTGCTGCCAGGGAATAGAGCATGCGCGAGGCAGTGTACAGCCCGGAATTCATGCAGCTGGTAACCGCGACGAACACCACGATATCCACCGCCAGTTTGGCACCCGGCACATTGAGCACTTCGAGCACGCGCTGGAACGACCCGACCTTGACCAGCGCCGGATCATTCCAGGCCACCAGCGAGACGATGAAGAAGATCGAGAACAGGTAGAAGATCGCAATGCGATAGACCACCAGATTGGTGGCGCGGCGAATCTTGTCCTTGGGGTTGGCCGTTTCATCGGCGGCGATGGTGACGATCTCGGCGCCGAAAAACGAGAAGATGGTCACCAGCACGCCGCCCAGCACCGCGCCAAAGCCGTTGGGCATGAAACCGCCGCTCTGCCACAGGTGCTGCACGCCGGACACCTCGGCCAGCGGCCAGATACCGAGCACAGCCGCCGAACAGATACCGATGAACGCCAGAATCGCCACCACCTTGACCAGCGCGAACCAGTACTCGAATTCGCCGAAGTTCTTCACGCTGACCAGGTTGGTGGCCGACAGCACGATCATGATCAGGAAGGCAAACAGCCAGGACGGTACGGCCGGCATCCACGCATGCAGAATGTCCGCACCCGCGATGGCTTCGACCGGGATGATCAGCACCCAGAACCACCAGTACAGCCAGCCGATGGTAAAACCGGCACGCGGTCCGATGGCGCGGGCGGCATAAGTGGAGAACGAGCCGCTGTCCGGGTTGGCGACGGCCATTTCGCCAAGCATGCGCATCACCAGCAACACCAGGGTGCCAGCGATCAGGTAAGAGATCAGGATCGCCGGGCCGGCCTTGGCGATGGCATTGGACGAACCGATGAACAGGCCGGCACCAATGATCCCGGCAATCGAAATCATCGACACCTGGCGCGAGGTCAGGCCGTGCTTGAGTGAGCGGTGCTCGTTCTTGTTGTGCGGTGTAGCCATGGTGTTTCCTCAAGGTGAACGTCACCCCCGCAGGCAGCCGAAAGCCGCGTCGCGCGATGGGGGCACGTATACGGGTAAGCGATGTACAGGCCCTGAGGCAGGGCCGGGTCATTGGCTCAGGCGCGGCCTGCCGAGCAGCAGGTCGCGCACGCTCCTGGGGTCAGAGCACCACGCGCAGGCACTGTCCGGCATGGTAAAGCGTGAAGCCTGCCTCGTAGCCCAGGCTGCGCAAGGCGTTGCCTGGCGCCGGCTGACTGGTCGAGAAGGAGACCGGAAGGGCCTGGGGATCGTTATCGCCGAGCAGGTAGTCGGCGAAACACTTGCCCACCAGCGTGCCGGTGGTCACCCCGCGACCATTGAAGCCGGTGGCCGCCAACAGGCCGGGAGCCGGTTCCAGAAGTCGCAGCAGGTGGTCCGGGGTAAAGCCGATACGCCCGGTCCAGGTGCACTCCCACTCCACCTGGTTGCCCAGTTGCGGAAAGTAATGCTGCTGAATGCGGTCGGCCCACTGGCGGATGAACCACAGCGGATAGTTGCCGGCATTGCCCAGGCTGCCCAGCACCAGGCGCCCCTGGGCATCACGACGGATGCTGCTCAGCACCGTGCGGGTGTCCCAGGAACCCTGGCCGCCCTTGAGGATCTCGGCCTGGGCGGCGCCTTCCAGTGGCACGGAAGCGACCTGGTAGTAATAACCGGCGAATATGTGGCGCTGAACCTCGGTCCAGTCACCTTCGGTATAGGCATTGGAGGCGATGATGACCTTCTCGGCCTGCACGCTGCCAGCGGCGGTGCTCACCTGCCAGCCGTCGGCGGTGCGCCGCAGTCCGCTGACCGGTGACTCGCCATACAGCTCCCCGCCCCTGGCCGCCACATTGAGCGCCAGCCCGGAGACATAAGCCATGGGATTGACGGTGCCAGCGCGGTGGTCCAGCACGGCCCCGGCGATGCGGTCGGTACCGCAGGCGTCTTCACAGGCCTTGCCGGTCAGCAGCTCCACCGGCGCACCGCGCCGCTGCCATTGCTCGACACGGCTGCGCAGGTCGGCCAGGCCCTTGGCGTTATGCGCCATGTGCAGGGTGCCGGTGCGGGTGTCCTGGCAGTCGATGCCGTACTTGTCGATGGTGGCGAACACCAGTGCCGGCGCGGCGCCCAGGGCGGTGTTCAGACGCGTGGCCTCGGCACTGCCGAGCACCTTCTCCAGCTCGTCCGGGGCGACCCAGGTGCCGGCATTGACCAGGCCGACATTGCGACCCGAGCCACCGTGACCGACCTGGTGCGCCTCTACGACTACCACCGACTTGCCGCCTTCGAGCAGGCGCAAGGCGGCCGACAGGCCGGTAAAGCCGGCGCCGATGATGCACACATCAGCGCTGCGCTCGCCGGTCAACGGCGGATACGCGGGGCGTTGCGGGGTCAGCTGTTCCCAGAGACACCCCTGTTTGAGTTGCGCCATTGAAAAACCCCAGAGCGATCAACGTGGCGGCAATCCAGAGCGAACGGCTTCAGCCGCCCGCCCTGAAGACGAAAAAAAGACCGGGGTCCGTCAGGAGCCCGGCCTGGCAACACTTCAGTCGAACACGATGCCCTGGGCCAGCGGCAGTTCACGGGAATAGTTGACGGTGTTGGTCTGGCGGCGCATGTAGGCTTTCCAGGCATCGGAGCCGGACTCACGCCCGCCACCGGTTTCCTTCTCCCCGCCGAAAGCGCCGCCGATTTCTGCACCGCTGGTGCCGATGTTGACGTTGGCAATGCCGCAGTCGCTGCCGGCCGCGCCCTGGAAGGCTTCGGCTTCACGCACGTCGGTGGTGAAGATGCACGACGACAGGCCCTGCGGCACTTCGTTGTTCAGGCGCAGCGCTTCTTCGAAATCGTCGTAGGCCAGCACGTAGAGGATCGGTGCAAAGGTCTCGTGGCGTACCACCTCGCTCTGCGCAGGCATCTCGGCAATGGCCGGCGAAACGTAGTAGGCGTTGGGATAGCGATCGGTCAGCTGACGCTCGCCACCGAACACCTGGCCACCTTCGTCGCGCGCCTTGGTCAGGGCATCCTGCATGGCGGTGAACGCCTGCTTGTCGATCAGCGGGCCGATCAGGTTGCCTTCGCGAGGGTCGCCGATGCGTACCTTGCCGTAGGCGGCCTTGACCCGTGCCACCACCTCGTCCTTGATCGAGCGATGCACGATCAGGCGACGCAGGGTGGTGCAGCGTTGACCGGCAGTACCCACGGCGCTGAACAGGATGCCACGCACGGCCAGGTCGAGGTCGGCGCTCGGGGCAAGGATCATGGCGTTGTTGCCGCCCAGCTCGAGGATGGTACGGCCGAAGCGTGCGGCGACACGCGGGCCGACTTCACGGCCCATACGGGTGCTGCCGGTGGCGCTGACCAGCGGTACGCGCGGGTCATCGACCAGCACTTCGCCTGCTTCACGGTCACCGATGATCAGCTGCGCCAGGCCTTCAGGCGCGTCGCTGCCGAAGCGCTTGAGCGCCTTGTCCAGCAGTGCCTGGGATGCCAGGGCGGTCAGCGGGGTCTTTTCCGAAGGCTTCCAGAGCACGGCGTTGCCGGCCACCAGGGCCAGGGCGGTGTTCCAGGCCCAGACCGCCACCGGGAAGTTGAACGCGCTGATCACCCCGACCACACCCAGCGGGTGCCAGGTTTCACGCATGTGGTGGCCGGGGCGCTCGGAGGCGATGGTCAGACCGTAGAGCTGGCGCGACAGGCCGACGGCGAAGTCGCAGATGTCGATCATTTCCTGCACTTCGCCCAGGCCTTCCTGGGTGATCTTGCCGGCCTCGATGGACACCAGCTCGCCCAGCTCGGCCTTGTGCTCACGCAGCACCTCACCAAAGATCCGCACCAGTTCGCCGCGACGCGGTGCCGGCACGCTGCGCCATTTGAGGAAAGCATCGTGGGCGCTCTGCACCCGGGCAGTGACCTGCGCCTTGCCTTCCAGGCTGACGGAAGCGATCTGGCTGCCATCGATGGGGGTGTAGACGGCGTGCGCGCCGCCGGTGTAGGCATTCTTGTCCACGCCCAGACTTTCCAAGAGTTTGGCAACCACGGTGATGTTCTCCTGCCTTGTGAGACGGTTGGGAATCATTGATGCCGGTCAGTATCGATCTACATTGTCCAGCGTCACAAACGACGATTTAGAAAAACATGATTCCTTTTTGGAATGTTGTCGATCATTCACAGCGCACGCTCGACCGCTGGCGTGCAGCAGCATAACCTCTGTAGTTTTTTTCTCGACCTCTGCAGGAACTCCACGATGTCCAAGCGCCTGATGCCCTCGACCACCGCCCTGCAATGCTTCGAGGCAGCGGCCCGGCATCTGAGCTTCACCCGCGCCGCCCAGGAATTGCACCTGACCCAGAGCGCGGTCAGCAAGCAGGTGGCGCAGCTCGAGGAAATGCTCTGCCACCCGCTGTTCCAGCGCGTGCGCCGGCGCCTGCACCTGACCCCGGCCGGGGAGCTGTACATGGCCGAGGTGAACAAGATCCTCACCCAGGTCGACATTTCCAGCCGCTACATCCTCACCTATGGCGGCGAGACCGAGGTCCTGAAAATCGCGACCCAGCCGACCTTCGGCGACCGCTGGCTGATCCCCAACCTCAAGGGCTTCGGTGCGCTCAATCCGGGTATCCACCTGGATATCCGCAGCGAACTGGAACCCTTCGACCTGGTGCGCGCCAAGGCCGACGTGGCGTTCTTCTTCGGCCAGGGCACCTGGCCGGGTGCAACCTGCATCGAGCTGTTCAAGGAAGAGGTGGTGCCGGTCTGTGCACCGGAGGTCCTCACCCGCCACGTCTTCGAGAGCGCCGCGGCGCTGACCCGCCATACCCTGCTGCAATGCACCTCGCGCCCGGAGGCCTGGCACGAGTGGTTCCTGCAACAGGACCTGCACTCGCAGAACAGCTACCACGGTCCGCGTTTCGACACCTTCTACATGTGCATCCGCGCCGCCCAGGCCGGCTGCGGCATCGCCCTGGTGCCGCGCTACCTGGTCAACGAGGAACTCGCCGAAGGCAAGCTGGTGATTCCCTGGAATCATCCCCTGCCCAGCGACGGCTCGCACTTCCTGGCGCATGCCGAACATGCCGCTCAGGTGCCCAAGGTCAAGGCGTTCGTGGGCTGGATCAAGGCACGACTGGGCACCCCCGTGGCCTGAAAGGCGTTCGGTACATCCTGAATTATTGGAATGACTCGGCGAGTTTATTTCGTTTGCGGCGGGCGCCGGTTGTTCGCTTAGATAGCCAAAACGTCCACCACCTCAGGATGAACCATGTCTTCGCCAGCCGCCCTCCCATCGCCCCTGCCCTGCGCCTTGCGCACGGAGCGTCGCCCATGACCCGCGCGAACATCAGCCAGTCGATCTCGGTGGTCCACCCGCTGACCCTGTCCCACGGCAAGAACGCCGAAGTCTGGGATACCTCGGGCAAGCGCTACATCGACTTCATGGGCGGCATCGGCGTGCTCAACCTGGGTCATTGCAACCCGGCGGTGGTACAGGCCATCCAGGCCCAGGCGGAAAAGCTCACCCACTACGCCTTCAACGCCGTTCCTCACGACCCGTACCTGCGTTTCATGGACCGCCTGGAAGCCTTCGTACCGGTCAGCTACCCGCTCAGCGGCATGCTCACCAACAGCGGCGCGGAAGCGGCGGAAAACGCCCTGAAGATCGTGCGCGCCGTGACCGGCCGCACGGCCGTGATCGCCTTCGACGGCGGCTTCCATGGACGCACCCTGGCGACCCTCAACCTCAATGGCAAGGTCGCGCCCTATAAACAGAAGGTGGGCGTGCTGCCCGGCGCGGTGTACCACGTGCCTTATCCGAGCAAGGACACCGGGGTGACCACCGAACAGGGGCTCAAGGCCATCGAGCGGTTGTTCAGCGTCGAAATCGATATCGATGAAGTGGCCTGTTTCATCATCGAGCCGGTGCAGGGCGAAGGCGGCTTCCTGGCGCTGGAGCCGGAGTTCGCCGTGGCCCTGCGCAAGCTGTGCGATGCGCATGGCATCCTGCTGATCGCCGACGAGATCCAGTCCGGTTTCGGCCGCACCGGCCAGCGCTTCGCCTTCACCCGCCTGGGCATCGAGCCCGACCTGATACTGCTCGGCAAGAGCATCGCCGGCGGCATCCCGCTGGGTGCGGTGGTCGGTCGCAAGACCCTGCTCGATACCCTCCCCAAGGGCGGCCTGGGCGGCACCTATTCCGGCAACCCGATTGGCTGCGCCGCCGGCCTGGCCTCGCTGGAACAGATGAGCGACGACAACCTGGCGCTCTGGGGCCAGCGCCAGGAACAGGCGATCGTCAATCGCTACCGCCGTTGGCAGGAAGCCCGCGTCTCGCCCTACCTGGGGCGTCTGACCGGCACTGGCTGCATGCGCGGCATCGAGCTGATGACCCCGCAAGGCACGCCGGGCAGCGCGCAACTGGCGCAACTGCTGGGCCTGGCCCGCGACGCTGGCCTGCTGCTGATGCCCAGTGGCAAGTCACGGCACATCATCCGCCTGCTGCCACCGCTGACCACCGAACCCGAGATCCTGGAGGAAGGCCTGGACATCTTCGAACGATGCCTGGCCGCCCTCGACTGAATACCCGTGAACCGATGACTGGAAATTGTCCGGAGACCCCATTGCGATGAGCACTGCACGCTTCGCCAGCCGCGACGAGATACGCGCCAGCTTTTCCCGCGCCATGTCGCAGATGTACCAACAGGAAGTTCCGCTGTACGGCACGCTGATGGAGCTGGTCGCCGAGACCAACCAGGGCGTGCTGGCCAACCAGCCTGCGGTGGCCGAGAGCCTGCAACGCACCGGCGAGATCGAGCGCCTGGATATGGAGCGCCATGGCGCGATCCGTGTCGGCACGCCTGCGGAACTGGCGACCCTGGCACGGCTGTTCGCCGTGATGGGCATGCAGCCGGTGGGCTACTACGACCTGACTCCGGCCGGGGTGCCGGTGCATTCGACGGCCTTTCGCGCAGTGCATGAAGATGCCCTGCAGGTCAGCCCGTTCCGGGTCTTCACCTCGCTGCTGCGCCTGGAACTGATCGGCGACGCCCAGCTGCGCGCCTTCGCCGAGCAGGTACTGGCCAAGCGTTCGATCTTCACCCCCCGGGTGCTGGAACTGATCGAACAGAGCGAGCGCGACGGCGGCCTGAATGCCAGCGACGCAGAGGCATTCGTCCAGCAGGCGCTGGAGACCTTCCGCTGGCACAGCACCGCCACCGTGTCCCTTGCCGAGTATCAGCAGCTGCTGGCCCAGCATCGCCTGATCGCCGATGTGGTGGCCTTCCGCGGGCCGCACATCAACCACCTGACGCCACGCACCCTGGACATCGACACCGTGCAGAGCGGCATGCCGCGCAAGGGCATCACCCCCAAGGCGGTGGTCGAAGGCCCACCGCGGCGCCAGCATCCGATCCTGCTGCGTCAGACCAGCTTCAAGGCCCTGCAGGAGCCGATCACCTTCGTTGGCCAGGGGGTCAGCGAGTCGGGCAGCCACTCGGCGCGCTTCGGCGAGATCGAGCAGCGCGGCGCGGCACTCACCCCGCGTGGCCGGGCGCTGTACGACCAGTTGCTGAATGTGGCCCGCGACGAGCTGGGCGAGTTCCCCAACGAAGCCAACTCGGTGCGCTACGCCGAGCTGCTGGAGAAGACCTTCAAGGACTTCCCCGACGACCTGGACAGCATGCGGCGCCAGGACCTGGCGTACTTCCGTTATTTCCCTACGGCCAAAGGCATCGCGGCGGGCAGCGCCGGCCAACCGGCCAAGGACCTCGAAGGGCTGATCGCGGCCGGGCATATCGCGTTCGAACCGCTGGTGTACGAAGACTTCCTGCCGGTCAGCGCGGCCGGGATCTTCCAGTCCAACCTCGGTGACGACGCCCAGGCGCACTATCAGGGCAACTCCAACCGCGAGCAGTTCCAGCAGGCCCTGGGCCGCGAAACCATCGACGAACTGGCGCTGTACGCCGACACCCAGCGCCGCTCGCTGCAGGACTGCGCCAACCGGCTGGGCCTGGCCGCGCTGGCTTGAGACTGGCGCATCGACAGGCCGCAAGGAACGCCCCTGCGGCCGGCTGGAGCCAATACAGTTCGATTAAGCGCTTTGCGGCTCGGTGGGAGCTTGCTCGCGAATGGCAGGCTATCTGGATCGGGTACACCCGCCGCAGCATCATGCCCTTTAGTCACCTTTCCGCCTTTACGGCGGGTTACTTTTGGTTTCCAGGTGCCCTGCGCGCCAAAAGTAACCAAAAGCCATTGCTCCTGGCTTGGGTCTGCCCTACGGGCAGACTTCCCTCCTTCCGGCGCCATTCCAGGGGGCCGGCGCAATGGGCCGTCCCTGGCCCAGTGCGCCTAAGCCGGCTTCCCTGCCGGCTTACCCCCTTCCATGACACCTCCACTCGGCCTGCACCGAAGTCGCGTTTGGCGGCGTCTGTAAGTTCTGCGCTTGAAAAGCAAAAGCGACGCCAGATCGGATTGCTTTGGTCTAAAAGATCAGTATTGCGGCTAACCCCGGTTCAACCGGGAGGTCGCCAGACCTTGACCACGCCAGCCTTCAGGTCTGTGCAACCTCAGCCGTGCAGCGCCTCGTTCACCAACCAGTCATGCACCGCACGGCGTGACGGGGTGCTCAGGGCACCTTCGCGATAGACCAGCACGTACTTCTTGCGCGCCTGGATCGGATGACCGAACGGCACGATCAGCGAGCCTTCCACCAGTTCATCGGTGATCAGCGTCTTGCGCGCGATCGCCACGCCCATGCCCATACGCGCAGCCTCGATGGTCAGGTGGTTGCGGTTGAAGGTATGCCCGCGCCGCACATCCACGCCCTCGGCACCGATGGCGGTGAGGTAGAACTCCCACTCGGCGTATTCATAGCTGCCACGCCAGGCGGTGATGTCGTGCAGCAAGGGGTAATGCACCAGCTGGCTCGGGCCGTCCAGTGGCGGGCGACCTTCAAGCAGCGCCGGTGAGCAGACCGGGAACAGCTCTTCTTCCAGCAGCGGCGTAGTCAGCAGCCCAGGATAACTGCCGTCGTTGAGGTCGATGGCCAGGTCGAAGTCATCGTCGCGCAGCGAGCCGCTGCTGTCCTCGGCGATCACCCGCAGCTGGATGTCGGGGAACGCCTGCTGCAGGCGCGGCAGGCGCGGCATCAGCCATTTATGCAAGAAGGACGGAATCGAACGCAGCTTGAACACCCCGCCGATCTGCCCGGAATACAACAGGCGCAGTTCATCGCTGATACGGCTCTGCACCTCGTTGGCGACCAGGGCCAGGCGCTGGCCCTCGGCGGTCAGTTCCAGGCCGCGCCCCACGCGATGGAACAGCGCGAAACCCAGCCGCTCTTCAAGCTGGCGCATCTGCTGGCTGATCGCGCCAGGGGTGACGTGCAGCTCATCGGCACAACGGGTGAAAGACAGGTGCCTGGCGGCACAGGCGAATACCTGCAGCCAGGCATGCATCTGTGCGTTGACGATTCGGCTCATTGAACAGTTCCGCTAAAGCGTTGCATAGGAACAATCGTTTGTTGTTTCGGCAGCGCAGCCCAAAGATAGCCTCCACGAGTGGGGGCCTGAGGCCTCAGGCTATTTATCCGAGGGTTATACGGCATGGCTATCAGCGTCTTCGACATGTTCAAAATCGGCATCGGTCCATCCAGTTCGCACACTGTAGGCCCCATGCGCGCCGGGGCGACCTTCGTCGGGGATCTGCGCCAGCGCGAGCTGCTGCACAGCGTCGAGCGCATCGAGGTGCGATTGTACGGTTCTCTGTCGGCCACGGGTATCGGCCACGCCAGCGACCGTGCCACGGTCATGGGCCTGATGGGTGAATGGCCCGACACCGTGGACATCGCCGACGTCAACCAGCGTATCGAGAAAATGCTTCAGGACGGCCGCCTGCAAGTTGGCGGCGAGCGGGAAATCCAGTTCACCTGGGCCCGCGACATGCGCCTGCTCGACGAGAACCTGCCGTTCCACCCCAACGGCATGACGATCTGCGCCTACGGCCCGACCGGCGAGCTGTACGAGCAGACTTACTATTCCATCGGCGGCGGTTTCATCATCGATGCCGAGCAGGCTGCCAGCGGCCGGCTCGACAGCGACAGCACCGAGCTGCCCTATGATTTCTCCAGCGCCCGCGAACTGCTGCACCTGTGCAAGACGCACAACATGAGCATCTCCGCGCTGATGCTGGAGAACGAAAAGTGCTGGCGCTCCGAAGCGGAAATCCGCGCCAAGATCCTGCACATCTGGGGCGCCATGCAGGACTGCGTGAACAAGGGCCTGAACGAACAGGGCATCCTGCCCGGTGGCCTCAACGTGCGCCGCCGTGCCTGGCGCCTGCACCAGAGCCTGCAGGCCATCGAACAGCCCAACGTGATCGGCTCGACCCTCAGCGCCATGGAATGGGTCAACCTGTTCGCCCTGGCGGTCAACGAAGAGAACGCCGCCGGCGGGCGCATGGTCACCGCGCCCACCAACGGCGCCGCCGGCATCGTGCCAGCCGTGCTGCACTACTTCATGAAGTTCAACCCGGCGGCCAACGACGACGACGTGGTGCGCTTCTTCCTCGCGGCCTCGGCAGTGGGCATCCTGTGCAAGAAAAACGCCTCGATTTCCGGCGCTGAAGTCGGTTGCCAGGGCGAAGTCGGCTCGGCCTGTGCCATGGCCGCCGCCGGACTGGCGGAAATTCTCGGCGCCACCCCACAGCAGGTGGAGAACGCCGCCGAGATCGGTCTGGAACACAACCTGGGGCTGACCTGCGACCCGGTCGGCGGTCTGGTGCAGGTGCCGTGCATCGAACGCAACGCGATTGCCGCCGTGAAGGCCATCAACGCCGCGCAGATGTCGTTGCGTGGCGATGGCGAACACTTCATCTCCCTCGACCGAGCGATCCGCACCATGCGCGACACCGGTGCCGACATGCACGACAAATACAAGGAAACCTCCCGCGGCGGCCTGGCGGTCAGCCTGGTGGAGTGCTGAGACCGTCGGGTTCCGATCCGGGCCGCTCAGGCTTTGCCGCGAGCGGCTGTTGCTGCAGCACAGATCGATCAGAGCGCAGTACAAGGAGCGGCTTCAGCCGCGCAGCGACCTCGTGCTCACCGCAGAGGCTGTGGGTTCTCGGCCTCTTCGCGGCTGAAAGCGCCTCCTACGCCTGATCGTCCTGCCCCTCCTGCTGCTGCGCCTGGGCGACACTCTGCTCGGCGATGCGGGTCAGCTTCTCGTCGGCGGATTTCTCTTCCTGGAGGGTCTCCTCCAGCAGCGAAGCGGCGTCCTCCATGCCCAGTTGCCGGGCCATGGCCACCAGGGTGCCGTAGCCAGCAATTTCGTAATGCTCGACCTTCTGGCAGGCCGCGATCAGCCCGGCATCGAGGATCGGGCCTTTTTCGATTTCATCCAGCAGCTCTTTGCTCTCCTCGATCAACCCTTCCATGGCCACGCATTTCATGCGTTTGAGTTTCAGCCCGGCGGACTCGACCAGTTGATCGATACGCTGGATCTGCCCGTGGGTTTCCTCCAGGTGCGAATTGAAGGCCTCGGCCAGCTCCGGATCGCTGGACGCCCTGGCCAGCTTGGGCAGTGCCCGGGTGATCTGCTTCTCGGCGCTGTAGATGTCCGAAAGCTCATGGACGAACAGATCGTCAAAGGTCTTTCTGCTTGCGCTTGCTTTGCTCATCACGAACCTCATTGCTCGATGTGGTGGATGGAGAAGGAACCGCGCATGTCTCCCTCGTGAACATCGACCGGGACCACCCCGGCCTTGCTCCAGCCCGCCGACGAACTGCCTGTCCGTTGGTCCAGCGGCTCCGGGCGCGGCTGAACCATCGTTGCCACGCCGGGTTCCTCTGCTTGAACAGGCCATTCACAAGGGAGCTGGAACGCCATGCGAGCGCTGACCTATCAAGGTGCCTACCACGTCAAGGTCGAGGATGTGCCCGACCCGACCTTGCAGGACGACGACGACCTCATTCTGCGTGTCACTGCCACGGCCATCTGCGGGTCAGACCTGCACCTGTACCACGGCAAAGTACCGTCGGTTGCCCATGGCGATATCTTCGGCCACGAGTTCATGGGCATCGTCGAAGAAACCGGCCCGGCGGTGACCCGCCTGCAACGCGGCGACCGGGTGGTGATCCCCTTCGTCATCGCCTGCGGCGACTGCTTCTTCTGCAAGCTGGAGCAATACGCCGCCTGCGAGACCACCAACAGCGGGCGCGGTGCGATCCTCAACCGCAAATCCATTCCGCCAGCGGCGGCGCTGTTCGGCTACAGCCACCTGTACGGTGGCGTGCCCGGCGGACAGGCCGAATATGTGCGGGTGCCCAAGGCCAATGTCGGCCCGATCAAGGTGCCGAGCGTGCTGGACGACGAGCAGGTGCTGTTTCTTTCCGACATCCTGCCCACCGGCTGGCAGGCGGTCCTTAACAGTGGCGTGGGGCCCGGTTCCAGCCTGGCGATCTACGGCGCAGGCCCCGTCGGCCTGATGTGCGCGGCCTGCGCGCGCATGCTGGGGGTCGAGCGGTTGTTCATGGTCGACCATCACCCGTACCGGCTGGCTTACGCCCAGCAGGTCTATGGCGTGATACCGGTGAATTTCGCCGAGGACGACGACCCGGCCGACACCATCATTCGCCAGACCCCCGGCCTGCGCGGCGTGGATGCGGTGATCGATGCGGTGGGCTTCGAGGCCAAGGGCAGCACCACCGAGACAGTACTGGCCACCCTCAAGCTCGAAGGCAGCAGCGGCAAAGCGCTGCGCCAGTGCATCGCCACGGTACGACGTGGCGGCGTGGTGAGCGTGCCAGGCGTGTATGCCGGCTTCATCCACGGCTTTCTGTTCGGCGACGCCTTCGACAAGGGCCTGACCTTCCGGATGGGCCAGACCCATGTCCAGAAATACATGCCCGAGCTGCTGGGCCACATAGAGGCAGGCCGACTGCGCCCGGAGGCCATCATCAGCCATCGCCTGTCGCTGGAGGACGCCGCCCTGGGCTACCGGCTGTTCGATCGCAAGGAGCAGGACTGCCGCAAGGTGATCCTCACCCCCGGTCGGGTGTCCAACCCCCTGCCGGTGGATGACTCTCTAGGTGGCGCCCAGGCTGTCTGAGCTGAAGGTGCCCGATGGGCCGGGACCAGGCGCTCAGGAACGGATCTCGATCAGGTCGGCGCTGTAGCGCTCGGCCCCCTTCGCGTCGAACACCCGCACGGCCGCATTGTCACCGTCGACTTCGACGCTCAGGTGGCCTTGCGACAGGCGATCGCAACGTCCCGCGCCGACACCGGCAAAGACGTAACGGCGCGCCTGGCCGTAGCCGTCCGTCGCGCGCAGCTGCAGCTGGCACATCCACGGCTCGGCCATGCGCAGTTGCCCCGCCCGCTCGCCGGGCTTGGCCGACGGTTCCAGTTGCAGAGTCATCAGCACCCGGGACTGACCATCCGTGAACAACCCCTTGTATACCGAGGCGGCGTGCGCCTGCGCCATGCACGCAATGGCGAGGGTGGCCGCAATGGCGGTGGTGACGGACTTCATTTCGCTCTCCTGGCAGATATCTCCCTGTGTCGCTCACACCGGGCATGTCGCAGAAGATAGCCTGAACGCGCTCACCCGACCATGTCGGCGTTCGGTCAGTGACCTGCCAGGCCCTTGAAGAAGCGCTGGGCGTTCTCGTCGAGGGTGGCGATGTCGTAACCGCCCTCCTGAACGATGACGCACGGCAGGCCCAGCGCGCGAATGCGCTCACCAAGCCGCTGGAAGCCGGCATGACTGACGGCGACCTTGGACTGCGGGTCGTTCTCGTAGATGTCGAAGCCCAGTGACAGCACCAGCACCTCGGGGGCGAAGTCGCGCAGCGCGGTTTCCGCCTGGGCCAGGCACGCAAAGAAGTCTTCTTCGCTGGCGCCGTGGGGCATCGGCAGGTTGAGGTTGAAGCCCTCGCCACGCCCTTGGCCGCGCTCGTCATCGAAGCCGGCGACCACCGGGTAGAAATTGGTGGGGTCACCGTGGATCGACACGTACAGCACGTCATCGCGCTCGTAGAAGATTTCCTGGATGCCCTGGCCGTGATGCATGTCAGTGTCGAGAATCGCGACCCTGGCGAAGCGCGACCTGAGCTGCTGTGCGGCAATCGCCGCGTTGTTGAGGAAGCAGAAGCCGCCCGCCGCCTCGGCCCGCGCATGATGGCCAGGCGGGCGGCACAGGGCGTAGGCCGCCGGTTCTCCATCGGCGACCGCCTGGGCTGCAGCGATGGAACTCTGCGCGGACCAGTAGGCCGCTTCCCAGGTGTGGGCGCCAATCGGGCAGCTGCCATCGGCCAGATAGCGTGCCGTCTTGCCGAGGATGCCGCGCAGCGGATTGTTCTCGCGGATGAAGATGTTCGACATCACCTCGTCGCCCCAGTCTTCCGGCACGGCGTGCCACTCCTGGTAGGCACTGCGCAGGTAATCGAGATAAGCCTGGCTGTGTACGGCGGCGAGCGGCGCAATGCCCTGGTCGGCAGGTTCGACCAGCGGATAGCCCAGGCGCTCGACCATCGCCAGCAAGGGGTCGATGCGTGCGGGGATTTCCTGAGGCTCGCGCATCTGCCCACGGGACAGGTAGGAGCGCGGGTGATGCAGGCGTTGCTTGGGGTGGAAAAAGGCTTTCATGCATGACCTCGTCTTGCAGGGCGGCACGTGTGGTCCGCCGTTCAGTAACCCAGTTCGGGATCGACCCGGTTGTTCAGTGCCAGCCCGGCTTCCAGCCGCCCGACGTTGGCGGCCACCTGGCTGGCGATGCAGGCATCGGAAGCTGCCGAAGCCATGTGCGGTGTTACCCACACACCCGGCGTGTGCCACAGCGCGGCATCAGCGGGCAGCGGCTCACGCTCGAAGACATCCAGCAAGGCTCCGCGCAGCTGCCCGGCGGCCAGCGCGGCCTGCAGGTCGGCTTCATTGACGTGCTGGCCACGCCCGGCATTGATCAGTGCCGCACCAGGCGCCAGGCAGGCAAAGACCTGCCGGTCGAGCAGGCCATGGGTCGCTGCGGTGAGCGGCAGCAGGTTGACCAGCAGGTCGAGCCCATCGAGAAACGCCGCCCGCCCTTCACTACCGGCGAAGCTCTGCACCCCGTCGATGTGCCGGGGCGCACGGGCCCAACCGCGTACCGCATAGCCTGCCGTCGCCAGGCGCTGCGCGACCGGAGCGCCAATGGCGCCCAGGCCCATGACACCCACGCGATAATCCCGGGCCTGGCGCTGCACCGGGCGCTGCCAGCGCTGGTCGACGCGCCCGGCCAGCACCTGGTCGAAACCACGATGGAAATGCAGCACGCCCCAGTGCACGTACTCGCTCATGCCGTGGATATGGTCCGGATCGACGACCCGGCATACCGGCACCTGCGGGTCGCGGGACGGGTACTGGGCCAGGTGATCGACGCCTGCGCCGATCGAATGGATCAGGCGCAGGTTCGGCAGCTCGGCCAGGCTGCCGGCCGGCGGGAACCAGCACACCGCCACCTGAGCCTGGCGCGCCTGCGGCTCATGCGCACGCAACACCTGCAAGTGCGGGGCGTGACGGGCGAACAGGCCGGCCAGCCAATCGCCGAGTGCCGGGTCCTGGCAAAGCAATACGATGGCCGTCATGATCAGCTGCACCACTGCATGCGTTGTTCTTCGATCAGGCTCAGCGCCGCGCGCCAGGCCAGGTCGATGATGCCGTCGATGCCATCACGGCCGAACTGCTCGGCGGTGTGTCGGCACACCTCTTCACTCGGGAAGTTCAGCGCCACACCGGCCGACATGGCCTGGATCTGCGCCTGGCAGGCGCGCTCCAGGAAGTAGATCTCGTGGAAGGCTTCGGCCACGCTGCCACCGGCGGCGAGCAAGCCATGGTTGCGCAGGATCATCGCCTTGTAGCGGCCCAGATCGGAGACCAGACGCTCGCGTTCATCCAGCGACAGAGCGATGCCTTCATAGGTGTGATAAGCCAGTCGGCCGTAGAACTTGAGCGCGTGCTGGGTCAGCGGCAGCAGGCCGTCGCGCTGCGCCGCCACCGCCATGCCGGCAGCGGTATGGGTGTGGATGATGCAGTGCAGGTCGGGGCGTGCCGCGTGAATCGCCGAGTGGATGACGAAACCGGCGGCATTCACCGGCCCGTGGTTGTAGTCGGCCTCGACCACCTGGCCGTTCAGGTCGATGCGTACCAGGTCGCTGGCGCGCATTTTCTCGAAGGCCACGCCATAGCGATTGATCAGAAAATGCCCTTCCGGCCCCGGTACGCGCAGGGTGATATGGGTGTCGATCAGGTCGGTCATGCGGTAATAGGCAATCAGCCGGTACAGCGCCGCGAGGTCGCAGCGGGCCTGCCATTCGGCTTCGGGCATGGCGGTAGGCCGGGTCATCAGGCAGCTCCTTCGGAGGTAGACAGGGCAACACGCGGTGCAGCGGCGCCGCGCAGGTGGGACAGGCCGAGCACGCCAACCAGCGACATCAGCGCCAGGACGCTGAAGAAAATCGCCAATGGCCACCACTGGCCGGTGTACTGACCGGCGATGAAGGTGCCAAGCATGGGAGTGGTGCCCCCGGTCACGGCGCTGCCGAGCTGGTAGGCGATGGAAATGCCGGAATAGCGCACCTGGGCCGGAAAGGCTTCGGCCATGTAGCCGGCGATCACGGCGTAGAGGGCCGCCAGCAGCACGACGGCCAGGGCGATACCGGCGGTCATGTAGACCAGATTGCCGGTCTGCACCAGCAGGAACATCGGATAAGGCGCCAGTATGCACAGCGCCGCCACCCACTTCAGGAAACGCCCTTCGCCGACCCGCTCGGAGAGCAGCGCCGAGCAGGGCTGCGAGATGAATTGCAGGACCGTGACAACGAACAGGCAATCGAGGATGGTGGTCTTGGCAATGCCCAGGTACTGGGTCACGTAGGTAATCATGAAGGTGTTGGTGAAGAAGAACCCCGCCGAACCGATGGTGACCGCCGACGCCGCAAACAGGATCTGTTTCCAGTAGCCACGCAGCACCTCCATTACCGGAAAGCGCGCCGTCTTGTCACGCTCACGCACCTCGGTGAACTCCGGCGACTCCGGCACGCCGAAGCGAATGGCCAGGCCGACCATCATCAACACCCCGCTGAGCAGAAACGGAATGCGCCAGCCCCAGCTGAGCAACGCTTCCTGGTCCATCTCACTGATCACGCGAAAGGCGATCAGCGCCAGCAGCAGACCGGCCGGACTGCCCCACTGGGCGAATGAAGCGAAGAACACCTTGCGCCCCTTGGGCGCGTGCTCGCTGGCCATCAACACCGCACCGCCCCACTCGCCACCGACCGAAATGCCTTGCAGCAGGCGCAGCAGCACCAGCCCCGCCGGCCCCCAGATCCCGGCCTGGGCATAGGTTGGCAACAAACCGATGCACGTCGTCGCCAGGCCCATCAGCGCCATGGTGAACAGCAGCATCTTCTTGCGTCCCAGGCGGTCGCCCAGATGGCCGAACACCATGCCGGCAAACGGGCGGGCGATGAACCCCACGGCAAAGCTGCCGAACGCGGCCATGGTGCTGAGCGTCGGGTTGTCGCTGGGAAAGAACAGTTGCCCGAGCACCAGTGCGGCCGCGAAGGCGTAGATATAAAAGTCGTAGAACTCGATGGTGGTGCCGATAAAGGCAGCTGCGGCGGCGCGTCTGGGCGTTGAGGTCTGGCTCATCTTCGCAGGCTCCTGAAGGGTCGTTGTTATAGGCAGGAGAAAAAGCGGTGGTGCGGCAAGGCATGGGCACTCTGACGGTGCGTTGCTGGATCATGCGCCAATGCCTATGCTAGGCAAAGCTTCTAATCCGAATAGTTCAGTATAAGCAGCGACAATAATGACCGTTCCCTCCTCTGGCCTGCGCTCCCCCGAAGCTCGGCGTTTTCTCAACGACCGCCTGGACTGGAACCTGCTACGCACTTTCCTGGTGATCGGCCAGGAAGGCAGCCTGAGCCGCGCGGCCGCGCGCCTTCACTTGAGCCAGCCGGCCATCAGCCAGGCGCTGAAAAGGCTTGAAGAACAGTTGCAGGTGTCGCTGGTGATCCGCCGTGGTCCACGTATCAGCCTGTCGAGTGCTGGCCAGGAGGTCCTGCAGATCGCTGCCGAGCTTTACGGCACGGTGTCACGCCTGGGCCCGGCCCTGGAAGAGCCCGCCGAGACGGTGACTGGCAGGGTGCATCTGCTGAGCATCAGCCGTATTCAGTCACGCTGCTACGACGACTTCCTGGCCCGCTTCCATCAGGACTATCCCCAGGTCGAACTGGAAGTGGACGTGCTGCGCAGCTCGGACGTGATCAGCGCACTGCTGCAGAAAACCGCCTCGTTCGGCCTGAGCCTGTGCCGTACGCCGCAGCCGCGCCTGGAACAGCGGTTGGTGCTGCAACAGCGCTACGCCTTCTTCTGCGGTCGCAGACACCGGCTGTTCGGTCGCAAGCACCTCAATCTGGCAGACCTGCAAAGCGAGAACTTCGTGAGTTTCACCAGCGACCAGTTGGGCGGGAATCTGTCGCCGCTGACCGTGTTTCGCGACCAGCAGGGCTTTACCGGGCGGATCGTGGCCTCATCGGCCAGCCTGGACGAAATTCTGCGCCTGGTGGATTGCGGGTTCGGCATTGGCTGCCTGCCCGAGCACATCGTCGCGGCCGATGTGCAGGCCGGCAAGATGTGGCGCCTGCCGCCGGGGGATGGCGTCAGCGATGTGAATGTCTATCTGTTGTGGAATCGGGAGCAGAAACATACCCAGGCCGAAGCCCTCTTCCTAGAGCGCTTCGAACACATGCTGCTGACCACCGAGCTGGGCGAACGCTTTTGAATCTGCGGTCCCGACCGGCAGCCGGGACCACGCGCTTGAAGTCAGGCAGACACCTGGCGCTGATGACGCTCCTCCATGATGTTTTTGGCCTGTCGCGAATATTCCTGCCTGAGTTCGTGCACCAGGCTGGAGATGGCGCGGGAGGTCGTCAACTCGGCCGCATTCAGGTTATGGGCCACGAACGCCGGTTGCACGCGATCGGGGTGGTAAAGGCTGATCGTCATCAGGTGATTGACACCGATGCTGCATACGCAACGGGTAGGCAGAAAGCCGGATTCAATGATCTGGCGTAATTCAAGTTGCGACATCATGGCTATTCTCCGTGGCCAGTCATTGGCCTGCATGCAGTGGAAAAAACGCCGCGAAAATCGTTCCGTGAATCAGCCAGGCGGTCGACGCATGAACGGCAGGGCTGGCCTACAGGAAGGTCGATACGCAGGAAGGTCGATGAGCCAAGGCAACGGCCTTGGGAAACCTGAAGGATGGATCAGGAAGAGAGGATGTGTCCCCTGCAGGAATCGAACCTGCATCTAGCCCTTAGGAGGGGCTCGTTCTATCCATTGAACTAAGAGGACGCAACGCAAGAAGGCCCGATGCGAGGCATCAGGTGCTGGGCATTCTACGCAAAAACAAGCATTTAGCAAAAGGTTCAGGCCTGCCTGAGGCTTAGGCTCTTTCCCCGCGCGATGCAAGGCCAGCGGCAAGGGCCTGACCCATGCATTTCGCTTTGGTTCCATCAGGGATCGTGC
This sequence comes from Pseudomonas sp. DTU_2021_1001937_2_SI_NGA_ILE_001, assembly GCF_032463525.1. Classification (NCBI taxonomy): domain Bacteria; kingdom Pseudomonadati; phylum Pseudomonadota; class Gammaproteobacteria; order Pseudomonadales; family Pseudomonadaceae; genus Pseudomonas; species Pseudomonas sp. DTU_2021_1001937_2_SI_NGA_ILE_001. Next base: position 5,344,211 of record NZ_CP135971.1, on the reverse strand, counting down.
AAATTGCAATTCAGCAAAAGGCCATTATTGCAAAACGCATGAGCCACCTGCCGCTTAAACAATTCAAGCTGTTGATTTCAAAGGTTTTTTTATGGATTTTGATTTGGCATGCAGACTGCAATATGTCTATCTGCCAATACACCCTTTCTTTCTCATTTCCGGGCAGGGACAAGAAAATGAACATGATCCTCACCACACTGAACGCCGCGACCCTGGTTGCTCTGGTGGCCTTTCATTTTCTGCAAAGTCCCGCTCAGCCCGTGCAACAGGTTCAGGTGCAGACCGGTGTGCACCAGGTTCCTCAACTGGCGATCATGGCGGAAAGACCTGCCAACCCGGCTATGCTGACCAATGACGCGCAACAGATGCCCCAGGCGACCGGCAGTGCGACACAACGCTGGGTATTCTGAAACGCCTCGTAGAACCTTGATCAACGAGAGAGTCGCCATGTCCAAATCCGCACTGTCGTTCCTGATCCTTACCGTGATGTCCGTTGCCGTCGATCTGCTGCTGCCCGCTCAGGCCGTAGAAGGCAACCTGATGGCCAAGATAGCCGTCGGCGTATTCGCCAGCCTGTTCGTCGGCGCGCTGGTCGTGGGCCGGCGCATCAAGTTCGATCCTGTTCTGCGCTAGACCCAGACGACTCACCCCTTCAGTCGGCGGTCGTACGGCGTGCAGGCATCTGCCGGTAGCCGTCGCTGACGCCCCCCCTTCCCCGCTTGCTACGTACGTTTGTCGGAGCAGGTTCGTATTCCACGCCGTAACCTTCTACGCTCTGAATACAGATAGCCATGATGGCAAAAAGCAGTCAGGCGATCGGCATCCTGTCGGAGCATGGAATCGGCCCTATGCAAATTCCTTCGCAATTCTGATAATTGGTGCTGGCCATACGCCTTTATCTGAGTCAATATTTGTCACAGATTTGGCGCCAAAGATCCGGCGTCTTGGGGCATGATGCTGACCCCTTGATAGCGCGGTTGAACATTTAGCCAAAAGTGCTGTCACACAAAGACAACTTGCGGCCACTTGCTAGAACCGCTTTCCCTGAACTAACCGGTTAAATATATGAGCCCTATGAAACAGGCTACTTATTCCAGCCGTACGGCTGACAAGTTCGTCGTCCGCCTACCTGATGGCATGCGTAACCGTGTCCAAGAGGTAGCTAAAAACCACCACCGCAGCATGAACTCGGAAATCATCGCGCGGCTTGAACAGAGTCTGCTGCAGGAAGCGGCCTTCGGCGATGAGCCGGCGGTACGCATCGACAGCCCTGAGCTGACCCTGAATGAGCGCGAGCTGCTTCAACGTTTCCGTCAACTTTCCCATCGTCAACAGAACGCCTTGGTGTCGTTGATCGCTCACGATACCGAACTTGCGACCGAAGAGTCGTAAGCGGCAAGCAGTACCTGGAGCCAGCCTAGTGCTGGCTTTTTTCTTGTAGTCCTTTTCTTTTATTGTTGTAAGAATCAGCTTCAATAAAAAACCGCCAATTAAGGCGGTTTTTTTATGTCGACCAATCAGCACGTCAAAGCAGAAAGACAGTGGCCAATCCGAGGAAGATGAAAAAGCCGCCGCTGTCGGTCATCGCCGTGATCATCACACTGGCACCCATGGCCGGGTCCTTGCCAACCCGCGCCAGCCCCATCGGGATGATGACGCCCATGAAGGCCGCCAGCAGCAGATTGAGGGTCATCGCCGCGGTCATCACCACGCCCAGCGACCAGCTGTCGTACAGCACATAGGCCACGGCGCCGATCACTCCGCCCCAGATCAGGCCATTGAGCAGCGCCACGACCAGTTCCTTGCGCAACAGCCGCGCGGTATTCCCCGTGTTGACCTGGTCCAGGGCCATGGCCCGGACAATCATGGTGATGGTCTGGTTGCCCGAGTTGCCACCTATGCCCGCCACGATAGGCATCAGGGCCGCCAGTGCCACCAGCTTTTCGATGGAACCTTCGAACAGGCCGATCACCCGCGAAGCCAGGAAGGCGGTGATCAGGTTGATCGCCAGCCAGGACCAACGGTTACGCAGTGAGCGCCACACCGAGGCGAAGATATCTTCGTCCTCACGCAGACCGGCCATGCTGCGCACTTCGCTTTCGCTTTCTTCACGAATCAGGTCGACCATCTCGTCGATGGTAAGACGGCCGATGAGCTTGCCGTTCTTGTCGACGACAGGCGAGGAAATCAGGTCGTAACGCTCGAACGCCTGGGCCGCATCGTAGGCGTCCTCTTCGGGATGGAACGTCACCGGATCATCGGCCATGACCTCGGCCACCTGCTTGTCGGGGTCGTTGACCAGCAGGCGCTTGATCGGCAGCACGCCTTTGAGCACGCCATCATGGTCGACCACGAACAGCTTGTCGGTATGGCTGGGCAGTTCCTTGAGGCGACGCAGGTAACGCAAGACCACTTCCAGGCTCACATCCTCACGGATGGTGACCATCTGGAAGTCCATCAGGGCGCCGACCTGTTCCTCGTCATAGGACAATGCCGAGCGCACACGCTCGCGTTGCTGGACGTCCAGGGCTTCCATGAGCTCATGGACGACGTCGCGAGGCAGCTCGGGGGCCAGGTCCGCCAGTTCGTCGGCGTCCATTTCCTTGGCCGCCGCCAGCAGCTCGTGGTCATCCATGTCGGCGATCAGGGTTTCCCGGACCGCGTCGGATACTTCCAGGAGAATATCGCCATCGCGCTCGGCCTTGACCAGCTGCCAGACGGTCAGACGGTCTTCCAGCGGCAGAGCTTCGAGAATATAGGCGACGTCGGCGGAGTGCAGGTCATCGAGCTTGCGCTGCAGCTCGACCAGGTTCTGCCGGTGAACCAGGTTTTCCACACGATCCTGGTGCTGGCCCTCCTGACGGTGGGTCAGGTCTTCGACCAGGCGCTGGCGATGCAGCAGGTCAACGACCTGGGCCAGGCGGTCCTGCAGGCTTTCCTGCGTTTTCTTTACTTCTCTTTCGGTCATAGGCGAACTCCACTCCCAGCAGCGGGGCACGCCGGGAGATCAATCAGGTAGAGCTAGATTGCTGAAAACGGGTGTCAAGTAACTACTGGGTAAGTCCATGGAGGTATTCCACAAGCCCCGGCGGGGCTGACGGGCGCAATGATACACCGCTTTGACCGGATAGCACGTGTGAAAATTCGGGCAAGAACAGATGCTTGCAGCACAAAGCTAACAATCGTACGAGTCAGTATTGCTACGACGTCACATCCAGCCAAGAAAACACGCTCGCCGACGCCCCTGTTCGAATCTAGGCTGGACGCGCCGATCGCCATGGAGGACTCGACGATGCGCCACCTTATGCACCCCGCCCTGCTGAGCACCCTGCTCTGCCTGCCCGTCACCGGCCATGCCGGCACCATCCAGCGCTGCGAAGATGCCGCCGGGCACGTTACCTTCACCTCGCTGGGCTGCGACGGCCGGCAGGCTTCGCGCACGGTGGATGCCTATAACCCATTGCCCGGCAGCGTGACACCCGAACAGCTGCCCGAGCGCTACGACGCCTATCCGTCGAAGCGGCAAAAGGAGATCGTGGTCGTCGGACAGCGCGACGACGGCTGCGGCAATCGCCTGAGCCCCGAGCAGCGGCGCCTGGCGATCATCGATCGGCGCACACCACCTGGCATGACCCGCAGCGATGTCGAGAATCTGCTGGGGCGCCCAGACCGGATCACCCAGCGCAATGGTGAGCTGCGCTATCACTATGCGCAGAAGAATGGCCGCAGCAATCAGGTCAGTTTCGACCCGCAAGGCTGCGTGAAAGGTAAATGAAACGCAAAACAAAAAGCCCGTATCAGGCGATACGGGCTTTTTGACGTATGGCGCACTCGACAGGATTCGAACCTGTGACCGCTCGGTTCGTAGCCGAGTACTCTATCCAGCTGAGCTACGAGTGCGTTTCGTGGGGCGCATTATAGGCTAATTCAGTAGCTTGTAAAGATCTTTTTTCAAATAATTCAATCACTTATGCGAAGAAAGACAACTTCTGAAATTCAGCACTGGCAAAAAGACAAAGCCCGTATCGTTTGATACGGGCTTGTCAGGTATGGCGCACTCGACAGGATTCGAACCTGTGACCGCTCGGTTCGTAGCCGAGTACTCTATCCAGCTGAGCTACGAGTGCGTGTTATGGCGGAGAACGGGGGATTCGAACCCCCGACACCCTTTTGAGGTGTACTCCCTTAGCAGGGGAGCGCCTTCGGCCACTCGGCCAGCTCTCCGCAACAAGGCGCGTATGATAATCGCCTCGCCTGCCGCATGCAAAAACTTTTTGAATTCAACGGCCTGCCAGCCATTACAGAACCAGTCCGGCAGAAAGCAGAAAGCCCATGTCTTTCGACATGGGCTTTCCCTATATGGCGCACTCGACAGGATTCGAACCTGTGACCGCTCGGTTCGTAGCCGAGTACTCTATCCAGCTGAGCTACGAGTGCGTATGGAGGTTTTATACCAGACCTACCGCTGGTTGTATCAGATCACCCAACCTTCATACGGCTTGCCGATGACAGCTAAGGATCTTGAAATGGCGCACTCGACAGGATTCGAACCTGTGACCGCTCGGTTCGTAGCCGAGTACTCTATCCAGCTGAGCTACGAGTGCGTATTTGGGTGTTGCGCATTTTAGGTCGTCGAATCGATTTGTAAAGCGCTTTCTTTACCGGAAAGCCACGTTCAACGAGCCTTGAATAATGGCGGAGAACGGGGGATTCGAACCCCCGACACCCTTTTGAGGTGTACTCCCTTAGCAGGGGAGCGCCTTCGGCCACTCGGCCAGCTCTCCGCAACACGGGGCGTATAATAACTACGCTTTTTCCCGTTTGCAAACAAAAATTCCAAATAAATTAATGGCTTGGTTCCTCATCCTTCTCTTTCTTGATACGCAGGTAGATTTCCTCGCGGTGAACCGCGACTTCCTTGGGCGCGTTCACACCGATGCGTACCTGGTTACCCTTGACGCCCAGCACCGTCACGGTGATTTCGCCATCACCAATGATCAGGCTCTCTGCGCACCGACGAGTCAGAATCAGCATTACCTACCTCCTCACGCAATACATTCAGGGACAACAGTCTGAAAAACCACGAGGCACGAGCCGGAGACCGAATGGCCACCAGCCAAGCCTGAGTATTGACTAACGCAACGAAAAGAACAGTCTTTGTGCGCAGATCAGAAAACAAAAGGCGCGGATTATCCGCGCCTTGGCACAAAATGACTCATTCTCCCTGGCGAGGAGCGTCCAGTTCGAAGGCTGTGTGCAGTGCGCGCACGGCCAGCTCCAGGTACTTCTCTTCGATCACGACGGACACCTTGATTTCCGAAGTCGAGATCATCTGGATGTTGATGCTTTCCTTGGCCAGCGCTTCGAACATGCGGCTGGCGACACCGGCGTGCGAGCGCATGCCGACGCCGACGATGGACACCTTGGCGATCTTGGTGTCGCCACCGGCTTCGCGAGCACCGATGTCACGCGCGATGTTCTCCAGGATCTGCAGGGCAGACTGGTAGTCGTTGCGGTGCACGGTGAAGGTGAAGTCCGTGGTGTTATCGTGCGAGACATTCTGCACGATCATGTCGACTTCGATGTTCGCGGCACTCACCGGGCCGAGAATCTTGAAGGCCACGCCCGGAGTGTCCGGCACACCACGGATCGTCAGCTTGGCTTCATCGCGGTTGAAGGCGATGCCGGAAATGATCGGCTGTTCCATGGATTCCTCTTCATCAATGGTAATGAGGGTGCCTGGACCCTCCTTGAAGCTGTGCAGGACGCGCAGCGGGACGTTGTACTTGCCGGCGAACTCCACCGAGCGGATCTGCAGCACCTTGGAACCGAGGCTGGCCATTTCCAGCATCTCTTCGAAGGTGATCTTCTCCAGGCGACGGGCCTGCTGCACGACACGCGGGTCGGTGGTGTAGACACCGTCCACATCGGTGTAGATCTGGCATTCATCGGCCTTCAGGGCCGCCGCCAGGGCTACACCGGTGGTGTCCGAGCCGCCACGGCCCAGTGTGGTGATGTTGCCGCTCTCGTCGACCCCCTGGAAGCCGGCGACCACGACCACCCGACCGGCTTTCAGGTCGGCGCGGATCTTCTGGTCGTCGATGTCCAGGATGCGCGCCTTGGTGTGCGCGCTGTCGGTGAGGATGCGCACCTGGTTGCCGGTGTAGGACACCGCCGGGACGCCCCGCTTGATCAGCGCCATGGCCAGCAGGCCGATGGTCACCTGCTCGCCGGTGGAGACGATCACGTCCAGCTCGCGTGGCACTGGCTGATCGGTGATCTGCTTGGCCAGCTCGATCAGACGGTTGGTCTCACCGCTCATGGCCGACAGAACGACCACCAGGTCGTCACCGCCCTCGCGGAATTTCTTTACCTTTTCGGCCACCTGCTCGATACGCTCGATGGAACCGACGGAGGTGCCGCCAAATTTCTGTACGATCAAAGCCATCTCAAAGCCGCCTCAGAGCCCTGTAAAGGGCACCCGTTAAACATTCAGATCCGCACCGGGCCTGCCGACAGGCAGCGGGCCCGGCGCCACGGATCAGATACCCTGTTCCACGAAAGGAATGGTCAGTGCCAGCGCCGCATCGAGAGCGCTGGCATCGACACCGCCACCCTGGGCCATGTCGGGACGGCCACCGCCCTTGCCACCTACGGCAGCGGCGGCCTGCTTCATCAGATCACCGGCTTTGAGTTGGCCAGTCAGGTCCTTGGTCACGCCTGCGACCAGTACGACCTTGTCTTCCTGAACCCCGCCGAGCAGGATCACTGCGCGGCCGAGCTTGTTCTTCAACTGGTCGACCAGCGCCAGCAGCGCCTTGCCGTCCTGACCATCCAGGCGCGCGGCCAGGACCTTCACACCCTTGACATCCAGCGCCTGGCCCGACAGATCGTCGCCCGCTGCGCTGGCCGCCTTGGCCTGCAATTGTTCCAGTTGTTTTTCCAGCTGGCGGTTGCGCTCGAGCACCGCCGACAGCTTGTCCAGCAGGTTGTCGCGGTTGCCCTTGATCAGGCTGGCCGCTTCCTTGAGCTGATCTTCGGCCGCATTGACCCAGTTCAGCGCGGCTTCGCCGGTCACCGCCTCGATACGCCGCACGCCGGAGGCCACGCCGCCTTCGCTGACGATCTTGAACAGCGCGATGTCGCCGGTGCGTTCGGCATGGATACCGCCGCACAGCTCGACGGAGAAGTCACCGCCCATGGTCAGTACGCGCACGGTGTCGCCGTACTTCTCACCGAACAGGGCCATGGCGCCTTTGGCCTTGGCGGTCTCGATGTCGGTGAGTTCGGTCTGTACCGGGGTGTTCTTGCGCACCTCGGCATTGACCATGTCTTCCAGGGCACGCAGCTGCTCGGGCTTGATCGCCTCGAAGTGGCTGAAGTCGAAACGCAGGCGCTGGCTGTCGACCAGCGAGCCCTTCTGCTGCACGTGGTCGCCCAGCACGCGGCGCAGGGCCTCGTGCAACAGGTGGGTGGCCGAGTGGTTCAGCGAAGTGGCCTGGCGTACTTCGGCTGCCACCTGGGTCTGCACTTCGGTGCCGACGCTAAGGCTGCCTGCGGCGACGACGCCGTGGTGCAGGAAGGCGCCGCCGGTCTTGGTGGTGTCACGCACGTCGAAGCGCACGGCGCCGGCCTGCAGGTAGCCGCTGTCGCCGATCTGGCCACCGGACTCGGCATAGAAGGGCGTGGTGTCGAGCACCACGACGCCCTCCTCGCCTTCGTTCAGCTGGCTGACCGACTGGCCGTCCTTGTACAGCGCCACCACCTTGGCCGCACCGCTGGTCGCGGCGTAACCGGTGAACTCGGTGGCTACGTCGACCTTGACCAGGCTGTTGTAGTCCATGCCGAAGGCACTGGCAGAACGAGCGCGCTCACGCTGGGCTTCCATCTCGCGCTCGAAGCCGGCCTCGTCGAGGGTCAGCTCGCGCTCACGGGCGATGTCCCCGGTGAGGTCCATCGGGAAGCCGTAGGTGTCGTACAGCTTGAAGATGACTTCGCCCGGCACCACGCTGCCTTTCAGCTCGGCCAGATCCTGCTCGAGGATCTTCAGGCCCTGGTCGAGGGTCTTGGCGAACTGCTCTTCCTCGGCCTTGAGCACGCGCTCGATGTGCGCTTGCTGCTGCACCAGCTCCGGATAGGCCTGGCCCATCTCGGCGACCAGTGCGGCGACGATCTTGTGGAAGAAACTGCCCTTGGCGCCCAGCTTGTTGCCGTGGCGGCAGGCGCGACGAATGATGCGGCGCAGCACGTAGCCACGACCTTCGTTGGACGGCAGTACGCCATCAGCGATCAGGAAGCCGCAGGAACGGATATGGTCGGCCACCACTTTCAGCGACGCCTGGCCCTCATTGCCACAGCCGATGGCTTGCGCCGAGGCCGCCAGCAGGTTCTGGAACAGGTCGATCTCGTAGTTGGAGTGCACGTGCTGCAGCACCGCACTGACTCGCTCCAGCCCCATGCCGGTGTCGACCGACGGCGCTGGCAGCGGATGCAGGACGCCATCGGCGGTGCGGTTGAACTGCATGAAGACGTTGTTCCAGATCTCGATGTAGCGGTCGCCGTCTTCCTCGGGCGAGCCGGGCGGGCCACCCCAGATGTCCGGACCGTGGTCGAAGAAGATCTCGGTGCATGGGCCGCACGGGCCGGTATCGCCCATGGTCCAGAAGTTGTCGGAAGCGTACGGAGCGCCCTTGTTGTCACCGATGCGCACCATACGCTCGGCGGGTACACCGACTTCCTTGGTCCAGATGTCGTAGGCCTCGTCGTCGGTGGCGTAGACCGTCACCCACAGCTTGTCCTTGGGCAGGTTCAGCCACTTCTCGGAGGTCAGGAAGGTCCAGGCGAAGGTGATGGCATCGCGCTTGAAGTAGTCACCAAAGCTGAAGTTGCCCAGCATTTCGAAGAAGGTGTGGTGACGGGCGGTGTAGCCGACGTTTTCCAGGTCGTTGTGCTTGCCACCGGCGCGCACGCATTTCTGGCTGGTCACGGCGCGGGTATAGGCACGTTTTTCCTGGCCCAGGAAGCAGTCCTTGAACTGGTTCATGCCGGCGTTGGTGAACAGCAGGGTCGGGTCGTTGCCCGGGATCAGGGAGCTGGAGGCTACACGGGTGTGGCCTTGCTCTTCGAAGAAGCTCAGGAAGGCTTCACGGATTTCTGCGCTTTTCATTTGGTTCTTCCACGGAGACTGCAGCCAGGCCCATCCGAACGTCGCGATGACGTAACGACGGCAAAGGGCCGCATTATATAGGCGTTGCGTCCCCGGTACAGTGTGTTTGTACGATAGAGACGATTCACTGGATTATCGGTCGCCTAGGTGTTCAGGAAGGCGGCGAAGATTTCCAGCACCTGCTCGACCTGTGCCGCCGAAACGTCCAGGTGTGTAACCAGGCGCAGGCGCGGCGCGGCATTGATGGCCACCCCGCGCGCAGCGCAGAAGGCCTTGAGCGCGGCCACCCGCTCGCCTGCCTGCACGTAGACCATGTTGGTCTGCACCGGCTCCACGGCGTAGCCCAGCCGACGCAGCCCCTCGCCCAGACGCTGGGCAGCGGCATGATCCTCGGCCAGGCGCTCGACCTGATGGTCCAGGGCATACAGCCCGGCCGCAGCCAGCACCCCGGCCTGGCGCATCCCGCCGCCGAGCATCTTGCGCAGCCGCGCCGCCTTGCCAATCAGTTCGCGGCTGCCGCATAGCACCGACCCGACCGGCGCGCCCAGCCCCTTGGACAGACATACTGAAACCGAGTCGAAATGCCGGGTGATCTGCTGTGCTTCGACGCTCAGTTTCACCGCTGCGTTGTACAGCCGCGCGCCGTCGAGGTAATGGCCCAGGCCCTGTTCGTGAGTCAGCTGTCGGGCTGCAGCCAGGTATTCCAGCGGCAACACTTTGCCCTGCATGGTGTTTTCCAGGGCCAGCAGGCGGGTACGGGCGAAGTGGAAGTCATCGGGCTTGATCGCCGCTCGCACCTGCTCCAGGTCCAGCGAGCCATCGGCCTGGTGATCCAGCGGCTGCGGCTGGATCGAGCCGAGCACGGCAGCACCGCCGCCCTCGTACTTGTACGTGTGGGCCTGCTGGCCGACGATGTATTCGTCACCGCGCTCGCAATGCGCCATCAGCCCGAGCAGGTTGCTCATGGTGCCGGACGGCACGAACAGCGCCGCCTCGAAACCCAGGCGCTCGGCCAGTACCGCCTGCAGGCGATTGACCGTCGGATCTTCGCCGTACACATCGTCACCCAGCGGTGCCCGGGTCATGGCCTGGAGCATGCCGGCAGTGGGCTGGGTCACGGTATCGCTGCGCAAATCGATCACTGTCAGACTCCCTGAACTGACTGCTTATAAGCAAATGACTGGACACCCTACCAAAGTGTCCAAGCATGTTGTCCGCAACTGTGATAAAAAACCTGCGCCGCCCGTCAAAAGGGCCGGCAACGTTCTCAGGGCGGGGTGCAAGTCCCCACCGGCGGTAATGGCGCAACGCGCCTAGCCCGCGAGCGCTTCAGGCACCCGTGCCTGAAGGTCAGCAGACCCGGTGCGATTCCGGGGCCGACGGTCATAGTCCGGATGAAGAGAGAACGGGATGTGTCGATCGTATACGGAAAAGCTTCCGCGAAGGCCGCAGGCCCTAGATGTTTTCCTACGCAGCCAGTATCCCCTTCGATCCAAACGCCCTGTTTTATTCATAAACAGGAGTCAGAACACGTGCAACCCACTTCCATCGGCAGCAAGAGCCACGCCGGCGAGCGCATCGCCTTCATCCAGGCCTGCTGGCACAAGGAAATCGTCGACCAGAGCCGCCAGGGCTTCGTCGCGGAAATCACCCGTCTGGGCTACAGCGAGCAGGACATCGACTTCTTCGAGGTCGGCGGTGCCTTCGAAATCCCGCTGCATGCCAAGCTGCTGGCCGAAAGCGGCCGCTACGCCGGCATCGTCGCGGCAGGCCTGGTGGTCGACGGCGGTATCTACCGCCATGAGTTCGTGGCCCAGTCGGTGATCAGCGGCCTGATGCAGGTGCAGCTGGAAACCCGCACCCCGGTATTCTCGGTGGTGCTCACCCCGCACCACTTCCACGCCGGCGAAGAGCACCAGAAATTCTTCTTCGAGCACTTCGTGCACAAGGGCCAGGAAGCCGCGCGCACCTGCGCCGACACCCTGGCCAAGGTCCGCCAGCTGCACCACCTCAGCACCCCGCAGAAAGCGGCCAGCTGATCGGCATCACCCTGCAGGCGTGACCCGCGCCTGCAGGGCATCCTCGCCTGCCGGGACAATCAGGATCCCCGCCCGCAACCCGTTGGCGACCCGAGGGTTGGGGAAGATGATCCGCGTGCCTTCCTGCTCCACCACCCAGCGCGTGGCGCCGTCCTCGGCCAACAGAAAGCCTTTTTCCAGTTCGGAGAAGTTCTCCACATCACCGGCCAGATGCAGCACGAAGCTATCGCTTCGCTTGATCAGTTCCTGGGCGACGCTGAACAGCTGCAGGCCCTCCAGGCTGTCATCCTCGTTCTCCGGCTCACGCCCTTCGATCATCTGGACCAGCCGCGTGCGCAATGCCGACAGGTCGACCTGCTGGTTCTGCCCGAACGGCCGGGCCTTGCCCAGTTCCAGGGTGAAGGCTTCGGCATCCAGCTTGTCACGGGTATAGGCGCTGAACACCGACGAAGGCTTGCTTTGCAGCAGCGCCGCGCGGATGCCGGCCGCTCGCAGACAGGCCAGCTCGTGGCGGGAGGTGGGTCGGCCTTCCTTGAAGGGGCACAGGGCGAACTGCTCGATCTTCGAACCACGCAGGGCGGTATGCAGGTCATAGTGCAGGCGGTAGCGCTCCGCCAGGCTGAAAAAGCTGGCGGCCAGGCGCTCCAGCTCACAGGCGCGCAACGCCTCGACACCGCCGCTCTGTTCATGCAGGCCATTGAACAAGCGGTTGACGTCCTGTTCGACATACCGCACCCCGCGACGCATCGCCTCGGGATTGCCGAACAGAAAGAGAATGCGCGCGCGGGGCTTGAGTTCACCCCGGGCGATGCCGCGAATCAGCTCGTCGAGCAACTCGATGGGCGCGGTCTCGTTACCGTGGATACCGGCCGACAGCAGCAGGTCCAGGCCGTTGTCGCCGCCCTGGGGTGGGCGCACTTCCAAGGCGCCCTCGCCCAGCCAGCGCATACGCACGCCGCCGACGGTCAGTTGAGTCTTTTCCGCCGGCTCACGGCCGGCTAGGGTCAGGTCAAGCAGCTTACCGAGGGCCAGCATAGGCGTTTCCCTGTCTTAGTGATTGCAGTCCGGTCCATGGACGTGACCGTCTTCTTCCTCAAGATCGGCGGGTTCCATCTCCAACTGAAGGCTCATCAGGTTGGTCGCCAGGGGCCGCAGCAGCAGGTTGGCGTATTCGGTGTCACCTTCCTCGACATCGACCCCGATCAGCAGCTGGCCACGGCCGTCGTGCTGGATCCACACTTCCTTGCCTTGCCAGACCACGGCCAGCCGCGAGCTGGAAACCGTGCGGGTGCTGCCATCGGCGTCTTCAAGGATCAACTGCAGGGCGTCGCTCATGTTCCGGTGCTCCAGGCATTTTGATAAGGCGGGCGCAGCCAGCTGCGCCGCGAAGGTCAGTCTGTTTGAAACGGATAAACGGCGCCCAGTTTAAGGATTTGCGTCAGCTCGTCCAATGCCGTGCGGCATTCGATGAGCAATTGCGGGTCGGCCAGGTCCTCTTCATGCATGCGGTCGCGGTAATGCCGAACCACCCAACCGGTGAGCGCCTGGTAGAGCGCATCGTCAAGCAGCACCGCCGGGTTGACTGCCGCCAGCTCCGCCTCGGTGAGGGCCACGCGCAGGCGCAGGCAGGCCGGGCCACCCCCGTTGCGCATGCTCTGCTTGAGATCGAAAACCCGTACCTGACGAATCGGCCCGCCGCTGGCCAGCAGGCCCTGCAGGTAACACCAGACCTTCTGGTTGGCCTGGCACTCCTGCGGCACCACCAGCAGCATGGAGCCGTCGTCACGGCTGAGTAGCTGGCTGTTGAACAGGTACGAGCGCACCGCATCCTCGACGCCAACCTCGGCGCGCGGCACGGCGATGGCCTGCAGGCTGGCGCCGACCCGCGCCAGCTTGTCCTGCAACTCGCCCAGCACCGCCGGCCCATTGAGGAAGGCGTCTTCATGGTGGAACAGCACCTGGGCGTTGGCCACGGCGATCACGTCGTTGTGGAACACCCCCTGGTCGATCACCGCCGGATTCTGCTGGGCGAACACTACGCGGTCGTCGCTCAGGCCATGCAGGCGGGCCACGGCGCGAGAGGCCTCCAGGGTCTGGCGCGCCGGGTAGCGCTGCGGGGCCGGATAGCGGGTGTCGAAGGCGCTGCGACCGTAGACGAAGAACTCCACCCCCGGCTGGCCATGATCCCGGCACAGGCGGCTGTGGTTCGCCGCGCCCTCGTCACCGAACTGCGCGACGTCCGGCAATGCCGGGTGATGGGCAAAGTGACGGGGGTCACTGAACATCGTCTGCAACAGGCGGCTGGTCGTGGGGTGCTCCAGGCTGCGGTGGTACTTGCAGTTGAGATTGGCGGCCGTGAAATGCACGCGGCCATCGCCGGTGTCGGCACTGGGGCTGACCGTCGCGGCATTGGCCACCCACATGCTGGAAGCCGAGCAACTGGCAGCCAGCAGCGGCATGTCTTGGCGCGCCGCCTTCTCGATGACCTGCGCGTCGCTGCCGGTAAAGCCCAGACGGCGCAGGCTGGCGACGTCCGGGCGCTCCTGTGGGGCGATGACCCCCTGGGTGAAGCCCAGGTCCATCAGCGCCTTCATCTTCGCCAGGCCCTGCAAGGCAGCCTCGCGCGGGTTGGAGCTGAGCTGGCCGTTGTTCTGCGAAGCGACGTTGCCGTAGGACAAGCCGCCATAGTTGTGGGTCGGGCCTACCAGGCCGTCAAAATTGACTTCACGGGTTTTCATCGGCACGGCTCCACGGCTCTGTTTTCTTATGCTGCAACACGCCTGGCTCAGCCCAGGCAGACGCCTGGCGACAGGCTGGCCGGCAAGCCCAGCGCCGGGCTTTCCAGCGACGCCACCGGCCAGGCGCAGTAGTCGGCGGCGTAATAGGCACTGGCGCGGTGATTGCCCGACGCCCCTACCCCACCGAACGGCGCACTGCTGGCGGCACCGGTCAGGGGTTTGTTCCAGTTGACGATACCGGCGCGGCTCTGCAGCCAAAAATCGCGGTACAACGCCTCGCTGTCGGACAGCAGCCCGGCGGCCAGGCCGTACTGCGTGGCGTTGGCCTCGGCCATGGCCGAGGCGAAATCGGCGTGGCGGATCACTTGCAGCAACGGGCCGAACAGCTCCTGGTCAGGGCGCTGAGCCACGGCAGTGACATCGATGATGCCCGGGCTGAGCAAGGCGGTGCCGTCCTGTATACGGGTCATGGCCAACAGCGGCGTGGCGCCCTCGGCAAGCAGTTGCGCCTGGGCCTGCAGCAGCGCCTCGGCAGCTGCCAGGGAAATCACCGCGCCCATGAACGGCGCCGGCGTGCTGTCGAAGGCGCCCACCCGCAAGCTGCCGCTGACCTGCACCAGACGCGCCAGAAAGGCATCACCCCAGGCGCCGCGCGGCACCAGTAGCCGACGCGCGCAGGTGCAGCGCTGGCCGGCAGAGAGAAACGCCGACTGGATCACCGTGTACACCGCCGCATCGACGTCCTGCACCTCATCGACCAGCAGGGGGTTATTGCCGCCCATTTCCAGGGCCAGGATCTTCTGCGGCTGGCCGCCGAACTGGCGATGCAGGGCCTGGCCAGTGTGGCTGGAACCGGTGAAGAACAGGCCATCGATACCCGGGTGCGCCGCCAGCGCCTTGCCGGTGTCGCGCCCACCTTGCAGCAGGTTGAGTACGCCGGCGGGCAGGCCGGCCTCGGCCCAGCACTGCAGAGTCAGTTCGGCCACGCCAGGGGTCAGCTCGCTGGGCTTGAACACCACGGTATTGCCGGCCAGCAACGCCGGGACGATATGCCCGTTGGGCAGGTGGCCAGGAAAATTGTAGGGGCCGAACACCGCCACCACGCCATGCGGCTTGTGCCGCAGCACCGCCGTTGCATCGCCCAGCGGCCCGCTCTTCTCCCCGGTACGCTCGCCGTAGCTCTGGATCGAAATGGCCACCTTGTTGATCATGCTGGTGACTTCGGTCGCAGCTTCCCATAGCGGCTTGCCGGTTTCCTCACCGATACGGCGGGCCAGTTCATCGGCCCGCTGCTTCAGGCAAGCGGCAAAGGCCTGCAGCAGATCGATGCGTGCCTGCAGCGGACGCACAGCCCAGCCGGCGAAGGCCCGACGTGCCGCCTGCAGCGCCTGGTCCACCTGCGCCGCCGTGGCCGCCTGGCCGGACCAGACCACCTGCTGGCTGACCGGGTTGCGTGAAGCGAAGGCCTCGCCTTGCCCCTGCAACCAGACGCCGTCGATGTACAGGCCGTTCATCAGGCACCCGCCGACAGCGGCACGGCGCGCACGTTGTCACCCGGCCCCATGCGCAGGCGCCGGGCCGTGGCCGGGTCGACCACCAGGGTGCCGGCCACCGACCGCGCACGCCCCACGGTAATGCGGCAGTCTTCGCGTTTGCGGTTATGAATGAGGTACAGCGGCGCTTCGTCACCGGCGGTGCCGATCGACAGCACCAGCGCCTGGCTGTCGCGCACGGCGCGAATCTTGTTGGTCTCGCACTCGATGGCCGGCCCGGCGTCGAAGATGTCGACATAGCCCTGGTAGGTGAAGCCTTCGCTCTTGAGCATGGTCAGCGCCGGCTCGGTCTCGGCGTGCACGCGGCCAATGACGTTGCGCGCATCATCGGACAGGAAGCAGGTGTACAGCGGAAACTTGGGCATCAGCTCGGCGATGAACGCCTTGTTGCCCACGCCGGTCAGGTAGTCGGCCTGGCTGAATTCCATCTTGAAGAAGTGCCGCCCCAGGCTTTCCCAGAATGGCGAACGGCCATGAGCATCGGAGATGCCGCGCATCTCGGCGATGATCTTCGGTCCGAACAACTGCGGGAATTCGGCGATGAACAGCATGCGCGCCTTGGACAGCAGACGGCCATTGAGGCCTGTGCGCGAATCGGCGTGCAGGAACAGCGAGCACAGCTCGGAATTGCCGGTCAGGTCGTTGGCCAGGAACAGCGTGGGAATCTCGCGGTAGATGTTCAGCTCCTGCGAAGCGTTGACCGTCAGCCCCACCCGGTAGTTGTACCAGGGCTCGCGCAGCCCCACGGCACCGGCGATGGCAGAAATGCCGATGACCCGCCCATCGTCGTCCTCGAGAACGAACAGGTAGTCGGAGTCGGCGCGCTCGGCCTCGCCGCGAAAGCTTTTTTCCGCCCAGCCGACCCGGTGGGTCAGGCGCTGCTCATTGGCTGGCAGGGTCGTCAGGCCGGCGCCGGTGCTGCGCGCCAGGTCGATCAGCGCGGGCAGGTCACTGCTGCGTACGGAACGAACGATCATCTCTTCTCCTCAACGGACCCTCTGCGGGCCCGGCTAACCTGGCGACCTGGGCCGTCAGACCGAAACGATGCGCACACTGGCGCCTTCCCCGACCCCCAGGGCCAGCGCTGCTGCCTGGGTGAGAGTGACCGGACGACCCGGCGCCCAGTCCAGCTCCAGCAGCACGGCACGGTAATCCTGCAGCAAGTCATTGGCCACCAGATACAGGCGCCCGCCACGCGGTACGTCCTCACCCGCCTGGATCTTCACCGGCACCAGGCGGCTCTGGGCAATGGAACGAATGCCCGAGACCCGCGCATGCAGGGTCGGTCCACCGTCGAAAATGTCGATGTAGTGATCGGTTTCGAAGCCTTCGCGCATGAGAATGTCGAAGGTGATCTGCGCACGCGGGTGCACCTGCCCCATGGCCTCTTGCGCGTCGTCGGACAGCAACGGCACGTAAATGGGGTAATGCGGCATCAGCTCGGCCAGGAAGGTTCGGCTCTTCAGGCCGCAAAGGCGTTCGGCGTCGGCGTAGTTCAGATTGAAGAAGTGCCGGCCGATGGAGTCCCAGAACGGCGAGTCGCCATGCTCGTCGCTGTAGCCGACGATCTCGGTAACCAGCGAATCGGCGAAGCGCTCCGGGTGGTTGGCGATGAACAGCAGGCGCCCGCGGGAGTTGAGTTCCGACCAGGCGGTGCCGACCAGTTCGGGAATCACATAGAAACTGGTCAGCAGGCTGTTGCCCGTCAGGTCGTGGCACAGCGACAGGACGTGGGTCTTGTTGTGGATCTTCAGTTCACGGGAGGC
Source organism: Pseudomonas sp. DTU_2021_1001937_2_SI_NGA_ILE_001 (assembly GCF_032463525.1). Classification (NCBI taxonomy): domain Bacteria; kingdom Pseudomonadati; phylum Pseudomonadota; class Gammaproteobacteria; order Pseudomonadales; family Pseudomonadaceae; genus Pseudomonas; species Pseudomonas sp. DTU_2021_1001937_2_SI_NGA_ILE_001. Next base: position 5,326,949 of record NZ_CP135971.1, on the reverse strand, counting down.
GTGGACGAAGGTCTCGTTGCGAAAGCTGTAGAACGGCTCGGAATACCCGGCCGAAGCGACGATGCCGGAGCAACCGACCAGGCGCCCGGTCTCGCTGTCTTCCAGCACGAAGAAATAGGTTTCTTCACCGTTGAAGCTGACTTCGGCGGCGAAGGACGACTCCGATGCGGCGATCTTGTCACCCAGGCGGCCTGCATCGTCAGGCAGGGAGGTGACACCGATCGGGCTGTCGGCGGCGAGGCGCTGGACCTCGGCCAGGTCGGCCATTTGCGCAGGGCGCATCACCAGCATGGCGTCACTCCTTAGCGTGTGTCGCGGTCAGGGCTGCACGCCGACAGCCGGCATGCAGTGGAAACGGGCACCGCGACCGGCCAGAAGCTGGCAGGTCGCGGCGGTCTGGATCAGGCAGTCAGTTTGGCGATGGCACGCTCGAAGCGGTCCAGGCCTTCCTCGATGTCCGCATCAAGAATCACCAGGCTCGGCGCGAAACGCACCACGTCCGGGCCGGCCTGCAGAATCATCAGGTCCTCGGCCTCGGCAGCAGCGAAGATGTCCTTGGCACGGCCTTTCCAGGCATCGCTCAGTACCGCACCGATCAGCAGACCCAGGCCGCGCACCTGGCTGAACACGCCGTACTGCTCACCGATACGTTCCAGGCGGGTGCGGAACAGCTGGTGCTTGGCGGCCACGCCTTCGAGCACCTGCGGGGTATTGACGATGTCGATTACCGCCTCGCCCACCGCACAGGCCAGCGGGTTGCCGCCGTAGGTGGTGCCGTGAACGCCGACCGCAAGGTGCTTGGCCAGCTTCTCGGTGGTCAGCATCGCCGCCAGCGGGAAGCCACCGCCAATGCTCTTGGCGCTGGAAAGGATGTCGGGCGTCACGCCATAGTGCTGGTAGGCGAACAGCTTGCCGGTACGGCCCATGCCGCTCTGCACTTCGTCGAAGACCAGCAGCGCGTTGTGGCGGTCGCACAGCGCGCGGGCGCCCTGCAGGTAGGCCAGGTCACCGGGCAGCACCCCGCCCTCGCCCTGGATCGGCTCCAGCACTACGGCGCAGGTCTTGTCGCTGATCGCCGCTTCCAGCGCAGCCAGGTCGTTGTACGGCACATGGCTGATACCGGTGATCTTCGGCCCGAAGCCGTCGGAATACTTGGGCTGGCCACCCACGCTGACGGTGAACAGGGTACGGCCATGGAAGCTGTTCAGCGCAGCGATGATCTCGTACTTCTCCGGCCCGTACAGGTCATGGGCGACACGGCGGGCCAGCTTGAAGGCCGCTTCGTTGGCCTCGGCGCCGGAGTTGCAGAAGAACACCCGCTCGGCGAAGGTGGCGTCGACCAGCTTGTGCGCCAGGCGCAGCGCCGGTTCGTTGGTGAACACGTTGGATACATGCCACAGGTTGTTGGCCTGGGCGGTCAGCGCACCAACCAGCGCCGGATGGCAGTGGCCCAGGGCATTCACCGCAATGCCGCCGGCGAAATCCACCAGTTCACGGCCCGCCTGGTCCCATACGCGCGAACCGGCGCCACGCACGGGAATGAACCCGGCCGGCGCATAGTTGGGAACCATGACTTGGTCGAAATCGGCGCGTTGCACCGCAGCATGCTCAACGGACATCAGAATCTCCTGGAGAGAAGCACCCGCCTGGAACTGGCAAGCGCATCGAAAAGAATTGTAAGGACTGCATTTTGTCCGGCCTTGCTGGCAGGCGACAAGTTGTTACAGCTCAGGAGCAGTAGCGCAGGCCGTTTTTCAGAGAGGCGACATATTGCTTCACAAACCGGTAATTGAAAACAGCCAGGGCTTGCGCTGCAAGCTGCAAGAAGTCTGGCGACGAGCGCCAATCCCTGCCTGCAACCTGCGGCTTATGGCTTGCCGTTGCGCTCAACCGCGCTCAGCGGGCACCGAGGACAGTTCGAACGGGCTGTTACTGCGTCGCTGGTTGCGGTCTTCGCGCGGGGTGGCGCCAAAGAAGTTGCGATACGCGCTGGAAAAATGCGGGCCGGACGAGAAGCCGCACGACAGGCCGATCTGGATGATCGACTTGCTGGTCTGCATCAGCATCTGCCGCGCCTTGTTGAGGCGCAACTCCAGGTAATACTGGCTGGGCACGCGGTTCAGGTACTGCTTGAAGATGCGCTCCAGCTGGCGGCGCGATACGCAGACATGCTGGGCGATCTCGTCGGTGGTCAGCGGTTCTTCGATGTTCGCCTCCATCAGCAGCACGGCCTGGGTCAGCTTCGGGTGGCTGGACCCCAGGCGATTCTGCAACGGAATGCGCTGGCGCTCGCCGCCTTCGCGAATGCGCTCGACCACCAGCTCTTCGGACACCGCACCGGCCAGTTCCGCGCCGTGGTCGCGGGACAGCACCGCCAGCAGCAGGTCGAGTACCGACAGGCCGCCACAGGCCGTAAGGCGGTCGCGATCCCAGTCGAACAGGTGGCTGGTGGCGATGGCCTTGGGGAAGCGCTCGCTGAAATCATCCTGCCAGCGCCAGTGCACCGCCACGCGGTAGCCGTCGAGCAGGCCCAGCTGCGCCAGCGGGTAGACCCCGGCCGACAGGCCGCCAATCATGCAGCCGCTGCGCACCAGGAACTTGAGCGCGCTGCCCAGGCTGGCAGAAACCGGCGCCGGTGGCTCGTCGGCCAGCAGAAACAGCTTGCCCAGCCCCTCGAGCGCGGCAGGCGACCAGGGCTCGCCCGGCAGGCGCCAGCCCTCCTCGGCCACCGCGCCGGCCGCCTCGGCCTGCAGGAACACGGCTTCGTAGCGCACTTCGGGGTGGACCCTCTGGGCCACGCTCAAGGCTTCCTCGGCCAGGGCCAGCGTAAGGGCCCTGGTGCCGGGCCAGACGAGAAAACCTATTCGATGGGCAGTCATTCGGACATCCAGTACTGATAAGACCCGCACCCACAGCCACCTTGGCTGGCGGCACACCCGCTGACGCTGCCGGCCCCGCGGGCCTGACGCAGCATGCCTTGTTCAACGGCAAAAAGCACCTTCACAGGGCGGTACTACTTGAGACTGCCCGACAGGAACTGGCGCAGGCGCTCGGAACTGGGGTTGGCCAGCACCTCGCGGGGGTCGCCCTGCTCCTGAACCAGCCCCTGGTGCAGGAACACCAACTGGTTGGACACCTCGCGGGCAAAGCCCATCTCATGGGTGACCACCACCATGGTGCGGCCTTCCTGGGCCAGGCTCTGCATGACCTTGAGCACGTCACCGACCAGCTCCGGATCCAGCGCCGAGGTCGGCTCGTCGAACAGCATCACCTCCGGCTCCATGGCCAAGGCACGGGCGATGGCCACGCGCTGCTGCTCGCCACCGGACATGTGCCCCGGGTAGGCGTCCTTGCGATGCGCTACGCCCACCCGCGCCAGATAGTGCTCGGCGCGCTCGATCGCCTCCTTGCGCGACACCCTCAACACCTGGATCGGCGCCTCGATGACGTTCTCCAGGGCGGTCATGTGCGCCCACAGGTTGAAGTGCTGGAACACCATCGACAGCCGCGAGCGCATGCGCTGCAACTGCTTGGGGTCAGCGGCGCGCAGGGCGCCGTCCTTGCCCGGCACCAGGCGCAGCTCCTCGTCGTTGAGCAGGATCTTGCCGGCGTGCGGCTGTTCGAGCAGGTTGATGCAGCGCAGGAAGGTGCTCTTGCCCGAGCCGCTGGAGCCGATGATGCTGATGACATCACCGGCCCGGGCGGTCAGGGACACACCCTTGAGCACCTCGTGGGTGCCGTAGCGCTTGTGCAGATCCTGGACTTGCAGTTTGTTCATCTGGTTTTCCCGAAAAGAGCGGTCAGTCACTGAGCAGGCGCCCCTGGCGTCGCGCCGTGCGCCCCGCCACCTTGGCCAGCCAGAAACCGGGTTGTGCGTAGCGAAGCCGCTCGACGGCGAACAGCACGCCAGCGGTGGTCGAACAGACGGTGCTGGCCTGGTCGGACAACGGGTCGATGACCTCGAACAGCGGCTCGCCCTCCTCGACCCATACCCCCGGCTGACGCAGGAAGCTCACCACGCCCGGATGCGGTGCATAGAACAGCTCGGTACCCTCGAACGGCATGCCCTCGCACGCCTGGCCGGCAGCCTGTGGCCAGGCGCCTTCGATGAAGCCCTGCTCGGCAAGGAACGCCAGGATGCCGTCGGCGTGCGCCTGCACCTGCTCGCGGCGGGTGTCGGCCTGGCCGCCCAGTTCCAGGGTGGTGGCCAGGCAGGCCAGCGGAATCTGCGCCTGTGGGAAGATCCGCGACAGGCGCAGCCACGGCAGCGAGCAGGCTTCGTCGAATGAACTGCCGCCGGAGTCCTCGGCCAGCAGCGCGACCTTCATGCCCATGTGGGCGGCCAGCGAGCGCCACTGCGGCCAATGCTGCGGCAAGGCGTACATGTGCAGCGCCGCTTCGGCGTCACAGTGCAGGTCGAGCACCACGTCGGCATCGCAGGCATGGGTGATCAGCAGGCGCTGCAAGCCTTCCAGCTCGCTTTGCGCGGCCGGCAGCGCGGCCAGCGCGTCGCGCATGGCCTGGCGAATCAACTGCACATTGGCCCGTGGGTCGTCGCCCAGGCGCCCCTCGACCTGCGCCGCCACCGGCTCGCTCAGCTCGAAGAAGTCCCGGTTGAAGTTGCGCCCACTGGCGAATTCGAAGCGCCCCTGGTGCGCGCCTTGCAGCAGTTGGCCCAGGCCCAGCGGGTTGGCCACCGGCACCAGCTCGACGGTGCCCTTGAGCGCGCCCTGGGCCTCCAGTTGCGCCAGGCGCTGCTTGAGTTCCCAGGCGGTGCGCATGCCCGGCAGTTCATCGGCGTGCAGGCTGGCCTGGATGTAGGCCTTGCGCTCGCCGGCACCGAAACGGAAGACCGAAAGCTGGCGCGAAGTGCCCAGGCTGCTCCAGGGCAATGAATGATCGATACGTTGCATGTCAGACCTTCCTCGGGGCCAGATACCCCAACCAGCGGCGTTCAGCCAACCTGAACAGCCGCACGAGAATGAAAGTCAGGCACAGATAGAAGACGCCTGCGGTGATATAGGCCTCGAAAGGCAGGTAGTACTGGGCATTGACGGTACGCGCCGCGCCGGTGATGTCGATCAGGGTGACGATGGAGGCCAGGCTGGTGGTCTGCAGCATCATGATCACTTCATTGCTGTATTGCGGCAGCGCACGACGCAACGCCGAGGGTAGCAGGATGCGCCGGTACAAGGTCACTGGCGACATGCCCATGGCCCGCGCCGCCTCGATCTCCCCCGCCGGGGTGGCCTTGAGGCTGCCGGCGATGATTTCGGCGGTGTAGGCGCTGGTATTGATGGCGAACGCCAGGCAGGCGCAAAACGTCGCGCTGGACAACCAGGGCCACAGGAAGCTCTCGCGCACTACGGCGAACTGCGCCAGGCCGTAGTAGATCAGGAACAGCTGCACCAGCATCGGCGTGCCGCGAATCACGTAGGTGTACAGCCAGGCCGGCAGGTTGACCCAGCGGTTCCTGGAGACGCGCATGATACCCAGCGGCAGGGCCGCCAGCAGGCCGAAGAACAGCGCAATGCCCAGCAGCTTGAGGGTGGTCAGCAGGCCGCTGAAGTACAGCGGCAGGCTGTCCCAGACCACGTTGTAATCGAAAATCATAGCTCGGCCGCCCTCACACCCACGGTGTAGCGTTTTTCCAGCCAGCGCAGCGCCAGCATCGAGACGCTGGTAATCAGCAGGTACAGTGCCGCCACCGCCAGGTAGAAGGTGAACGGTTCACGGGTCGCGTCCGCCGCCTGCTTGGCCTTGAACATCATGTCCTGCAGGCCGACCACCGAGATCAGCGCGGTGGCCTTGGTCAGCACCAGCCAGTTGTTGGTGAAGCCGGGAATCGCCAGGCGGATCATCTGCGGCACCTGGATGCGCCAGAACACCTGGAAACGGCTCATGCCGTAGGCCATGCCGGCCTCGGCCTGGCCCTTGGGAATCCCCATGAACGCGCCGCGGAAGGTTTCCGACAGATAAGCGCCGAAGATGAAGCCGAGGGTGAAGATGCCCGACGCCATCGGGTCGAGGTCGATGTAGTCATCGAAGCCCAGCAGCGGCGCGATGCGGTTGATCAGGTCCTGGCCGCCATAGAAGATCAGCAGGATCAGCACCAGGTCGGGAATTCCGCGCACCACGGTGCTGTACAGGTCGCCCAGCCAGGCCAGCCAGCGCAGGGGCGACAGGCGAATTGCCACGCCAAGCAGGCCCAGGACGATTGCCAGGGCCATCGACGACAATGCCAGCTGCAGCGTCAGCCAGGTGCCTTCGAGGATCACGGCCCCGTAGCCATTCAACATGTTCAGTGGTCCTCAAACAGGCAGATAAAAAATGGCGCAAACCGGGATTTTCCCGTGTTGCGCCATTTCGACAGCAGCCATTACGGCTTTGCTTGCCGCCGGTATCACTTACCGTAGATATCGAAGTCGAAGTACTTGTCCTGGATGGCCTTGTACTTGCCGTTGGCGCGAATGGCCGCGATGGCGGCGTTCAGGCGCTCGAGGTTTTCCTTGTCGCCCTTGCGCACGGCAATGCCGATCCCTTCGCCGAAGTATTTCGGGTCGGTGAAGGCCGGGCCGGTGAATGCGTAGCCCTTGCCGGCGTCGGTCTTCAGGAAGCCGTCCTGCAGCAGGGTGGCGTCGGCGACGGTGCCGTCCAGACGGCCGGCGGTGATGTCCAGGTAGATTTCGTTCTGCGAGCTGTAGGGCGTGACCACTGCGCCCTTGGGTGCCAGCACTTCACGGGCGAAGCGCTCGTGGATCGAGCCACGCTGCACGCCGATGCGCTTGCCGGAGATTTCCGCCAGGCTGTCGCTGACCGCTACGCCTTCCTTGAGCACCAGGCGTGCCGGGGAGTTGTAGTACTTGCCAGTGAAGTCCACGGACTTCTTGCGGTCGTCGGTGATGGACATGGACGACAGAATGGCGTCGATCTTGCGGACCTTCAGCGCCGGGATCAGGCCATCGAACTCCTGCTCGACCCAGGTGCATTTGACCTTCATCTCTTCGCACAGGGCATTACCGATGTCGTAGTCGAAGCCCACGATGCTGCCGTCGGCGGCCTTGGAGGCGAACGGAGGATAGGCCGCTTCGATGCCGATCTTCAGGGGTTTCTCATCGGCGAATACCGGCTGGACGATCATCGACAACGCCAAAGCGCCAAAAAGCACTAGCTTCTTCATTCCTGGAACTCCATCGGTAGATCATGTGGGCGACAGATTGAGCATAGAGCCCAATGCGCCAAGCGGTAGCGGATGTGCGATGCGCAATGTTGAGCAACTGCATGGGACATTGCGAATGGGCGGGCATTTTAACGGCAGGGCGAAAGTCGATATTTCTTCAATGCGACAACTAGTTACAGAAGCTCTAGCTTTGCATGAAAGCCACATTGACAAATCTGAAGCGAGCTGCTTTGCGCAAATCATTTGAAACAGAAATCCGCGCCGCAAAGCCGCACATTATTCGCAAAGCCCCGCTGCACGGCAAGCCCGACAGCGTCCGGCCTGCATGACGCGGCACGTCCAAATGGGCTGCGGGAACGGGTGGCGGGCCTGCTGCCCGCCTGGCTACAAACGGATAAATATCCTGCTTGCCAGACGAAAACCCCCCACCCGGCCAGGCCAGATGGGGCATCGTGGGCATCGGCGATCAGGCCGCGCTCATGGTCTTGTGGGTGTCGATCAGGTGCTGTACCACGCCCGGGTCGGCCAGGGTGGAGATGTCACCCAGCGCGTCGTACTCGCCGGTGGCAATCTTGCGCAGGATACGTCGCATGATCTTGCCGGAACGGGTCTTCGGCAGCCCCGGCGCCCACTGGATGACGTCTGGCGAGGCAATAGGACCAATCTCCTTGCGCACCCAGTTGCGCAGCTCCATGCGCAGCGCTTCGTCGGGCACCTCGCCGGAGTTGAGGGTCACGTACACGTAGATGCCCTGTCCCTTGAGGTCGTGCGGCACACCGACCACCGCCGCTTCGGCGACTTTCGGGTGGGCGACCATGGCGCTCTCGATCTCGGCGGTGCCCATGCGGTGGCCGGAAACGTTGAGCACGTCGTCCACACGTCCGGTGATCCAGTAGTAGCCATCTTCGTCGCGGCGCGCACCGTCGCCGGTGAAGTACATGCCGCGGAAGGTCTTGAAGTAGGTGTCGACGAAACGGTCGTGGTCGCCGTACAGCGAACGCGACTGGCCTGGCCAGGAGTCGAGAATCACCAGATTGCCTTCGGCCGGCCCTTCGATCAGGTTGCCCAGGTTGTCGACCAGCGCGGGGATCACACCGAAGAACGGCCGGGTCGCCGAGCCTGGCTTGAGCGCGGTGGCGCCGGGCAGCGGGCTGATCAGGATGCCGCCGGTCTCGGTCTGCCACCAGGTGTCGACGATCGGGCACTGCTGCTTGCCCACGGTATCGTAGTACCAGCCCCAGGCCTCGGGGTTGATCGGCTCGCCCACCGAGCCCAGCAGGCGCAGGCTGGAGCCGTCGGCGCCTTCCACCGACTTGGTGCCCTCGGCCATCATCGCGCGAATGGCGGTAGGCGCGGTGTAGAGAATGTTGACCTTGTGCTTGTCGATGATCTTCGACACGCGGGTGATATCCGGGTAGTTCGGTACACCCTCGAACAGCAGGGTGGTCGCACCGTTGGCCAGCGGACCGTAGACGATGTAGCTGTGGCCAGTGACCCAGCCCACGTCGGCGGTGCACCAGTAGACCTCGCCGGGGCGGTAGTCGAATACGCGCTCGTGGGTCAGCGCGGCATACAGCAGGTAGCCCGCCGTAGTGTGCAGCACGCCCTTGGGCTTGCCGGTGGAACCGGAGGTGTAGAGGATGAACAGCGACTCTTCGGCGCCCATTTCCTTCGGCGCACAGGTGCTCGACGCCACTTCCAGCAGGGCGTGGTACCAGATGTCACGGTGGCGGTTCCACTCGATCTCGCCACCGGTGCGCTTGCACACGATGACTTTCTGCACGCTGCTGGTCTCGGGGTTGGTCAGGGCGCGGTCGACGTTGGCCTTCAGCGGCGTCTTCTTGCCACCCCGCAGACCTTCGTCAGCGGTGATCACCACCTTGGAGCGGCAGTCGATGATGCGGCCGGCCAGAGCCTCGGGAGAGAAGCCACCGAACACCACCGAGTGGATGGCACCGATGCGCGCACAGGCCAGCATGGCCACCACGGCCTCGGGAATCATCGGCATGTAGATGGTCACCACGTCGCCGCGGTGCACGTCCTGGCCACGCAGGGCGTTGGCGAACTTGCAGACTTCGGCATGCAGCTCGCGGTAGGTGATCTCGCGGTGTTCGGACGGGTCGTCGCCTTCCCAGATGATCGCGATGCTGTCGCCGCGCTCTTCCAGGTGACGGTCGAGGCAGTTGTAGGCGACGTTGAGGGTGCCGTCGGCGAACCACTTGATGTCGACGCGATGATCGTCGAAAGAGGTCTGCTTGACGTGGGTAAAGGGCTTGATCCAATCGAGGCGCTTGGCCTGCTCACGCCAGAAGCCATCGGGGTTGACCACCGACTGCTGGTACATGGCCTTGTAGGTCGCCTCATCGGTCAGCGTATTGGCCGCGACTTCCGGGCGGACGGGATACAGGGAAGCTGCACTCATCTTGGTTACCTCGGTGAATAGTTGTTGTTGTATGCCGTTGTTGTATCCCGCTACCGGATGTGGGGCCATTCGACGATGGTCTTACCGTTCGGTGCCTGTCCTGCGCCGCCCGCAGCCCGGCGCCCACCTGGCGCATTGTTGCAGTTTTGCCAAAGACGCTTATCAGCATGACTCGTATATCCCCCGTCGTCAGCTCCCTAGAATGGGCCTCGCCAATCGGCAACCAAGCGACATCCCCCCACGCAAAAAGGCTCGCCCATCGACCTGAAAACGGTCGATGCGCCCCCTTGCACACTGAATTTGGCACTTGAAGAAGGTCCGAAAATGAAACGCTCACTCTGGGTTCTGGCACTCTGCGGTTTCAGCACACTGGTCATGGCTGACGAACCCGCTGCCCGAACGGCCAGCCAGGCAGACTCCGCCATCCCTGCCGTGGAAACCTACACCTACGGCTCGCACCCGGATATCGCCCGGGTGATCTCGATCAGCCCCACCCCCAACGTCTGCAAGGTGGTGCCAGTGCGCATGACCTACGAAGACTCCCACGGCCAGCGGCACGTCATGAGCTACCAGATCATGGCCAACGGCTGCGGCAACAGCTGACCCTCATAACAACAAGAAAACGCCTCCCGGCACGCCCGGCGAGGCGTTTTTTCGTCCATGCCTGCAAAGCGCCGCGCCGGGCAGGCTATCCTGTCGGTTCAGCCTGCCACTCGGAGTCTGCTCATGAGCACCCTGGACCAACGCCCCTGCCAGCCCTGTCACGGCCAGGCCAGCCCCGTTACCGATGAAGACCTGGTCGTGCTGATGCCGCAGCTGCCCGGCTGGCAATTGCACACCCGCGATGGCATCAAGCAGCTGGAAAAGACCTACGCCTTCAAGGATTTCGCCAGCGCCCTGGCCTTCACCAACACCATAGGGGCCCTGGCCGAGGCCGAAAATCATCACCCTGCCCTGCTGACCGAATGGGGGCGGGTCACCGTGACCTGGTGGACGCATGCCATCGGCGGCTTGCATGCCAACGACTTCATTCTTGCGGCGCGCACCGAAGGGGCCGCCGAGCAGGCGCCAGGCCATCAATGAGCGGCCCAGCCAGACAGCCGGAAACGGCGTTTGTTTCTTCCAGGGCAAATAAAAAAGTCTGATTGTCATCTTCACTGCGTTATCCTGTCGCAGCTTTGTTAAGCACGGTTCTATCTGCAAACCCCTTGCGAGGAGCAATGACTATGCATGAAATCCCGAACTTTCCCTTCACAAGCAACCAGGAAACCGCCCAGTCGGCCCTGGCGCAACAAGAGCTCGGCGTCGCCGCCGAACACCAGAGCACCCCGGCTGACGACAGCCAGCAGACCCTCGGCGAAGACTGAAGGCTGACCACAGGCGTATCGAAAACGGACCCTCCGTTTTCCATGCGCCTGTCATGACCGATCTACCCCGTTCTGAAGAAGTCCCTCATGAGTGAATTCACCCCGGAGCAAGCCGACACCCTGATCGGCACCGCCGAACAAATGATCCAGATCTGGAGCCGCCTGAGCCCGGAAAAGCAGAGCGCCCTGCTCAGCCGCTTCGGCACCCGGGAAAATGCCCTGGCCGCCCTGGTGACCACCCGTCTGCTGTCCCCCGCCAACAACTGATCAGCGCTACGCCTGGGCGAATTCGCCTGCGAGCGGCTATCGGTTAGCCATCCTCTCCCACACTTGTCGTACATCAATGCATTGACGGTATGATGGGCGGCGATCGTGAGCAGGCTAAGTTTCCAGGCTCTCGACGCTTTCGACCGCCTTCACTACCTGCGACGCCTGATGACCACACCTGAATCCGCTCCACAACCGACCCAACTGCAGGTAACCCTGCAGGTCGTGTCCATCGTGATGTTCACCTTCATCGGCTACCTGTACATCGGCATCCCCATCGCCGTATTACCGGGTTATGTGCACAACGAGCTGGGCTTGGGCACGATCACCGCCGGCCTGGTGATCAGCGTGCAGTACCTGGCCACCCTGCTCAGCCGGCCCTGGGCCGGGCGAGTGATCGACAACCTGGGCTGCAAGAAGGCCGTGCAGTTCGGCCTGCTCGGCTGCGCCGTCAGCGGTGTATTCATGCTGGTAGCCGTGTGGCTGCAGCAATGGCCGCTGCTCAGCGTGGCCTGCCTGTTCGTCGGCCGGCTGATCCTCGGCAGTGCCGAAAGCCTGGTAGGGTCCGGCGCCATCGGCTGGGGCATTGGCCGGGTCGGTGCGCAACATACCGCCAAAGTGATCTCCTGGAACGGGATCGCCAGCTACGGCTCGATGGCCATCGGCGCCCCACTGGGGGTCTGGATGGTCAAGACTTTCGGCCTGGCCAGCATGGGCACAAGCCTGATCCTGCTGGGGCTGCTCAGCCAGTTGCTGGCCTGGAAAAAAGCCCCGGTGCCGATCGTGCACGGCGAGCGCATGCCGTTCATCCATGTGCTGGGCCGGGTATTCCCGCACGGCATGGGCCTGGCGCTGGGCTCCATCGGCTTTGGCACCATCGCCACCTTCATCACCCTCTATTACGCCAGCAAGCAGTGGCCCAACGCCGCACTGTGCCTGACCCTGTTCGGCGCCTGCTTCATCATTGCGCGGCTGCTGTTCGGCAACCTCATCAATCGCCTGGGCGGCTTTCGCGTGGCGATCGCCTGCCTGAGCGTGGAAACCCTCGGCCTGCTGGCGCTGTGGATGGCCAATACGCCGGAGCTGGCGCTGCTCGGAGCAGCACTCACCGGCTTTGGTTTCTCGCTGGTGTTCCCGGCGCTGGGAGTCGAGGCGGTGAATCTGGTGCCGGCGTCCAGTCGTGGCGCCGCAGTGGGCGCCTATTCGCTGTTCATCGACCTGTCGCTGGGCCTGACCGGCCCATTGGCCGGTGCCATTGCCGCCGGCTTCGGCTTCGTGTCGATCTTCCTGTTCGCCGCCCTGGCCTCACTGGCCGGCCTGGCACTCAGCGTCACCCTGTATCGCCGCAGCCGACTGGCCCGTAGTCAGTAATCGACCTTGCCGCGCCCGGCCTTGATCGAACCGCGCTGGCTCTTGGCTTCCAGGCGGCGTTTCTGTGAACCGAGGGTCGGCTTGGTCGGCCGGCGCTTCTTCTCCACTCTGGTCGCGGCCTGGATCAGCTCCACCAGGCGCAGCAGCGCATCGGCGCGATTCTGCTCCTGGGTACGATACTGCTGGGCCTTGATGACGATCACCCCATCGGCGGTAATGCGGCTGTCACGCCAGGCCAGCAGGCGTTCCTTGTAGAGCGCCGGAAGCGAAGACGCCTGGGTATCGAAACGCAGGTGAATGGCACTGGAGACCTTGTTGACGTTCTGCCCACCCGCGCCCTGGGCGCGAATGGCCGACCATTCGATCTCGCTGTCCGGCAGCTGGACCGTGTTGGAAATGACCAGCATCAGCGCCTCCCGTCGAAGTGTTCAGCCACGCACCCAGCTCAGGCGAGCTTGGCCCGGCGCGGCTTGAGCCAGTAGAACACAGCCATCACCGCCAGCCACACCGGTATCGCGAACACCGAGATGCGAATACCGGGGATCAACAGCATGATGCCGAGGATCAGCCCCACGAAGGCCAGGCACAGGTAGTTGCCCCAGGGATACCACAGTGCCTTGAAGGCCGGAACCTGGCCACTGCGCTGCAGATGCTGGCGAAACTTCAGGTGTGAATAGCTGATCATCGCCCAGTTGATCACCAGCGTCGCCACCACTAGCGACATCAACAGCTCCAGCGCCTCGCCGGGCATCAGGTAGTTGAGCAGCACGGCAATCACGGTGACCGCCGCCGAGGCGAGAATCGCCGGCACCGGCACGCCGCGCCGGTCGACCCTGGCCAGGCCGCGCGGCGCATCGCCCTGCTCAGCCATGCCCACCAGCATGCGGCTGTTGCAGTAGGTGCCGCTGTTGTACACCGACAGCGCCGCAGTCAGCACCACGAAGTTGAGCAGATGAGCGGCGGCATCGCTGCCCAGCAGGGAGAACACCTGCACGAAAGGACTGCCGCTGTAGGCATCGCCAGAGGCGTTCAACGTACCGAGCAGACTGTCCCAGGGCGTCAGCGACAACAGCACCAGCAACGCACCGATGTAGAAGATCAGGATGCGGTAGATGACCTGGTTGATCGCCTTGGGGATGACCGTTTTCGGCTGTTCGGCCTCAGCGGCGGTGAAGCCGAGCATTTCCAGGCCACCAAAGGAAAACATGATGAACGCCAAAGCCATGACCAGCCCGCTGACGCCGTGCGGGAAAAAGCCACCATGCGCCCACAGGTTGCTCACCGAGGCATCGGGGCCACCCTGACCGCTGAGCAGCAAGTAGCAGCCCAGGCCGATCATGCCAACGATCGCCGCGACCTTGATGATCGCGAACCAGAACTCGGTTTCACCGAAAACCTTCACATTGGTCAGGTTGATGGCGTTGATCAGCAGGAAGAACGCCGCTGCGGTGACCCAGGTCGGAATCTCCGGCCACCAGTAATGCACGTACTTGCCCACGGCGGAGAGTTCCGACATGCCCACCAGAATGTACAGCAGCCAGCAGTTCCAGCCCGACAGAAAGCCGGCGAAGCCACCCCAGTAGTTGTGCGCGAAATGACTGAACGAGCCGGCCACCGGCTCTTCGACGATCATCTCGCCGAGTTGGCGCATGATCAGGAAGGCGATGAAGCCGCAGATGGCATAGCCCAGGATCATCGATGGCCCGGCACTCTTGAGCACACCGGCAGAGCCCAGGAACAGGCCGGTGCCCACCGCGCCACCCAGGGCGATGAGCTGGATATGGCGGTTCTTCAACCGGCGCTTGAAGCCGGAGTCGCTTGCAGTCATTGAAGCTACCTGATGTCTGTTGCGGGTACGAAAATGCAAACGCCGGTCGAAACCGGCGTTTGCAGGAGGCAGGAGAACTCAGTTACGGCTTTCGACCCGGGCCGGGGCGCTTGCCTGGGCGCTGACGCACTTCGCTGGGGCGCTCGGCGACCGGGGTACCACGGCCGCGACCGCCGGAGCGCGAATCACCGCCCTTGGCATCGTTGCGCAGGTTCGGCCGCGGGCGCTCTTCGCCCTTGGGCTGGCGCGGGGCACGTTCGCCCGCGGCGGGCGCGTCGGCCGCCGGACGCAGCTGACGCACACGCTCGCCTTTGCCCAGTGGACGCGAAGACTGGCGCTGCTGGCGCTCCAGCTTCTCACGGCTCTTGCCGCTCATCGCCGGCAGGGCCACAGGCTTGAGGCCCACTTCCGCCGCGAGGATGTCGACTTCCTGCTGGGTCATTTCGCGCCAGCGGCCCATCGGCAGGTCGGAGTTGAGGAACACCGGGCCGTAGCGCACGCGCTTCAGGCGGCTGACCACCAGGCCCTGGGACTCCCAGAGGCGACGCACTTCACGGTTGCGGCCTTCCATCACCACGCAGTGGTACCAATGGTTGAAGCCTTCGCCGCCCGGCGCCTTCTGCACGTCGGTGAAACGCGCCGGGCCGTCTTCGAGGATCACGCCGTTCTTCAGGCGCAGCAGCATGTCGTCGTCCACCTCGCCACGCACACGCACCGCGTATTCGCGGTCCATCTCATAGGACGGGTGCATCAGGCGGTTGGCCAGCTCACCGTCGGTGGTGAACATCAGCAGGCCTGTAGTGTTGATGTCCAGGCGGCCGATGTTGACCCAACGGCCTTCCTTGGGGCGCGGCAGGCGGTCGAACACGGTCGGACGGCCCTCAGGATCGTCACGGGTGCAGATCTCGCCGTCCGGTTTGTTGTAGATGATGACCCGGCGCACGGTCTCGCGGGCTTCCTCACGCTTGACCAGTTGACCGTCGACGCTGATCGCGTCGTGCAGGTCGACGCGCTGGCCGAGAGTGGCGACCACGCCATTGACCTTGATGCGGCCTTCGCCGATCCAGGCCTCGACGTCGCGGCGCGAGCCGACGCCGATACGCGCCAGCACTTTCTGCAGCTTCTCGCCAGCCGGCTTCTCGGCCTGGGGTTCTTGCAATTCTTTTTCACTCATCTGGGCACCTCCCGGTGTGTCGATTCAGGGTTTGCCGAGGACCGGCAATGCCTGTTGCCCGGCGGGCAGTGTGTGCCGCGCCCTGGCGAAATTCAATAAGCCTGCGGCCATAGCGGGCCGGAGGGGCGCGCATGATACGCGCTTGTGCCCGCTGGCGCACGCCGAGTCACTTCTTTTTCCGCCGGCCGGTGCGCTTGAGCGTGTCCAGGCGCTGACGCGCCAGGGCCAGGATCTCCTTGCGCTCTTCCTTGTCGAGCTTCTTCCAGGCCTTGATTTCCTTCTTGCTGCGCCCGCAGCCGATGCAGATGTCAGCGTCGAACTTGCACAGGCTGATGCAGGGGCTCTTGCTCATTGGCTACCTCATGTTCACGGTCACAGGGCAGACACGCGGCCTGCTCAATGCGGACCGTTCAATGGCCGGTCCTGATCCTCTTCACTGTCTTGGTCTTGCGGGTCGTCCTGCGGTTCCTCGGCCAGCAAGTCATCGAAGTCGGTCTTCAAGCCGTGTTCCATGGAATCCAGTTCCAGCAGCAGGCTGCGGAAGCTGGTTTCCTCCTTCGGAGGCGATGCCTCGCCGGCCTCCTCGTCGAAGTCCAGGCTGGCATCGGCCAGTGCCTGCAGGTGTGCCGGCACGGGCGCGTCGTCGATATCCAGCAGCGGCTCGGGCTCCATCTCCCGCAGGTCGGCCAGCGGCGGCAGCTCTTCGAGACTCTTGAGGTTGAAGTGGTCGAGAAACGCCTTGGTGGTGGCGAACATCGCCGGTTTGCCCGGCACGTCGCGGTAGCCCACCACACGGATCCACTCGCGCTCCAGCAGGGTCTTGACGATCTGGCTGTTGACCGTCACCCCGCGCACGTCCTCGATCTCCCCTCGGGTGATCGGCTGCCGGTAGGCGATCAGCGCCAGGGTTTCGAGCATCGCCCGGGAATAGCGCTGCGGTCGCTCTTCCCACAGGCGACCGACCCAGGGTGCGTAACGCTCGCGGATCTGCAGGCGGTAACCGGAAGCCACCTCCTTGAGTTCGAAGGCCCGCCCTTCGCAAGACTTGCCGAGAATCTGCAGGGCTTTCTTGAACACCGTCGGCCCTGGCCTTTCCGCTTCTTCGAACAGCTCGTAAAGGCGCTCCAGCGGTTGTGGCTTGCCCGAGGCCAGCAGGAAGGCTTCCAGCAGAGGAGCCAGATCACGGGGTTCGTTGAGATTCATGACTAGGGGCTCTATTCGGCTCGGGCACGCACGTGAATGGCGGCGAAGGGTTGGTTCTGCACCAGTTCGACCAGTTGTTCCTTGACCAGCTCGAGCACCGCCATGAAAGTCACCACCACACCCAGGCGGCCCTCCTCGGCGCTGAACAGCTCGGCGAACGGCACGAAGCCACCGCCCTTCAGGCGTTCGAGCACATCGCTCATGCGTTCGCGGGTCGACAGTGTCTCGCGGCTGATCTGGTGGCTTTCGAACAGGTCGGCACGCCGCAGCACCTCGGCCATGGACATCAGCAGCTCTTCCAGGGCGACATCGGGCAGCAGCTTGCGCGCCTTGGCCTGCGGTGCCTCGAGGCGCGGCACCACGACGTCCCGACCGACCCGGCTCAGTTCATCGATACCTTCGGCGGCGTTCTTGAAGCGCTCGTACTCCTGCAGCCGGCGGATCAGTTCGGCGCGCGGGTCTTCTTCCTCGACCTCGGCTTCTTCGGAGCGTGGCAGCAGCATGCGCGACTTGATCTCCGCCAGCATGGCCGCCATCAGCAAGTACTCGGCAGCCAGCTCCAGGCGCACGCTCTTCATCAGCTCGACGTAACCCATGTACTGCCGGGTGATTTCCGCCACCGGGATGTCGAGAATGTCGATGTTCTGCTTGCGGATCAGGTACAGCAACAGGTCCAGCGGCCCTTCGAAGGCTTCGAGGAAGACTTCCAGGGCATCGGGCGGAATGTACAGGTCCAGCGGCAACTGGTTGAACGGCTGCCCGTACACCAGCGCCAGTTGTTGCTGCAGCCCGGCCGGGCCGTCGAGTTCGGTCATCAGGCAGGCTCGGCGAACGGCGTGGGGTCGCCACAACCGACGCGGACGATCTGCGCTTCGCCTTCGGCCAGGTTGATCACCGTAGAGGCCGAAACGCCCCCGATGCCGCCGTCGATGATCAGATCGACGTGGCGCTCGAGGCGCTCGCGCATGTCTTCCGGGTCACTGAGCGGTAAGGTATCGCCGGGCAGGATCAGGCTGACGCTCATCATCGGCTCGCCCAGCTGGGCCAGCAGCGCCTGGGCAATGGGGTGCCCTGGCACGCGCAGGCCGATGGTGCGGCGCTTGGGATGCAGCACCAGGCGCGGTACTTCGCGGGTGGCATTGAGGATGAAGGTATACGGGCCGGGGGTGTGCGACTTGAGCGCACGGAAGGCTCCGGTATCGACCTTGGCGAACAGCCCCAGCTGCGAGAGATCGCAGCACATCAGGGTGAAGTTGTGCTTGTCGTCCAGCTGGCGCAGACGGCGAATGCGCTCGATGGCGCCCTTGTCACCGATCTGGCAGCCCAATGCATAGGACGAGTCGGTCGGATACACCACCAGCCCGCCGGCCTTGATGATCTCCACGGCCTGTTTGATCAGGCGCGGTTGCGGGTTCTCCGGGTGGACCTGAAAGAATTGGCTCACGGTAACTTCCTGTATCAGCCAGCAGCGACGCTGGATTCTTGTTTGAAACGCTCACACAGCGATGGCAGGTCTTCGGGCAGGGGCCGGTAAATGCCAATCTCCGACCAGTGGCCCGGGCCGTGGAAGTCACTGCCGGCACTCACCAGCAGGCCGAACTCCCGGGCCAGGATGGCCAGGCTGCCCACCTGCTCGGCAGCCTGCATGCCGTTGACCGCCTCGATGGCATGGCCGCCGGCCTGGATGAACTCGCCGACCAGCCGACGCCGCTTGCTGCGGGTGAAATCATAGTGCATGGGGTGGGCCAGGCTCACCCAGGCGCCCGAAGCCCGCAAGGTGGCCACGGTGTCTTCCAGGGTCGGCCAGTGCTGCTTGACGTCACCCAGCTTGCCGGCGCCCAGCCACTTGCGGAAGGCTTCGCTGCGGTCCTTGACGAACCCGGCGTTGACCAGAAAGTCCGCGAAATGCGGCCGGGCCGGAGCGTTGCCGCTGTCGCCCAACGCCTGCTGCACCGCCCTGGCTCCCTGAAGAGCCCCGGGCATGCCCTTTAGTTCCAGCTTGCGGCTGATTTCCTCGGCGCGCAGCCAGCGGCCCTCATGCAGCCTGGCGATGGCCTCGTTGAGCGCCGGCGCGTCGGCGGCGAAGCCATAGCCCAGCACGTGGATGGTCGCCCCGCCCCAGGTGCAGGACAACTCCACACCGTTGATCAGTTGCATGCCCAGTGCCTGGGCGGCGGCGCGGGCTTCAGGAAGCCCTTCGAGGGTGTCGTGGTCGGTCAGGGCCAGGACGCGCACGCCGTTTTCATGAGCCCTGGCGACCACCGCGGAGGGCGCTAGGGCGCCGTCCGAAGCGGTGCTATGGCAGTGCAGGTCGACAATCATGGGAAAGCTTTCGCGGTCATTGATGTTTGTTATTATGCCGTCACATCCCGCTTCTGGCTGCCATTGTGAAACAATTCATCGATTTCATTCCGCTGCTGCTGTTCTTCATCGTCTATAAAACCGAACCTCGCGCCGTCGAACTCCTGGGTCACGAAGTGACGCTGGGGGGCATCTTCAGTGCCACGGCGGTGCTGATCATCAGCTCCGTGGTGGTCTACGGCATCCTCTACCTGAAGCAGCGCATGCTGGAGAAGAGCCAGTGGCTGACCCTCGGTGCCTGCCTGGTATTCGGCAGCCTGACCCTGGCCTTCCACAGTGAGACCTTCCTGAAGTGGAAGGCCCCGGTGGTCAACTGGCTGTTCGCCCTGGCCTTTCTCGGCAGCCATTTCATCGGCGACAAGCCACTGGTGCAGCGCGTCATGGGCCACGCCCTGACCCTGCCGCAGCCGGTATGGGTACGTTTGAACATCGCCTGGATCGTCTTCTTCATCTTCAGCGGTGCCGCCAATCTCTATGTAGCCTTCACCTATCAAGACTTCTGGGTCGACTTCAAGGTCTTCGGCAGCCTGGCCATGACCCTGCTGTTCCTGGTAGGCCAGGGCCTTTACCTGGCGCGCTACCTGAGCGACGCCTCTTCCACGACCAAGACCAAGACCAAGGACTGACATGCTCTACGCCATCATCGCGACCGACACCCCGGACTCCCTGGAAAAGCGCCTGAGCGTGCGCCCGGCGCACCTCGAGCGCCTCAATGCCCTCAAGGATGCCGGCCGCCTGGTACTGGCCGGCCCGCACCCGGCCATCGACAGCAACGACCCGGGTCCGGCCGGCTTCAGCGGCAGCCTGATCGTGGCTGAGTTCGATTCACTGGCCGCCGCCGAAACCTGGGCCAAGGCCGATCCTTTCGTGGCCGCCGGTGTCTATGCCAATGTGGTGGTCAAGCCGTTCCGCCAGGTCCTGCCCTGAGCCACGTGCCAGTCACTACTGGCGCATCGCCTCCCTCATCATTGCGGGTTCGCTGCCGACACTGTTGATGCAGCGAACTGACGATCAGGGGATGACGAATGCGTTCAGGATGGTGGCTGGCGGTATGGCTGGCATGCGGCCCGATGGCCCAGGCCGAAGAGGTGCAACAGGATGCCGGGGCCGCCTCGCAAGCGGTGGCTTCGCCTGATCCGGTACAAGCCGAGCTGACCCAGCTCAGGCAACGCCTGGAAAGCCGGGAACGCGAACACGCCGAACGCATCCAGCAGCTCGAAGCGGCCGCCGGCGAGCGGGAAACCACCCAGGTGGCGCGCCTGCGCCAGGAAAACCAGCGCTTGCGGCTGCAACTGCGCGAAGCCCAGGCCGCCGTACCGCCGCCTTTGCTGAGCGAACCTCAGCAGTGGTTCGCCGTCGGCGGCAGCCTTACCCTGATCGCGCTGCTGCTCGGCATGCTGGCCGGCGGCTGGCGCAAACAACGTCGTCACTGGCTGAATTGAGTGAGTCATGAGCGAGCTGTTACTGATTGATGATGACCAGGAACTCTGCGAGCTGCTGGGCAGCTGGCTGTCGCAGGAAGGGTTTCAGGTACGCGCCTGCCACGACGGGCAAAGCGCGCGCGATGCGCTGGCGCAGAACGCCCCGGCAGCCGTTGTGCTGGATGTGATGCTGCCCGACGGCAGCGGCCTGGAACTGCTCAAGCAACTGCGCACGGAGCATGCCGAACTGCCGGTGCTGATGCTCTCGGCCAGGGGCGAGCCGCTGGACCGCATTCTCGGCCTGGAGCTGGGCGCCGACGATTACCTGGCCAAACCTTGCGACCCCCGTGAACTCACCGCCCGCCTGCGCGCCGTACTGCGCCGCAGCCACCCGGTCAGCGCCCCGAGCCAGCTGGAGCTGGGCGACCTGAGCTTCAGCCCGATGCGCGGCGTGGTCAGTATCGATGAAAAGGAAACCACCCTCACCGTCTCCGAAAGCCGCCTGCTCGAAGCGCTGCTGCGCCAGCCCGGCGAGCCACTGGACAAACAGGAACTGGCTCAGCTGGCGCTGGGCCGCAAGCTGACCCTCTACGACCGCAGCCTGGACATGCACGTCAGCAACCTGCGCAAGAAAATAGGCCCGCATGCCGACGGCAGGCCGCGTATCGTCGCGCTGCGCAGCCGCGGCTACTACTACAGCCCGTGAGCCAGGGTGCCGCCGCGAATGCCAGCTTCGCAGCGGCGTCCCTTTACAAAGGCTTTACCCACCCCTGACCGCGCTTGACCTTGCTCTCCCTAGACTGTCCACCAACGGCCACGAGCCGCAATGGAAACCAGGAGAGACACCATGCGCAAGACCCTGATCGCCCTGATGTTCGCAGCAGCCCTGCCCACCGTGACCATGGCCGCGCCCCCCGTACCACCCATCGACGGCCCTGACGCCGGCCCACGCATGCACCAGGACTTCGGCCCCGGCAAGCCACGCGGTCCTCTCGCCTACCTGGACCTGACCCGCGAGCAGCGCATGCAAGTCGGGCGGCTGATGGGTGAACAGGCCCACGAGCGCCGCGAGATCAACCAGCGCTTCCTCGCCAAGCTGCCTGCCCCTGAGCAGAAGGCCATGGACGCCGAGCTGCAGGCCAGCCGCGACAAGACCGATAACGCCATTCGCGCCTTGCTCACCCCCGAGCAGCAGAAGGCCTTCGACGTCGAGAAGCAAAAACGTGACGAGCGCCGTGCCGAGTGGGCAGAGTTCCAGGCCTGGAAAGCCGAAAAGGCCAAAAAGGCGCAATAACCCAGGCTTCTCGCGTAACCTTCGCTCCATCCCGACCCGACATGCCGCGCATGTCGGGTTTTCCTGTTCGAAAGAGGTTGCTCCGTGCGCTCATTGTTCTGGCGAATCCTGGCCAGTTTCTGGCTGGCCATCGCCCTGGTGGCAGGCCTGTCGATCCTGGTCGGCCACATGCTTAACCAGGATGCCTGGATCCTCAGCCGCCATCCGGTACTCAACGAGCTGCCCAAGCGCTGGGCCACGCATTTCGAAGAAGAAGGCCCAGGCGCGGCGCAGGACTTCCTGGAAAAGCTCAAGCGTCGCCACCGCATCGATGTGCAGGTGCTCAACAGCAGCGGCGAGCCGGTCATACCCGGCACCTTCCCGCCGCGTGCCGCCGCCTTCGAAGCCCGCCAGAAGGACGACCCGCAGCAGTTGCCCTGGCGCCGCCTCACCACTGAATACACTAGCCCGAACAGCGGTGAGACCTACCTGCTGATCTACCGCATCCCGCACCCGGAGCTGGACCAATGGCACCGTCAGAGCCTGGTCTGGCCCATCAGTGCACTGCTCATCGCGCTGGTGGTGCTGACCCTGTTCAGCCTGCTGGTCACTCTGTCCATCACCCGCCCGCTGAGCCGCCTGCGCAGTGCCGTGTACGACCTGGGGCAGACCAGCTACCAGCAGCACAGCCTGGCGCAGCTGGCCAACCGCCGCGACGAATTCGGCGTGCTGGCCACCGACTTCAACCGTATGGGCGCGCGCCTGCAAAGCCTGATCGCCAGCCAGCGCCAGCTGTTGCGTGACGTGTCCCATGAACTGCGCTCACCACTGGCGCGCCTGCGCATCGCCCTGGCCCTGGCCGGCCGTGCCTCGCCCGAAGAACGCGAAAAGCTCTGGCCACGCCTGGACCGCGAATGCGACCGCCTGGAGGCGCTGATCAGCGAAATCCTCACCCTGGCGCGTCTTGACGCCGACATGGCCAAGACCGAGCCGGTCGACCTGCAGACACTGCTGCAGCGGGTCAGTAACGACGCGCTGCTCGATGGCCTGCCACCGCCAATCGACCTGCAGGTGCAGGCGCCGCTGAGCGTCGAGGGCTGGCCAGACATGATCGAGCGGGCGGTGGATAACCTGCTGCGTAACGCGCGGCGCTTCAGCCCGGCCGATCGTGCCGTGGAGCTGCATGCCAGTCGCCGTGACGGGCGCATCCGTATCAGTGTCCG
Source organism: Pseudomonas sp. DTU_2021_1001937_2_SI_NGA_ILE_001 (assembly GCF_032463525.1). Lineage (NCBI taxonomy): Bacteria > Pseudomonadati > Pseudomonadota > Gammaproteobacteria > Pseudomonadales > Pseudomonadaceae > Pseudomonas > Pseudomonas sp. DTU_2021_1001937_2_SI_NGA_ILE_001. Next base: position 5,303,859 of record NZ_CP135971.1, on the reverse strand, counting down.
CGACCACGGCCCTGGGGCGGCCAGCGAACACCTCGCGCAACTGGGCGAGCCCTTCTTCCGCGCACCCGGCCAGGCCAGCGCCGGACATGGCCTGGGGTTGGCCATCGCCCGCCGCGCCGCCGAACGCCACGGCGGCAGCCTGACCCTGACCAATCATCCCGAAGGTGGCTTTCTGGCGGTGCTGGAGCTGCCGCCAGAGCCGATCACTGCCAGCCTCTGAGTCGCCTCAGCCCTGCCAGGCACTGACGAAGGTGGCGGTGTCTTCCTTGGCGGCGACACGCGGCGGGTTCTGCGGGGTGCCCAGGTAGAGGAAGCCCAGCACCTCTTCGTCGTCCGACAGCCCCAGGCCTTTGGCCACATGGGGCGAAAACGACAGTTCGCCGGTGCGCCACACACCGCCCAGGCCCAGGGCGTAGGCGGCCAGCAGAATGCCGTGGGCAGCGCAGCCAGCGGTGAGCCGCTGTTCGGAGCGCGGCACCTTGGGGTGATCCTGCAGGCGCGCGATGACCACCACCACCAGCGGTGCGCGCAACGGCCCCAGGCGCGCCTTGTCGAGCTGCTGTTCGGTCGGGCTGCCGCCTTGCAGCAGCAAGGCCTCGGCCAGCAGATCGCCCATGCGTTCGCGAGCCGCGCCCTCGACGCAGAGGAAACGATAGGGCTTGAGCAGGCCGTGGTCAGGGGCGCGCAGCGCCGCGCCAAAGAGGATTTCCCGCTGCGCGGCGTCCGGGGCCGGTTCGACCAGCCGCGGAACCGAAACGCGATTGAGCAATACATCGAGTGCCTGCATGGGGTGAATCTCCTTGAACGATGGTCGGGCATTGTAGGGGCTGTGCGCCGTGCGATCGAGTGCCAGGCACGCGACGGGCAGGCGGTTTACTTGGCAGGCGACGCGGGTAGAATGGCGCCTCTTTTCCAGCAGTCAGAGCAGTTTCATGGCGTTGCCGACCCTTCGCATCATCGGTTTCATCATCGGCATCTTCCTGATCACCCTGGCGGTCGCCATGGTTGTGCCCATGCTCACCCTGGTGATCTACGACCGTCTCGACGACCTGCGCTCGTTCCTCTGGGCCAGTGCCATCACCTTCATTGCCGGCCTGGCGCTGGTGATTCCCGGCCGCCCCGAACACGTACACCTGCGCCCTCGGGACATGTACATGCTCACCGTATCGAGCTGGATCGTGGTGTGCGTCTTCGCGGCCCTGCCCTTTCTGCTGACCCAGCACATCAGCTACACCGACTCGTTCTTCGAGAGCATGTCGGGGATCACCGCCACCGGCTCGACAGTGCTCAATCATCTGGACGACATGTCGCCGGGCATCCTGATCTGGCGCTCCATGCTGCACTGGCTGGGCGGTATCGGCTTCATCGGCATGGCGGTGGCGATCCTGCCGCTGCTGCGTATCGGCGGCATGCGCCTGTTCCAGACCGAGTCCTCGGACCGCTCGGAAAAAGTCATGCCGCGCTCGCACATGGTGGCCAAGTACATCATCCTCGCCTACGTCGGCTTCACCGTGCTGGGCACCCTGGGCTTCTGGTGGGCGGGCATGAGCCTGTTCGACGCCATCAACCATGCGATGTCGGCGATCTCCACCGGCGGTTTTTCCACCTCAGACCTGTCGCTGGCCAAGTGGCCACAACCGGCGGTGCACTGGGTGGCCATCGTGGTGATGATCCTTGGCAGCCTGCCCTTCACCCTCTACGTGGCCACCCTGCGTGGCCACCGTAAAGCACTGATTCGCGATGAACAGGTGCAGGGGCTGATCGGCCTGCTGCTGGTCACTTGGGCGCTGATGACTCTGTGGTACGGCCTGACCACCGACCTGCCCTGGCTGGACGCCTTGCGCCACGTCGCGCTGAACGTGACCTCGGTGATTACCACTACGGGCTTCGCCCTGGGCGACTACAGCCTGTGGGGCAATTTCTCGCTGATGCTGTTCTTCTACCTGGGCTTCATTGGCGGCTGCTCGGGCTCGACCGCCGGCGGGGTGAAGATCTTTCGCTTCCAGGTCGCCTACATCCTGCTCAAGGCCAGCCTCAACCAGCTCATCCACCCGCGGGCGGTGATCAAGCAGAAGTACAACGGCCATCGCCTGGACGACGAGATCGTGCGATCGATCCTGACCTTCTCGTTCTTCTTCACCATCACCATTTGCGTGATCGCCCTGCTGCTGTCGCTGCTGGGCCTGGACTGGATGACTGCGCTGACCGGCGCGGCCAGTACCGTGTCCGGCGTCGGCCCGGGGCTGGGTGAGGTCATTGGTCCGGCGGGCAACTTCGCCAGCCTGCCCGATGCCGCCAAGTGGATTCTCTCGGCTGGCATGCTGCTCGGCCGCCTGGAGATCATCACCATTCTGGTGCTTTGCGTCCCGGCCTTCTGGCGCCATTGATGACGAGCCGGTGCGCATGGGGCTAGACTCACGGCACTGGACCCAATAGAGGACGCAGCCCATGGAACAGGTCAGGCAATTCTCAAGCTTTGCCCAGTTCTATCCCTTCTATTTGCAGGAGCACCGCAACAGCACCTGCCGTCGCCTGCACTTCGTGGGCACCAGCCTGGTGATCTTCCTGTTGGCATTCGGCATCGGCAGTGGCCGCTGGTGGCTGCTGTGGCTGGTCCCGCTGGCCGGTTATGGCTTCGCCTGGGTCGGCCACTTCATCTTTGAAAAGAACCGCCCGGCGACCTTCCAGCATCCCTTCTACAGCCTGCTGGGCGACTTCATGATGTTCCGCGACATGCTGCTGGGGCGTGTGCCCTTCTAGGCAGCGCGGTCAGGCGGCCGGCACGGTTTCGCTCTCGCGCTGCTTTTCCAGCTGCTGGGCGTCGGCCAGCCGGTACAACTCGATGGTGCCGTCCAGGTGTTCGATCAACGCGGAGCAGGACTCCACCCAGTCACCGCAGTTGAGGTACTCCACCCCGCCTACGTCACGGATCTCGGCATGGTGGATGTGCCCGCACACCACACCATCCAGGCCGCGGCGCACGCACTCGTGGGCAATGGCCTGCTCGAAGTCGCTGATGAAGTTCACCGCCGTCTTGACCTTGTGCTTGAGGTAGGCCGACAGCGACCAGTAGCCATAGCCGTAGCGGGCGCGCCAGTGGTTGAGCCAGCGGTTGAGGGTCAGGGTGAATTCGTAGGCCGAGTCGCCCAGGAACGCCAGCCAGCGGTGGTAGCGGGTAATGACGTCGAACTGGTCGCCATGAATCACCAGCAGGCGGCGGCCATCGGCGGTGACGTGCTCGGCCTCGTCCAGCAGCTGGATGTTGCCAAGAATCAACTTGGAATAGCGGCGCAGGAATTCGTCATGGTTGCCGGTGATGTAGATCACTTCGGTGCCACGCTTGCTCATGGTCAGCAGGCGGCGGATCACGTTGGTATGCGCCTGCGGCCAGTACATGCCGCCGCGCATCTTCCAGCCATCGATGATGTCGCCCACCAAATAGATACGATCGGCCTGATAGCCCTTGAGGAAACTGGACAAGTGCTCGGCCTGGCAGTCGCGGGTGCCCAAGTGCACGTCAGAGATCCACAGGGTGCGCACGCGTTGCTTGCGGCTGGGTTTGGCGAACTCGGCGCTGCTCATGGGAGGACCTCCGCTGGGTTTTGCCCAGCTTGCCCGGCAGCGGTGACCTGAATGTGACGCCTGCATGGCAGTACAGTGACAACCCTCCAGGCTGCGGCCTGTGTAGACTGCGCCTGCCTTTCCTTTCTTATTGCAAGGACGCTCATGACTCCACGTACTGCACTGGGTGCCCTGCATGGCGGGGCCCTGCTGGTGGGTTTTGCCGGTGTACTCGGCAAGCTGGCGGCCACCACCCCGACGGTCATAGTGTTCGCCCGCGCCGGTTTCGCGGCACTGGCCCTGACGTTATTCATACGCTGGGCCGGTAAACGGCGCTGGCAGGCCCTGTCACTCACACACGGGCTACGCCAGGTCCTTGCAGGCGTGCTGCTGTGCGTGCATTGGGTGGCGTTCTTCCTAGCGGTGAAAACGGCCGGGGTCGCGGTGGCAACCCTGGGCTTCGCTACCTTTCCCGCCTTCACCGTGGCGCTCGAAGCGCTGCTGTTCCGTGAGCGGGTCGGCGCCCGGGAAATGCTCCTGCTGGCTCTGGTCAGCGCCGGCCTGGTGCTGGTTACGCCGCACTTCGATCTGCGCAGCGAGGCCACCGGCGGGCTGCTGTGGGGGGTGTTTTCCGGCTTGACCTTCGCCCTGCTGTCGCTGGCCAACCGCGTCAGTGCCGGGCAGTTGCCCGCCGCCCAGGCCGCGTTGTGTCAGAACCTCATCGTCGCCTTGTGCCTGGCGCCACTGGCCGCCCCGCAGTTGACCCAACTGAACACAATCGACTGGCTGTGGCTGGGCCTGCTCGGGGTGTTCTGCACCGGGCTTGCCCATGGCCTGTTCATCGCCAGCCTGGCGGTGGTCAAGGCGCGAGTCGCGGCGATGGTGTTCACTCTGGAGCCGGTCTACGGCATCGCCTTCGCCTGGCTGCTGTTCGCCGAAACGCCCAGCCCGCGCATGCTGGCCGGCGCGGCGCTGATCGTAGCAGCGATCCTGCTGGCCGGACTCAAGCCACGTCGCCAGCCGGCACCCTGAAATCGTCAGCGGGCCACGCGATCGTTGTGGCCAAGGTCGCGCTCAGGATCGATCTGGTCACGGACCCGCTGCTTGAGTTCCTTGGCCTCCGGGAAGCCGCCATCGGCCTTGCGCTCCCAGATCTGCACCGTGTCGCAGGTGATGCGGAACACCCCGCCACTGCCCGGCTCCAGGCACACCCGCCCCAGGTCGTCGCCGAAAGTGCTGAGCAGCTCCTGGGCCAACCAGGCAGCACGCAACAGCCATTGGCACTGGGTGCAGTAGGTGATGACGATTTCGGCTTTGGCGTCGCTCATGCAGGGCTCCGGGCACGGGAATGAAGAACGCCCATGATACGCCCGTCGAGCCTGCCCTGCCCCTCTCCAACCTTCAGGTGCGCAACGTTCTGCGCGACAGTGTCGAGCTGATGCGCCTCCATGAACTGTAGAGGCCTGTCATGCATGGCGTTGGCGGCGCGCGCAATGGCTTGCACACCGGCAGGCAGAAGATTGCGCGAAAACCGCGTGAAGCCTCCCCGCTCGCCTCCTTAAAAAGTCATAAGTCATTGATATAAAAGAAAATAAAAGGAATGGCACGGATCTTGGTAAAGGTTGCATCCACAGCCTGGCCTTCCCGCCCGGGCGCGACCAGAAACCGCTGCTGACCAAGGAGATCCGGCATGCCCGCTGCCGACCGTGCGGCCTTCACCCTGAACCTCGCAGGCCAGCACGACTTTCAGGTTCTGGCCTTCGATGGCTTCGAGGCGCTCAACCAGCCGTTTCGCTTCGACCTGCAACTGGTCAGCGAACGCCATGACCTTGACCTGTCCACCCTGCTCCATCAGCCGGCCTGGCTGCAACTGGACGCCGCCGGCCACGGCATCCACGGCCAGGTCGCGCGTATCCTGCAGGGCGAGCGCGGTCAGCGGCTGAGCCATTATCAGGTCAGTCTGCAGCCGCGCCTGGCCAATCTGGCCTACCGCATCAACCAGCGGATCTTCCAAAACCTCAGTGCCCCCGAAATCATCGGCCGACTGCTCAAGGAGCACGGCATCCTCGCCAATGCCTGGCGCTTCCATCTTTATACCCCCTGCCCGCCACGCGAATACTGCGTGCAGTACGACGAGTCCGACCTGCACTTCATCCAGCGCCTATGCGAAGAAGAAGGCCTGCACTATCACTTCGAGCACGATCGGCAGGGCCATGTACTGGTATTCGGCGACGACCAGACCTTCTTCCCCAGCCTGCCAGCGCAGAGCTACCACCCGGACACCGGCATGGCGGGCGACGGCCCGGCGGTGACGCGTTTCAACCTGCGTCTGGCGACCCGCAGCAACCATACGGCGCGACGCGACTGGCACTTCGAGATTCCCCGGGTGCCGCTGCACAGCGAAGCCGGCAGTGAAAGCCTGGTGTTGCTCGAAGACTACGATTACCCGGGCCGCTTCACCCATCGTGAACGCGGCCAGGTCCTGGCCAACCGTGCGCTGCAGCGGCACCTTCACGACCAGTACCAGGCCGACGGTCACAGCGGCCAGCCACAACTGCGCAGCGGCCACCTGTTGCCCTTGACCGATCATCCCCGGGACACCTGGAACACCTTGTGGCTACTGACTGAAGTCCATCATGAGGGGCGCCAGCCACAGGTGCTGGAAGAGTCCGCAGGCACATCGCGCGCAAGTGGCGAGGGGCTGCGCCAGGGCTATCGCAACCGCTTCCTGGCCATCCCCGCCAACACCTTCTACCGGCCGCCGTTGCGACACCCCAAGCCGCGCGTGCTCGGCAGCCAGACCGCCATCGTCACCGGCCCGGCCGGGCAGGAGATCCACTGCGATGCCCATGGGCGAATCAAGGTGCGCTTCCACTGGGACCGCGAGGCGCAGAGCGACGAACACTCCAGCTGCTGGATCCGTGTAGCCAGCAGTTGGGCCGGCAACCGCTACGGCGCGGTCAGCCTGCCACGGGTCGGCATGGAAGTGCTGGTCACCTTCCTGGAGGGCGACCCGGACCAGCCGCTGGTCAGCGGCTGCCTCTACCACGGCGACCACCCGCTGCCCTACGCCCTGCCGGAACATCGCACCCGCAGCCTGTTCAAGAGCATGAGCAGCCCCGGCGGAGGCGGATTCAACGAACTGCGCATCGAAGACCGCCAGGGCCAGGAACAGATCTACATCCATGCGCAACGCGACTGGGACGAAGAGATCGGCCACGACCAGAAAATCCATGTCGGCCATGAACGCCACGAGCGCATCGAAGCCAACAGCTACAGCCATTTCCAAGGCGAGGAACACCGCACCACGCTAGGTGATCGCCTTACCGACGTGCAGGCCAGCGACCACCTCAGCGTGGCGCAGAACCAGCACATCCGCATCGGTAGCGCACAACTGATAGAGGCCGGCCAGGAGATCCATCTCAAGGCCGGCAGCAAGCTGGTCCTCGATGCCGGCCAGCAGATCACCCTGATGGCCGGCGGCAGCTGCATCACGCTCGACCCCGGCGGCATCAGCCTCAGCGGCCCGGACGTGCGGATCAACTGTGGCGCCAGCCCGGCCACCGGGACCCCGGCTCAGCCGCGCCTGCCGGGCCACGCGCAAGCCGCTGAACAAGGCCAGGCCGGCCAGTTGCTGGTGCCGGCACAGAACGTTGCGTTCAAACGCACCGGTCGTTGCGAGGTCTGTGAGCGCGCTGCCCAAGGGGACACAGCATGAGCGGTGCGCTGTTCCTGCTGGTCGACGGCCTGCTCAAGCCAGACGCGCTGCGGCAGTTGTACGCTCGCCAGGAAAATCTCGATATCGAACCACTGTACATGGGCACCCGCTGGAGCCAACTCAAAGACAAGGGGCCCATCCTGGTCAAGGCCAGCGAGCGTCTGAGCCAGACCTGGCGCAGCGATGCAGACTGGCGACGCTGTGCCTGCCTGCTGCAGTCCCGCGCCTCGATGGTCGACCTCGCCCGGCACCTGCGGCGCTTCCTCTGCCCGCCAGACTACCTGGGCAATGCCAGCCTGCTGCGGTTTGCCGACCCACTGGTGCTGTACCACTGGCTGGGCAGCTTCGATCAGTCACACCGGGATCGGGTGCTGGGTCCTATAGACAGCCTGTGGGTAGAAAGGCCCCGGCAACCCTGGCAACCACCTCACGCCAGCGCGGAGGAAACCGTGCAGTTCGCCGTGCTGACCCCGGTGACCACCTGGGACCCCGGCTTCGCCCTTCAGGGCCAGGCGCAATTGGATGCACTGGAGCAAGCCAATGACTTCCTGTTCCAGCGCCGCCTCTACCAGGCCATACACCATGAAGACCCTGCAGCCTTCACCGCCTTGCCCAGCGCAGCCATCGATGCCTGGCTGGCCGATGCGCTCTGTAGCGGCCGCGACTGGGGGCTGACCAGCGAGTTCGCCCTGGCCACCTGGGCCTGGTATCGCCATGAACTGGGCACGGACTTCATCGACGTGGCTGACGGCCCTTACCAGACCTGGCTGCAACTGCAGCCTCAGTGCGCCGAACTGCCACCCGAGCTGCGCCTGGACGCCTTCGACCAGTACCGCATGCAGCCAGCCCCTCAAGCCTGCGAGCCTGACCATGACTGACAAATCCGGAAACCGCCGCCAGCGCCTAGCCAGTTGCTTCGACAAGACACCGGCCAGCGGCACCAGTACCTGCCCATTCAAGGGGCCGGACATTGCCATCGTGCCGGTGCGCTACGCCCTGGACAGATCGCGCCACGACAGCGACCCCAATGCGCTCAAGCCACTGCCGGCACAAGGCCGATGGACCGTGCTGCCGCAACTGCAAACTCGCCCTTACACACTGCGCCAGTTGCAGGACGGCTACCTCTATGTTTTCGACGAAACCGCGAAAACCCTGCATGAATACCAGTATCGCGCCAAGGATGCCTGCCTCACGCGCATCATCTGGGGCGACGCCCATGTCGGCCAGGACCAGCGCAAGCCCAAAGTCGACCAGAACAGCGACGCCAAGCCCTACCTGCTCTATCCGCGCAAGCATGTGCTGCATATCGCCTACGCGCCCATGCAGTGGACCTGGCGCATTTGCGAACACCTGCGCTCGCATGAAGGCAGCCGCGCCCAATGGATGAAACGCCTGGACCTGGCCGCCTACAGCCTGAGCATGAACGAACCGGATACCTTGCCGCTGAGCGAACTGGCACTGGCAGTCGCCGACATCGACGCGGGCCAAGTCACCGAAGACGCACGTTTCGCAGACACCAGCGTGCCCACCCAGGCACCACCAGAAGCGCCGACGAAGGGCCAGAAGCCTAACTGGGTCGCGGTGGGCGCCGACGTGCACTGGCTGGGCAGCGTGCCCGACAAAGACAGCGCCCTGCTCATTGCCCTGGACGATCCACTGGCCGTCCTCCAGGACCTTGGCCTGCAACTCGCGGCGGACCAGGCGGCTTATCACCTCTGGCAGGAAGAGCATGAACATCGCATTCAGATCGCCAACATCGTTTCCCAACTGTGTGGCTTGCCTAGCGAGCCCAAGGAAAAGCTGCCGGAGACGGTACGGGGAGATCCGGGCAGGACGCAGGAGTATCTGCTGGACGCGGAGGCGTATCTGGTGCAGTGGAAAATGGACCGCGGCGATATCGTTCCCCATCCCCCATCGGAAGATGCGACGGAAGGTCTATATGAAAGTTCGCGCCTGTTTTATGCCTTGCGCGAAAACTACAGGAGCCAACCCACAGACAGCGACTTCCTGGAATGGAAAGAGCGCGACAAATGGCGGCGTGAAGTCGACCTGCCCGGCGCGCGTCGATATCTCCAGCAACAACACGCCACGAAGAAAACACTGCTTGATCGCGTGAAGCAGACCCAGGCCGACTTCAAGCGCTGGTCCAACCATATCAGCCTGGATACGCTCAAACTGTTCATCGACAACGGCAACCCGCGCACCCTGCTCTATCTCGAGGAGCTCATGCTGCATTTGGCGGAGATCTTCGTGCAGGGCGAAGACGCCACTCTATGGATGTTGAAGCAGGAGCAGAACGCCACGACCCTGTTCGGCACCCTGCGCTACGGTTTCTCACCGGAGCTGAAGGAGGCGCTGCACCAGGAATCCGGCAAGCTGATTGGCGGGTTCTCGGATATCGCCAATATCGCCAGCCGTGCCGGGGAGCTGAACAGCGTACTTAACCACACCGAGTTCGCGAATTCGCCATGGATGAACACTCTAAAGCAACCGGCCCGCGATACCTTCGCCGCTCTGCAGACCCTGGCGCGCAGCGGCACCGCCGCCATGGCCGCTCTCACCGAAAAACTACTGATGGTCTTCACCCCGATCGACGCCAGACTGGCCGCTGGCGAACATCAGAATCTTCCAGCACTGCTGCGCAACCTGCTGATGGGGCAGGTGCTGACCAACGCGCCGCACAGTTTGAAGATCGATCCGGATATTCCGCGCAAATTGCACGAATGGAAGCAGGAACGCGCGCGCCTGCACCAGCAGTTGCAAAGCCTGCAGCGCCGCTGGTTCGTCACAGAACCCTGGGGTCGTAACGGCCTGACCCACGAACTGGAAAGCCTGATGCGGAAGGCTCAGGCCCATGACATCAAGATCCCCGCGCTGCTCGACTACCAAAACGGCCGGTACACAACCGCAGTCACCGCGATGATGAGCGACTTCATCACTTTGGGTAAGACCACAGCAGCCGACTGGACCACACACAAGAAGCAATGGATGCAAAGCCGTGGCCTCAACTTGAGTGTAGGGTTCAGTGTGGGCGTGGTTTTCATCAACCTCATCAATACCGCGCTGGTGACAAAAGCCGCTACTCACGACGGCAAGGTAAGCAGTCCAGAGCTGATCAAGATTGGATATAACCTGGGGTATACCGCAAACCTGTTCATGTCGCTGTTCGTCGATGCTCCTTGGAGCATCATTAAGGATGCTCCGGCTATCCGGGTAGGCAATAACAATCTTTCGCTTCTAGACCGCTCTGCACACTTCTGGAAAGCACAGGGTCATGCGCAGTTGAGCAAGACGGTTTCGGCTTTTAGGGCCAGGATTTTTGCAAGTGGGCTTTTCTTGCTCACTGCCGCATTGCTGGAGCTAATGGAGATACAAAGCGATTTGAGTAAAGCCAAAGACTCTGAAGAACGGAACCTGCTTCGGATAAAGTCGGCGTTTGTCATGGGCATGGGGGTCGCCGGTTTCCTGCAGATCACCAGCGCGCCAACCGTAGTCGGAAAATATACTTCCCGTATTGTCGGAAACGTGATCTTTTTCATAGTCGCAGTGGTCCTAGGGCTTGGCTACTTAGCCACATCTCTTGCACTGAATAAACTTAAACGGGACGCGCTAGGTACATGGCTCGCCAAATGCAGCTGGTCTATCCATCAGCCACTCAGATACTCGAAAACACCAGAAGGTCGCCTTCAGGAAAAAGAAGATTTCCGCGAAATTGAGCTCAGCCCCTTGATTTTTAGTAAGAGCACTTACTACGACCCTTACGCAGCCGGCGACACCATGGAAGACACGCCTACCGTACAGAATGGAGCATGGATACAAGTTCTTATCCCTGGCGAACTGCGTGGACAGTACGTCAACATTGAAATTTGCAGCACGCGGCAATTTTTAGCAGCTGCACCACAGAAAAAGATAGAAGAAAATCTGAACAGCGCTTTCTTCCACAACGGCGAATTCAAAAGTGACGCCGACTGGGGTCACGTTAAAAATGAGAGACCGAGCACACATCGCTCATCAGCCGCTTGGCCAAAGTTAGAGTACAAACAGAGCGTCATCTGGGAAGTCTGGGTACCGCTGGACAAACACGCCGAGTACATGGAAATGCAAATATGGTATCCAGAAAACCTGTTTCAATTTAATAAAAAAGACAGAGCCTATCGTTTTCACATCGAATTAAAAACATCCGGTTCCGTTCATAGTGACGGATTAACCAGTCCAGATCAGCTAATCACCTACAAAAAAGATAGAGAGGGCACGAAAAAAATCTGGATCATTCCGTAAAGCTATTCATTACCTCCATATCGAAAAACCCCTTTACAAGAATCGGTCCTTGCATGCCATCCCACCTCCTTCTCTCGCAGCAAAGCGCCATGTCCGCCCAAGAAGAGACATTCGCCAGCATTCAGGTGTTGAACGAATGGAAAATAATCACGTTCGATAGCGATAGAAAAGGCGTCATACGCGTTAGAGCCTTTTTCACCCTCACGATATTTACGATATGGCTTGCGGCCGGCTTCTTCATTTGGGTCGGTCCAGACGACGCCCTTTACCTGGTGTCTTATCCGGCCATCTCCGCGACCGTGCTGTTTATTTACTTTCTAAATTTCACCCCTCAAAAAAATATATATCATTACACACTTTTCGACCACTTCGCCAAGTATAGCTTCTGCCCTTACTTCCACCGAGACTCTAGACTCATCCTTCGGTATTTCATCATGGGATGCTTCATTTTCGTGATTATACTGGCCGTGCAACTGGACTCCATGGAGGTCCTGCTGCTAGGAAGCCTGTATCTGATTTTTAACGGCGCTCTCCATCTGCTCTACTGGAAAGCTCCGGATCCGGAACTAGTAAATAGTCCGCCTTGGGGTGCGATCAACTCGGCGATTATTGACAAAAAAAATCGCATTATCGCTCTAGTCGTCGACGACACGACCGCTGGCTTCGAAATGTACTTACATGATCATGAGCACCTCGAACGATGCCTTGTATTTCTCAAACGTCATTTACCACGGCATGTTTCTTACATCGAAAGGTGCTGGCGGCAATAACAGCCAGCAGCTGACCTGTAACTAAGTACCTTTCCTTTCCTTCAGCGCGGAACAACGCTCGCCATGTCCCTACACACCTTACTTTCAAGCATAAACCTCGAGAACAATCAAGCCAAAGAAATCAACCATAGCGAGTACTCCCCCGAATGGACGGTAAAAGCTTATGACGCCTCCCCAACGAAGATCATGGGCATAAAGCTAACCTTTGCCGGCTTGATCGCGGTCGTGTGGGGGGTGGCTAGCTGGACGTGGCAGGCAAATTTAGAGGTTGACAAATTTGCTGTTGAAGCCACTGCGGTGATTCTGACCACTGTTTTGCTTTTTCTTTTTAAGTTCGTTATGCAGAAATCGGTCTTTCACTACACCCTGCACTCCACACACGGTCAATACCGCTGTAACCGTTACCAATACAACAATACAGAAATCCTGCTTCAATACTTTGTAATTGGACTTTTCTCGCTTTATATCATCATCGCGTTATATATGGAGTCACTCATCGCCATTTTTCTTGGAGCAGCCTACCTGCAGGCCAGTAGGCTGTTCAACCTCATGAGCTGGAAGAATGCAAAGCCGCAAACTATAACGAGCGCCCCATGGACTAAATTTGACACCATGCTCATTGATCGAAAACACAACTTTATCGTGCTAAGAACCGAAAAAATCGCACATGAATTTAAGTTATATTTTATTGAAGAAACGCACCTCGAACGCCATATAGCCTACCTGAAATCGGTATTACGGCCTAACATTCGGCACATTGAGAAAAAATAAAACTTGCACATAAAATCTCACCAGCCTGACGACTTTCAGATGTACATCTAAACGTGCAACCACATCATCTCCTTAGATTACGCCGTCTCAAAATTCCTCATGCATTGACTGGGAGTGCTCCGCAATTGACACGCTGGCAACGACCTGAGACGACTGAGTTACAAATTTGGTATCCGCCCACTCTGTTGCCCACTAAACACTTGAACTTAAGTTATCGCCTTCAATCCTACCTCAGACTTTTTACGCAGGACAGTAATGAGAGGCTGACAGAATCATCCTGGTTTATCACTCATGAAAATCGCGACAGCGCACAACCGATCCTGGTCATACCTTAGAGACTGGAGCACCCTGGATGTCACTAAAAACGATAATCGCGAGCGAAAACGCAGAACATTTAGAGGATACCGAGAGCCTCGGAATTCAGCCTATGGATGAATGGATAATAAAATGCTTGGACGGCGGCAGAAAGGAAACGCGAAATACGAAGATTTTTTTCACGACGCTGATTTTACTAATATGGATAATCGCGAGCTGGTTCATAGCGTACGGCTCGGAGGACGGTTCGCTTCTGGCAAAATCTCTCGCCATCTTCTGTACCTGCTATCTTCTTATAGCCATGAAGCTAGCATTTCAAAAATCAGTTTTTCACTACATTCTCTACCCCACTCACTGCCAATATCATTACTCTCTCGACCACCCCAAAAACATGGAGAGCGTTCTAAGACACATCGTAATCGGATTCTTCATCACTGTTTTCAGTATTGCACTCTACCTGCAATCTCTGCAAGTTCTGCTGTTTTGTATCATCTATCTAATCTACAATGGCGTAATTCGTCTATGGCATTGGAAACGCCCTGCCCCGCAGCTGATCAAAAGTGCTCCTTGGCAAGACTTCAAGACCGTGATCATCGACCGCAAGTATCGAATCGTCATGCTACTGATCGACGAACCCACCATCGGCTTTGAGGTACGCCTACTCGACGACCAACATGTGGAGCGTTATCTGGCCTTCTTGCAAACGGTCTTGCCACCCCATGTGCGATACCGAGAAGAGACGTGGGAATGGTAATACATGACGACGCATGCTCGTCGCGCCTTAATATTCAAACATGCACTTTAACAAACAGCACCTCTATTCACCCCAGACAAGCATACCGGAGCACTCAGCGTGGAACACTTCATGGGCCAGCGAGACGCCCTCACACAGTCCAAACTCATGAAAGACTCGCAACCTGCCCCACTCAAGTGGACAATCAAAGCCATTCATGCGTCACGCAAATCAATTCTATTCATAAGAAAAGTTCTTATCGGAATCATCTTATTTGCCTGGACCGCTGTGGCATGGGTTGCATTGACAGGTTCGGAAGATAGTCGAACATTCGCCTCCGCGCTGGCGTTAGGCGCGACCTTCTCCTCACTTTTGGCCCTGAGACTCTTTCATCAAAAATCCGTCTTCCACTATGTCGTCCACGCCACCCACCTGCAATATACCCACTGCCTTGACTACCCTGAAAATGCAGAAGCCCGTTTTAAACGGTCGATCATCAGCCTCTTTGTCGGCGTTGCTGTCGCTGCCGTCGTTCTGAAATCTCTGTCGGTCTTTGTGATAGGCACCGCGTACTTGCTCTTGAACGGCGCGCCACAATTGATGTGCTGGAAACGACCCGAACCAGAACTCGTCGTCAGCCCGCCTTGGAAAAAATTCCAGCGGATGATCATCGATCGCAAGTATCGACTCGTCGTGCTTCTGATCGACGACCCCACCATCGGCTTCAAAGCTCACCTGCCCGATGACGCGCATCTGCAGCGCTACGTGGCGTTTCTCAAGGCTGTGCTGCCGCCCCATGTCCAGTACAGCGAAGAACGCTGGGAGTGGTAAGGCGTGGAAATCATCCCACCCGCATCGACCTGCCGAGGGCGGGGTTATGCCTTTGGCCTCTGCGTCAGTCACTCCGCCCGCGGCTGTCATCGCGCGATGCAGCTGCGCTGTCGGGAATCTCCCTTTTCTTTATAGGGGTATCCGACTAAGATCGAAAAAACGATTCAGCCGAAAAATAATATTAATCACTCTCATTAAATATTTTCATGAACAAAAATACTTAGAACCCTTATAGTCAGCACCCTATCGAATTAGTGGACACACTAGGCTGCTCCCCTAGATGCCGCATAGCATTGCTGCAGCCGTCTGCCAATCACCCCTGCGACGTAGGCCTTCATATTTTCGTCATAAAAACCCGACGGAAGCGCTCACCCCTGCCTACAACCCTTAAGGAAATTTCCTATGCGTGTGTATGAAACACACGTTTTGCATCTGCGCTCTAAGCCAGGAACTTACTGAATCGCCAATCTTTTCTTGATGCATCATGCACTGGATCCAAGAAAAAATTCGGCGAAAAATTTTGTAAAACCGTTGGTCCGGCTTAAGGGTTACCCCGATATTGGCGTCAATTTGCCACCGATATGATCCTCGAACTTTCCAGTTTTCGAATGGATGCGAGGATGTTGATTAATCTTGCTCTTTGGGTCGGCATCGCCATTGGTGCTACAGGACTGGTAGTCGCACAAACCACCGTCGTGATCATCGGCCTCGCGGTCATCGCCGCCGCCACCTTGGCACTGCATCTACGCAAACCGGCAGCACCGCCCCCGGCCATCGACCCCGTCGAACGCGTTGCAGCGACCTCGCAAGCGGATATCCCTGCCCTGCTGCACACCGTGGTCCCCAGCTGGAGTGACAGCATCGCGCAAAGCCGCGATCTGCTGCAGAGCAACATCAGCGATCTGTTCGAACGCTTCAGCAATATCGCCAGCCGCCTCGAAAGCAGTCTTGGCAATTCCGAGAACATTCTCGCTAATGGCGGGGTCGGGGCCAGCCTGCGTGATGCCAACCAGCGCCTGGCGGAAGTCACCCGGGCATTCGAGACCAGCAGCCAGCGCCAGCAGACACTCATCGGCACCATCAGCCAGCTCGGCAACTATGCCGACCAGTTGCAGCAGATGGCCAAGCGAGTGCAGGAAATCGCCAGCCAGACCAACCTCCTGGCCCTCAACGCGGCCATCGAAGCCGCCCGTGCCGGTGAGCATGGCCGGGGCTTTTCGGTGGTGGCGGATGAAGTGCGCAAGCTGTCTTCCCTGTCGGCGGAAACCGGCCAGGGCATGGACTCCAAGGTCGAAGAAATCAACCACGCCATCCAGTCCACCATCACCGCCGCCGCCGAGCTGGGCGAAAACGAGCGCAGCAACCTGGAGTTCCTCGACGCCTCGGTCACTACCGTCATGGGCCGCCTGGAGGAAAACCTCAACGAGCTGTCCAGTGCCTCCAATGACCTGCAGCGCGATGCCCGCGATACTCAGCAGGACATCCAGGCCATCATGGTCAACCTGCAGTTCCAGGACCGTGCCGACCAGATGCTCGACCACGTACAGATCGACCAGCAGCATTTGCTCGATGCCCTGCGCAACCAGGACGACAGCCTGCACGATCCGCGCGCCTGGCTCGAACGCTTGCACCAGCGTTTCACCACCGAGGAAGAGCGCCACGGGCGAACCCAGACCAACGCCAGCGAAGTCACCTTCTTCTGAGCGGCGTCAATGAGTGAAGCCTGGTTTACCAGAATTATTGACTACAGCCTTTCCTTAGCGAGGACCTGAAACATGGCCAAGACCGTAATGATCGTCGACGACTCCGCTTCGATGCGCCAACTGGTGAAGATGAGCCTGACCAGCGCCGGCCACCAGGTCATCGAGGCCAGCGATGGCCGTGACGCGCTCAGCAAGCTGACCGGGCAGAAGATCAACCTGATCATCAGCGACGTCAACATGCCCAACCTGGATGGCATCGGTCTGGTCAAGGCCGTCAAGGCCCGCCCGGAATACCGTTTCACGCCCATCATGATGCTGACCACCGAGAGCGAGCAGTCGAAAAAGGCCGAAGGCCAGGCGGCTGGCGCCAAGGCCTGGATCGTCAAGCCCTTCCAGCCCCAGCAGCTGCTTGCGGCAGTCGAAAAGCTGATGGGCTGAGCCCATGTTTACCCTCAGCCAGCCGTCCCCTGAAGCTCCGGCCCTGCTGCAGGCGGCCGGCGACCTGACCATCTACGAAGTCCAGCAGGCCCATGAGCAGCTCAAGGAGCTGCTGGCTGCCGATGCCCCGGCCTGGCAGCTGGATCTTTCTGGCATCGGCGAGCTGGACAGCGCGGGGGCGCAGCTGTTGCTTGCCCTGCACCGGCACCTCACGGAGCAGGGCCAGCCCACCGAGGTGGTGGCGGCTTCGCCCAGCGTGATGGAAATGGCCGGGCTGCTGGCTCTGGATATGCTCCACCCCATGCCCCCTGGCGAGGATTGACCGATGCTCAGTGGCGATCAGTGGAATCAATTGCTGCAAGGCTTTCTGGATGAAGGCCGGGATCTGCTCAAGGACGCCGAGGACAGCCTGTTGCGGCTGGAGACCTCTCCCGATGACGAAGACGCCGTCAACCAGTTGTTCCGCGCGGTGCATACGCTCAAGGGTTCAGCGGGCATCTTTTCCCTGACCGCACTGGTCAATCTGACCCACCATCTGGAAAGCCTGCTGATGCTGGTGCGCGATGGCCAGCTGACCCTGACCTCGCAAATGACCTCACTGATGCTGACCTGCATGGACGAACTGAGCACCCTGCTCGAAAGCGTCGATGAAAGCGGCCAGCTGAACGTCGATGAATCTCGCCACGCGCCGCTGATTGCCGCCCTCGGGCAGGCCCAGGGGCACGTTCCCGCGCCCATGGAGACGTCCACACCGGCCGTTATCGAAGCCAAGGTCGAAGACGCAAACGATTGGCGCATCAATATCGAATTCGCCCCTGAACTCTTCGAGAACGGTTTCGACCCTGCAGCCTTCGTACGCTACCTGAGCAAGCTCGGCACGCTGACCCGCGTACAGACCCGAACCGATCGCCTGCCTGCCCTGCACGCACTGGACCCGCACCAGTGCTACCTGGCCCTGGAGATCGAGCTGCACAGCTCGGCCGGCGAGCAGGAAATCGCCGATGTCTTCGAGTTCATCCAGGACTTCTGCACCCTGCGCATCGAGCGTGTCGCCGGCCTGCCGGTGCTGGCGTCGGCGGATGTTCTGCCGCCGGCGGCGACCGTGGCCAGCCAGCAGGTCCAACCCATGCCGCCGATGCCGGCTCAGGCCAAGGCGTCGCCCGCACCGGCGGCCCCTGCCGAACGCGGGGCCGCCAACGCTGGACGAGAAAAACGCAGCATTGAAAACACCCTGGTCAAGGTCTCGGCCAGCAAGCTCGACGAACTGATCAACCTGGTGGGCGAACTGGTGATCAGCACCGCTGGCGCACAGATGCAGGCGCGTCTGTCTGGCGACCCGCGTTGCATCGAGAGTACCCAGGCGGTGTTCCAGCACGTCGAACAGATCCGCGAAAGCGCCCTGAAGCTGCGCATGGTAGAGGTCGGCGAGACCTTCAACCGTTTCCATCGCGTGGTCCGTGACGTCAGCCAGGAGCTGGGCAAGAAGATCCAGCTGACCATCCGTGGCGGGGAAACCGAACTCGACAAATCGGTGATCGACAAGATCGCCGATCCCCTCACCCACCTGGTGCGCAATGCCATCGATCACGGTATCGAGTCGGCCGCCGCACGGCTGGAGTCCGGCAAGCCGGAAGAAGGCAGCCTCAGCCTCAATGCCTATCACGACTCCGGCATGATCGTGCTGGAAATCAGTGACGACGGCCGTGGCCTGAACACCGCGCGCATCCTGGAAAAGGCCATCGCCAAGGGCATGGTCGAAGCCGACGCGCAACTGAGCGACCGTGACATCCATGCGCTGATCTTCGAAGCCGGATTCTCCACCGCCGAGCAGGTGTCCAACCTGTCCGGGCGTGGCGTAGGCATGGACGTGGTGCGCAGCGCCATCGACCAGCTGCGCGGCACCATCGAGATCGACTCGGTCGCCGGCCAGGGTTGCACCTTCCGCATCCGCCTGCCGCTGACCCTGGCGATCATCGACGGGTTTCTGGTCAGTGTCGGCGATGACAGCTTCGTCATTCCGCTGGACATGGTCACCGAGTGCATGGAAGCCACTGACCTACCCCTGGACAACGGCTATGGCTACCTCAACCTGCGGGGCGCCCCCATGCCCTGCATCACCCTCGACAGCCACTTCGGCCTGGACAGCAAGCCGGCGCGGCGGCGCAACATCGTGGTGGTCAGCCAGGGTCGCCTGCAGGCGGGCCTGATCGTCGACCAGTTGCATGGCGAACTGCAGACCGTGATCAAGCCCCTGGGCAAGATGTTCCAGCACCTGCGCGGGATCAGCGGCTCGACCATTCTCGGCTCCGGCCAGGTGGCGCTGATTCTCGATATACCCAGCCTGTTCCGCCATTTGCAGTCCCTGGTGGACACCCCCTCACCCAGCTCGGCCAACGCGGCCAATGCCTACTGATACAACAGCCCTTCAGGAGATTCATCATGCAGTTCGTACGCAACATGAAGATAGGAGCAAGGCTGACACTGGGCTTTCTGGTGGTCATCATCCTGACCGCCATCATCGGCGGGCTGGGCATACGTAACCTGGACCAGGTCAACTCGCTGTCGGACCGCATGTACAGCGTCGACGTCGAAGGCATGGTGCAGCTGCAGGAAGCCAACATCCAGTTGATCACCTCCGGACGTGCCCTGCGCACTGGTCTGCTGGCCACCAACGCGGAAGAACGCAATGCTGCCTTCGCCAGGGCGCAGGCAGCCTTGGACGAGACGCGCAAGCAAATGACCATGGCCCGCGACAACTTCGTGACCAAGGATGGTCTGGAACGACTGGATAAATTGAATGCGCCTTTGGCCGACTATGAGGCAAAGGTCAAGCAGGCGATGAATATCAGCAATCGCTCCGGCCAGTACCAGGACGCGAGTGAAATCACGGCAATGATACCGGTGCTGAAAACCAGCGGCGACGTGATCGACGGCATGCTGGGCGATATGGTCCAGGAAAAGAAAGCCCGTACCGGCCAGGCCAATGATGAAATCACCAGCATTGCGGAAAGCTCGCGTGTGCAGATGATCGGCCTGCTTATCGCCGCCACCCTGCTGGGCATGCTGATTGGCGTGCTGGTCACCCGCAGCATCACCAGGCCGCTGAACACCGCCGTCGAAGCCTCCAACCGCATGGCCGCCGGCGACCTGAGCAAGGACCTGGAGGTCAACAGCAAGGACGAGACTGGCCAGTTGCTGAGTTCGATGCAGAACACCACGGTGCGCCTGCGCAGCATACTGGGCGACGTACGCAGTGCCGCCGACGCGCTGTCTTCGGCGTCCGAGCAGGTCAGTTCGACCTCGCAGTCGCTGAGCCAGGCCGCCAACGAACAGGCCGCCAGCGTCGAAGAAACCACGGCGTCGGTGGAGCAGATGTCCGCCTCCATCGCGCAGAACACCGAAAGCGCCAAGATCACCGACGGCATCGCCGGCAAGGCCGCCAACGACGCAGTCCAGGGTGGCGGCGCAGTAGTCGATACCGTCGAAGCCATGAAGCAGATCGCCGACAAGATCAGCATCATCGACGACATCGCCTACCAGACCAACCTGCTGGCCCTCAACGCGGCCATCGAAGCGGCACGCGCCGGTGACCACGGCAAGGGCTTCGCGGTGGTGGCTGCCGAGGTACGCAAGCTGGCCGAACGCAGCCAGGTCGCGGCCCAGGAAATCGGCCAGGTGGCCTCCAGCAGCGTGCAACTGGCCGAGCAGGCCGGTCGCCTGCTCAACGAGATCGTGCCGAACATCCAGAAGACTTCCGACCTGGTGCAGGAGATCACTGCCGCGTCCCAGGAGCAGAGCGGCGCGGCCGGGCAGATCAACATCGCCATGGGCCAGATGAACCAGATCACCCAGCAGAACGCCTCGGCCTCCGAGGAACTGGCCGCCACCGCCGAAGAAATGAACGCCCAGGCTGGCCAGTTGCAGGAGTTGATCGGTTTCTTCCGCTTCGACGAGAACGCCGCCAGCCGTCCGCTGCCGCGTGTCCAGGACACGCACTCGGGTGGCTCGTCCTCCTGGCAGCGCAGCAAGGGCCAGGTGGATGAAGGTCAGTTCGTCAGTTTCGGTTGATGGAGTGTGACCATGAACCTTGCCAAGCCCATCGACTCAACGTTCGACAATGCCCACGACATGAGCGTGCAGCACCTGTCGTTCCGCGTGCGTGACGCCGCCTACGCCCTGCCCATCGACCTGGTGCGGGAAATCATCGAATACCACGACGTGACGGCGGTACCGATGATGCCGGCGTTCATCCACGGGGTGATCAACCTGCGCGGCAACGTGGTACCGGTGCTCGACCTGGCGGCACGCTTCGGCTTCGAGCTGACCAAAGCCGGCAAGCGCACCTGCATCGTGATCATCGACCTGCCCATGGAAGACCAGCAACAGCGCATCGGCCTGGTGGTCGATGCGGTGGACGCGGTGCTGGACATCGACCCGCAGCAGGTGGTGCCACCGCCGCCGTTCGGCGCGGGCATCCGTACCGACTTCATCGCCGGCATGGCGCGCAACGAGCAGACCTTCACCATCATCCTGAACATTCCGCAGGTGTTGTCCCTCGACGATATTCGCCAGCTCAGCCTAGCGATTGCCAAGGGAAGCTGAGATGGCCGATGCACTCAAGATGCCGACACTCGGTGACAGCGAGTTCCGGCAGCTGCAAAAGATGATGGCCGAGGCCTCCGGCATCCAGCTGGCCGACAACAAGCGGCCACTGGTGGCCGGGCGTCTGATGAAGCGCCTGCGCCACTACCGTCTGGGCAGCTTCAGGGAATACCTGCAGTTGATCGAACAGCCGCAGTACCGCCAGGAAAAACGTCTGGTCGTCGACCTGCTGACCACCAACGAAACCTACTTCTTCCGCGAGCATCCGCATTTCGACTTCCTGGGCCAGTGGGCAGCGCGGCAGCGTGGCTCGCTGCGCCTGTGGAGCGCCGCCTGCTCTTCCGGCGAAGAGCCCTACAGCATCGCCATGGTGCTCAGTGAACATGCTGCGACCAAGGACTGGTCGATCACCGGCAGCGACCTGAGCCTGAGCGTGCTGAAAAAGGCCCAGGACGGCATCTACGATCTCGCCCAGGCCAAGTACTTCCCCGAAGGTTGGTTGCAGCGCTACTGCCTGAGCGGCATCGGCGACATGAGCGGGCGCTTCCGCGTCCAGGCGGCCCTGCGTGAACGACTCACCCTGCGCGAGGTCAACCTTGTTCAGCCGCTGGCCGAAGACCTGGGGCCGTTCGACGCTATCTTCCTGCGCAATGTCCTGATTTATTTCGACGGTGACGAGAAGAAACGCATCCTGCAGCGCGTCATCGGCCAGTTGCGCCCAGGTGGGCTTCTGTTCATTGGCCATGCCGAGAGTATCCATGGCCTGCAGTTGCCTGTGCGACTGGTCCAACCCTCGGTATACGAATGTCTGTGATTTCTTCGCTTTTCCTGCGTCCGGGCGACTATTTCTTCGGTCGCCACGATGGGCCGGTCACGACGCTGCTGGGCAGCTGCGTGTCGATCATCCTCTGGCACCCGCGTTGGCGCCTGCTGTCGGTGTCCCACTACGTACTGCCCCGCGACCCTGCACGCAGCAACGGCCCAGACGAAGACGCCGATACCCGTTACGGCGAGGCGGTGTTCCGTCGCCTGGAGCAAGACATGCAACGTTTCGGCACCCGCCCCGGCGAGTACCGCAAGAGCCTGTTCGGTGGCGGTACGCTGAACGGCTCGCCGCGCCGTGGCATGCGCCAGGTTGGCCATAGCAACAGCGAATTCGCACTGCGCCAGTTCCAGCAACGCAACTGGCAAGTAGACCATTGTGACCTGGAGGGCGACCTCTATCGGCGCCTCAGCATCGACGGCCACAGCGGCCGCATCGACTGCGAGCGCAAGCTGATGAGGCTGGCCTTACAGCAGAGACGGATATCATGATCAAGGTTTTCATCGTCGACGACTCGGCCCTGGTACGCCAGGTTCTGACCGGCTGCCTGGACAATCATCCGGGTATCAAAGTCATCGGGCAGGCCGGCGATCCGTTGTATGCCATCGAAAAGATGCGCCGCGACTGGCCCGACGTGCTGATTCTCGACATCGAGATGCCGCGCATGGACGGCCTGACTTTCCTGCGCCAGATCATGAGCGAGCGACCGACGCCGACGCTGATCTGCTCGACCCTGACCGAAGACGGTGCCGGGGTTTCCGTAGAAGCGCTTTCGGCCGGCGCCGTCGGCGTGTTCACCAAAGCGCGCCTGGGTCTGCGCCAGAGCCTGGAGCAGATGTCCGGGGACCTGATCCGCAAGATCGAAGAAGCCGCCCGCACACGCCCGCGGCTATTCAACGCTGTGCCTGGGCTGGCAGCGAAGAAGACCCAGGCCCCTGCCCCGGTCAGCCCACTCCTGCAGACCACCGACCGGGTGGTCGCGCTGGGCTGTTCCACAGGCGGCACCCAGGCACTGGAATACGTACTTCGGCAGTTGCCGCGTGACTGCCCGGGCATTGTGATCGTTCAACACATGCCGGAGAAATTCACTGCGGATTTCGCCCGGCGCCTGGATAATCTGTGCCAGATCGAAGTTCGCGAAGCCAAGCACCTTGATCGCGTGCATACTGGCCTGGCCCTGATCGCTCCAGGTGGTTTCCACATGCAGCTCAAGCGCAGCGGTGCGCATTATCAGGTCGAGGTACTCGACGGCCCACCGGTGAATCGTCACAAACCTTCGGTGGATGTGCTGTTCCGCTCCGTGGCGCGCCATGCGGGGGCCAACACACTGGGCATCATCATGACCGGCATGGGTGACGACGGTGCTCGCGGCCTGCTGGCCATGCGCGAAAGTGGCGCACAGACGGTGGCGCAAGACGAAGCCAGCTGCGTGGTGTTCGGCATGCCCAAGGAAGCCATCCGCATGGGCGCGGCGCAGACGGTGGAACCGTTATCCAGGGTACCGCTGCTGATCCAGCAGTTCGGTGACCATGCTCGACACGGCTGACGGATCAGCTGGAATCACAGGATAAGGACGCCTGCCTGTGGCGTCCGCGTCAGCACGACGGATGCGGATCGAAGCATTCGCTTCGATATGGCAACTCAGCCAGATCTGCCACGGGATACAACAACGCCACCTGAACGCACAAGTTGCGCGAAGACTTGACGGGAATGAACCTTGGCGACGCACGATTCACCGGACGGGGTAAACCTCGGTACAGGCTCATGGAGTGAATGCCGAAAAGTAAACAGGCGAAAAATCAAAGTTTACTTATAGTGAATAAACACATTGCACCTGGTCTCGATGCAGTACGGCACAACTAACAACGCAGCGCTAACGCCCGCAGAAGTTTTCAAACCACTTGCGAAGACGGCATCCCAACACTCATGCGCCACAGGCCTGATCTATGCCTTGCCGAATCTTGCTCGCCGATGACTACCCGCTATTCAGGGCCGGCATCCGGGCACTGCTGGAAAAACACAACGAATACGAAATCGTCGGTGAAGCCGACGACACCCTGAGCGCCATCGAGCTGGCCGTCGTGCTGGCTCCTGAAATCGTGCTGCTGGACATGTCGGTGGAGCGCACCGCCAGCGTCCAGACACTGGAGGAACTTGCGCTGCACGCGCCGCATTGCAAGGTGCTGATGCTGTCGATGCACACCGATTCGGAATTCGTCATGAAGTGCCTGCAACTGGGCGCCCATGGTTACCTGCTCAAGAGCGCCAGCGTGCTGGAGCTGGAACTGGCGCTGCAGGCTCTGCGCCGTGGCGATCAGTACTTGTCTTCGGCCGTGGTGCCACTGGTGGTCAGCCAGGCAGTCAAGAAAGCCCAGGGCCAGACGGTGCGCAACGGCAGCGTGGCACTGACCGAACGGCAACTGGAAATCCTGCGCCTGATCGCCCGTGGTGAATCGACCCGCTCCATCGCGGTTGGCCTGGGCCTCTCGGTGAAGACCGTAGAAGCCCACCGCTCGCAGGTCATGCACCGCCTGGGCATTCACGATATCGCCAGCCTGGTGCTGTTCGCCGTGCGCGAGGGCATCATCGAAGTCAACGACTGAGCAGCCTGCCGCCACCTGGGCACATCCCCTCAATCCGCCAGGCCTGGCCACCGCGATAGTGTGCCTTTGACAGCGGAGGCTTCAGGCATGCGTGGATTCATCTGGCTGAGCGGTCTCTGGCTGGGGTTGCTGGCTCAGGCGGCGATGGCCGATGAAGGTGGTTTCTGGGAAGACGCCAGGGCCAACCTGGACTTGCGTAACTACTGGCTGTACAGCGACTACCGGCATGATCGCCAACGCGAACAGAACTACCGGCGCGAATGGGCGCAGGGCTTCACCGCCCGCTTCAGTTCCGGTTACACCCCCGGCCTGGTGGGCCTGGGCGTAGACGCACACGGTTTCGTCGGCCTGCGCCTGGACAGCGGCCGCGGCACCGCAGGCACCGGCCTGCTGCCGCTGGACAGCGATGGGCGCGCCGAACCGGACTACTCATCCGCGGGCGCGGCGCTCAAGCTGCGCCTGGGCGATACCCGGCTACTGGTCGGCGAAATGGAGGTGGAAACCCCGGTGTTCGACACCGCCGACAAGCGTCTGCAAGCCGAATATGCACGGGGCTGGCTGCTCGACAGTCAGGCCCTGCCGAGCTTGCGCCTGGTCGCCGGGCAGTTCGATGCGTTCAAGAACCAGGACCAGTCCAGCGGCCACGGCGACTTCCAGGGCTACGGTGCCAGCACCGCCGGTCGCAGCCTGCGCCTGGCGGGCGTCGAGACCCGCGGCGACCAGCCGCTGGGTGCCGCCGTGTATGTCGGCGAGCTGAGCGACACCTGGCGGCAGTACTACTTCAACCTGCATGGGCTGCATCCGCTGGCGGGTGACGCGACACACTTTTCCTGGGACGCCAACCTGTACCGGACCCTGGACAGCGGCAACGCCAGGGCCGGCGCCATCGCCACCACGGCCGCAAGTCTCATGCTCAAGCTGCGTCACGGTATTCAGGTCTTCAGCCTCGGTTACCAGAAGATCCACGGCGATACGCCATTCGACTTCGTCGGCGGCGACTCGATCTACCTGGCAAACTCCATCAAATATGCCGACTTCAACGGCCCCGGCGAACAATCCTGGCAAGCCCGCTACGACCTGGACCTGAGCCGCCTGTGGGACGGCCTGAGCTTCATGGGACGTTATGTGCGCGGCAGCCACATCGACGGCAGCCATGCACCCGAGGGCGGGGCCTACAACCCGTTCGACGCCGACCTGGAGCGCTACGTGCCCGCCCAGGGCAACGGCGGCCGACATTGGGAGCGCGACCTGACCCTCGCCTACAAGGCCCCAGGAGGCGCGCTCAAGGACCTCTCGGTGGAACTCTCCTACGTCACCCATCGCGGCAATGCCGCGCAAGGCAACGATGACCTGGATCGCGTCTACCTGATCGTGCAATACCCCTTCGACCTGCTGCCGCGCTGACCATCGGCGCCGCACACCAGGCAGGCCTCAGGCCGGGTCGCGATCACCCGCCTCGATGCTGCCTTCCAGACGCTCCTTGAGGAATTCGATGAAGGCCTGCACCGGGCGCGACGTCTGGCGATGCTGCGGGTACACCGCCGAGAGGGTCAGCGGTGCCGGACGCAGGTCGTCCAGCACCCGAACCAGGCTGCCGCTGCGCAGTGCCGCGCCGACGATGAAGGTCGGCAGGTAAGTGATGCCCAGGCCGGCGACGGCTGCATCACGCAGCAGGTCGCCGTTGTTGACGCGCATGCGCCCGGCGACGTTCACGGTGGTCGGTTTGCCCGCCCCTTCGAAGCGCCACTGCACCTGGCGGCTATGGCCGTAGGGCAGGCAGTCATGTTCGTGAAGCTCTTCCGGGCTGGCTGGATGACCCCTCTCGGCCAGGTACAGCGGGCTGGCGCAATACACCCGCTCAATGCTCGCGATACGCCGGGCGACCAGCGAAGAGTCCTCCAGCGTGCCGATACGCAACACCAGGTCGTAGCCCTCGCTGATCAGGTCCACGGGGCGGTCGCTGAGGTCTACCTCGATACTGACCTCCTTGTAGCGCTGCAAAAACAGCGGCACCAGGCACCCCAGGTGAGCGATGGCGAACGACAGCGGCGCACTGATGCGAATGGTGCCGCGCGGCTCGCTGTTCTGCCCGGCGATGCCCTGCTCGACCTGTTCCACTTCGCTGAGCAGGCGCAACGAGGCTTCGTAATAGCTGCGCCCCAGTGGCGTGACGTCCAGGCGTCGCGTCGAGCGGTTGAGCAGGCGTACGCCGAGCCGTTCTTCGAGCTGCATCAGGCGCCGGCTGACGAACTGCTTGGACAACCCAAGCTTCTCGGAAGCAGCGGTGAAGCTGCCCGACTCCATCACCTGGCAAAAGATACGCATGTCTTCGAAGGGGTTCATTGTCTCTTCCTGATTGACAGTTAAACGCCTTATAGCCGCTTTTTCCCCTGATGGCACCAAATTAATCTGTGTCCACGTTGCAAGCGAGCCCGAACGCTCACCACAACCAACACTTATCCAATTGAAAAGACTAGGGAAAAAGCCATGAAACCGATTCGCCAAGTACTCGCCGCCAGCCTCCTCGCATTGTCCGTCAACAGCGCCTTCGCTGCCGGTAGCCCCGGTGTGGAACACGACACCCAGGCGTTCCTGGAGGCCCTCGCCGCTGGCGGTGGCAAGCCCCTGGAGCAACTGAGCCCGAAAGATGCCCGGGCCGTGCTGACCGGCGCCCAGGCCTCGGTGAAGGTGGACCTGTCGGGCGTGGAAGTGACCCCGCGCACCATCAAGGCCGACGGCCAGGAGATCCGCCTGCAGATCGTCCGCCCCGCCAAGGTCAAGGGTGACCTGCCGGTGTTCATGTTCTTCCACGGTGGCGGCTGGGTGCTGGGTGACTTCCCGACCCACCAGCGACTGATCCGTGACCTGGTGGTGGGTTCGGGGGCCGTAGCGGTCTACGTCGACTACACGCCGTCGCCGGAAGCCCACTACCCGACCGCGATCAACCAGGCCTACGCCGCTACCCGCTGGGTCGCCGAGCACGGCAAGGAAATCGGCGTCGACGGCAAGCGCCTGGCCGTGGCCGGCAACAGCGTCGGTGGCAACATGGCGGCAGTGGTCGCGCTGATGGCCAAGGAGCAGAAAACCCCGGCGCTGCGCTTCCAGCTGCTGCTGTGGCCGGTGACCGACGCGAACTTCGATGACGGCTCGTACAACCAGTTCGCCGAAGGGCACTTCCTGACCAAGGGCATGATGAAGTGGTTCTGGGACAACTACACCACCGATGCCAGCGAGCGCGCACAGATCCACGCCTCGCCGCTGCGTGCCAGTGCCGAGCAACTGCGCGGCCTGCCGCCGGCGCTGGTGCAGACCGCCGAGTTCGACGTGCTGCGCGATGAAGGCGAAGGCTATGCCCGCAAGCTGGACGCCGCTGGCGTACCGGTCACCGCCGTGCGCTACAACGGGATGATCCACGACTACGGCCTGCTCAACCCGCTGAGCCACATCCCGGAAGTCCGCGCCGCGATGCGCCAGGCCGCCGGCGAGCTGAAAGCCCACCTCAACTGATCCTGCCCAGCCAGGCCGTGCGAACGGCCTGGCGCCTTGCCTTGCGGAGCCGCCGTCATGTCCCTGCTACTCGATCACCCGCTGTTGTGGAGCGCGTTCATCCTGCTGGCCGATGTCTCGCTGTGGCACCTGCTGCCCCAGCCCCTGCGCATCGCCCGCGCCGCGCTGCGCCTGACGCTGTTCATCGCCTACGGCAGCCTGCTGATCAACAGCGGCATCAGCCCGCTGCTGGCCCCGGCCTGGGGCGACGACAGCGTCATGCAACTGGGCGCCACGGCGCTGGCGATCCTCTGGTGGCTGTACGCGGCGCGAGTCATGACCGTGCTGATCGGCCTGGCGCTGATGCGTCGGGTCGGGCAGTCGGGCCGCCTGCTCCAGGATGTGTTCGGTGCGTTGATCTTCCTGGCCTGTGCAGTGGCCGCCGCCGGCTATGTGCTGGAACTTCCGGTCAAGGGCCTGCTGGCCACTTCCGGGGCCATGGCGATCATCGTCGGCCTGGCGTTGCAGAGCACACTCAGCGACGTGTTCTCCGGCATCGTGCTCAACGCCACGCGCCCCTACCAGGTGGACGACTGGGTGACCCTCGATGGCGTGGAAGGCAAGGTAGTGGACGTCGACTGGCGCGCCACTCACCTGCAGACCAGCGCCGGCGCCACGGCGGTGGTGCCCAACTCGGTGGCGGCCAAGGCCAAGATCGTCAACCTCAGCCGGCCCAGCCACATGCATGGCGTGTCGATCAGCATCCAGGTGCCCAAGCACGTGCGTCCACGCCGGGTGCTCGACGCCCTGCAACGCGCGCTGCAAGGCAGTGACAGCCTGCTGCTGACCCCGGCGCCCAAGGCCGTGCTCAAGGAGTCCGGGGAAAGCATGGCCGAGTACGTGGCCAGCGGCTTCATCGCCGACCTGTCGCGCAAGGGCGAGGTGCGCAACCAGCTGTTCGATCTGGCACACCGGCACCTGGAAGCGGCCGGCATTATCCGCCAGAGCGAAGGCAACAGCGCACCCACCTCGCGTGCCAGGGCGCTGCTCGACGAGGTCAAGGTATTCCGTTCGCTCAGCGATGCCGAACGCGACCGCCTGGCCGAGTCGATGATCGCCGAGCAGTACGTCGCCGGGCAGGTGGTGCTGGATGTCAACGAGGTGGCCGACTCGCTGTTCGTGATCGGCACCGGGGTGGTCAGCGCAGCGGTGATGGACGGTGAGCAGCGTGTCGAGGCCGGGCGCATGGGGCCGACCGAGATCATGGGCGAGCAGAGCGTCTTGGGCGACACGCCATCGGAGGCCAGCTTCACGGCATTGACCTCGAGCATCATCTACCGCATCGACAAAGCCACCGCGCGCGCCTGCCTGGAACAGTGCAAGCAGGTCAATCGGGCTTTCAACAAACTGCAGGCGGTACGTCAGGAAAACAGCCATGCGGTGTTGCTCGCCCGCCCCGTGCAAACCCGCAAAGCGGGTTTCCTGAGCTGGCTGCAACGCCGCGTCTGAGGCCGCCGGGCGCTCTGGCCCGGGACCTGCCGGGCCTGCAGCGCAAAGCAAAAAGCCACTATCGAAGCCGACAGAATTAACAACGATTAACTCGTCATACCTCTTCGTCCCACCAAAAATGAAGGCCTCTGTGCGGACGTTTGCCCATGGAAGGTGCGGGCTAGTACCAGGCAGCGATGCCTCCCCGAAACTTACGGACAATGGCCATGACTCAAAATTCCCGACTCCCGCGAAGCCTACCCTGTGCCCTCTGCGTGCGCCTGCATACGCCGACACGCCCGGCGAAAACGGCCCTAGGCGGACTCAGCCCATGGCGAGAAAAGCTGGCCAAGCAACTGATCCTCGACAATCTGGGGGAGAACATCGAAGTCACGGTTCTGGCCCAGGCCTGCGCCCTGTCACGCAGCTACTTCTCGCGAGCGTTCAAGCGCAGCACCGGCCTGTCACCGCAAGAGTGGATCCGCGAGCAGCGCATCCTGCGTGCCAAGTGCCTGATCGCCCACACCGACCTGAGCCTGACCCAGATCAGCCAGGAGTGCGGGTTCTGTGATCAATCGCACTTTTCGCATATCTTTTCACGCAGCGAAGGCATCACGCCCTTGACCTGGCGCGGTCATGCGCTAAAGAACCCCCAGGGCCGTGACATGCAGATCGCGACCTGACCTCATCGGCTCATGCTCAGGAATCCGGCCGTGCTGCCCACTTGTGACCAGGCTTTGCAATTCGGCCCCTACCGTATCTACCCGCAGCAGCGCCTGGTGCTCGACACCGACCAGCCCTTACGCCTGTCCAGCCGCGCCCTGGACATCCTGCTGGTGCTGCTCGAACAGCCTGGCGAGGTAGTCAGCCGTCAGCACCTGATGAGCCGCGTATGGCCCACCAGCGTGGTCGAGGACAGCAACCTGCGCGTGCACATGGCGGCGCTGCGCAAGGCCTTGGGCGACGGCCAAAATGGCCAGCGCTACATCGTCACCGTCGCCCAGCGCGGCTACAGCCTGGTGGCGCCGGTGGTGCGTCTGCAGCATTCAGCGCCGAGAGTCGAGCCCACGGAGCCCACGATGGCCAGCCACAACCTGCCACCCCGCCAGGCGCGGCTGATCGGCCGCCAGGCCGTGGTCGAGCAGGTGCTCCAGCACATGCACGAGCAGCGTCTGATCACCCTCACCGGGCCGGGCGGCATCGGCAAGACCTGCGTGGCCCTGAGTATCGCCGAGCAGTTGATCGGTCATTACCGCGATGGCATCCGCCTGCTCGACCTCGCGACCCTTTCCGACCCGCTGCGCGTGGCACCGCAACTGGCCGCGCTGCTGGAGCTGGCACCGGACGCCGGCGATCCTCTAGGCCCACTGTGCCACTGGCTGCGTGACCGGCACCTGCTGCTGGTGATCGACAACTGCGAGCACCTGATCGATGCGGTGGCCGTACTCTGCGAACAGATCCTGCGCAGCGCCCCCCAGGTGCATATCCTCACCACCAGCCGCGAGCGCCTGCGTGCCGAAGGTGAAACCGTACAGCGACTGGACGGCCTGGACTGCCCACCCGGCGAGCTGCCCGAGGCCCAGGCCCTGGGTTTCGCTGCCGTGCAACTGTTCCTGGAACGGGTCGCGAACGGCTCGGAACCCGTGAACCTCGATGCGCATGACATCGCCCTGGCCAGCGACATCTGTCGGCACCTGGAGGGCATTCCGCTGGCCATCGAACTGGCCGCCGCACAGGTGGCCGAGCTGGGTCTGCAGGGCCTGCATCAGCAATTGCAGAACGACCCCGGGCTGAGCATCGCCGCTCGCCCGGACGGCACACCGCGCCAGCAGACACTGCTGACCACCCTGGACTGGAGCTTCAACCTGCTCGCCCCCGGCGAACAGCTGTGCCTGAACCGCCTGGCGGTGTTCAAGGGGCGCTTCGCCCTGGACTCGGCCCTGGCGGTGGCCGGCGACGCCCGGTTGCCCGGCTCGGGTCTGAGCCACGTCATCGGTCAGTTGGCCAACAAGTCGATGCTCAATGTCGAGATCGACGATGACGAAGTCTTCTATCGCCTGCTCGGCACCACCCGCCTCTACGCCCTGGACAAACTGCGCCGGCACGGCGAGTTGCCCGCCACCCTCGAACGCTATGCCGAACACTGTCTGGCACTCATGCAGCAGGCTCGTGATGACTGGCAGCGGCTGCCCACCCGGCAGTGGCTGGCACGCTATGCGCGCTGCCTGGATGACGTGCGCGAAGTGTTGGACTGGGGCCTCAATGGTGAAGGGCCACGGGCGCTGGCGGTGTCGCTGGTGGCGCATTCCGCACCACTGTGGCAGGAACTCTCGCGACTCAAGGAACATGGCAGCTATGTGCGCAAGGCCCTGCAGGCCCTGCATCAGGGCAGCAGCCGCTGCCCGCGCCTGGAGCTGCAACTGCGCCTGGCACTGGGCAATGATCATTACCACAGTCGCGGCCCGGACCTGGAAACCGTGGATGCCTTCGTAGAAGCACGCCGCCTCGCCGAACAGGCCGGTGAAGCCGATGGCCTGATGCGCGCGGTATCCGGGCACATGGCGGTCAATCTGTGCCGTGGCGACTATCAGGCCGCCTGGCGGCAGAGCCAGCAATTCGACCAACTCAACGGCGCTGCCGCCAACGACCTCAGCGCCCGCCGCCTGCAGGTACTGGCGCTGCACTACAGTGGCCGACAGGGCGCCGCCCGGCAGTTGGCCGAGGAAGTCATCCAGAGCCTGGCCTCGAGCGGACACGCCAATCGCTTCAGCTACGGCTTCGGCATCCAGTACGACCAGCGCGTCGCGGCGCTGACCGTGCTGGCACGCATCCTCTGGCTGCAGGGTGAACTCCGGCAGGCCCAGCACATCGCGCATCAGGCCCTGGAACTGGCCCTGCAGATCGATCACGGGCTGTCGGTGTGCTACACCCTGGCCCTGGCCGGCTGCCCCATCGCGCTGTACAGCGAGCAGCCGCAGCAGGCCAACGAACGTGTGCAACTGCTGCTGCGCCACGCCCATCGACATTCGGTAGTGCTGTTCTATACCTGGGCCCAGCACTATGCGCGGCTGCTGAACCTGCCGGTGCAACCCGCCAGCCCGGCCACCGGCCTGCTACGTGACATCCTGCTGACCCTGCGTGGCGGGCCGGTCGGCAGCGAGCAGCTGCAACGCGCCCGGCAGGGCGAGGCCGGCTGGTGCACGGCGGAACTGCTGCGTTGCCACGCCGAAGCTCAGGCCGACGAGCGCACCGAGGGGCAACTGCGCCAGGCCCTGGAGATCGCCCGCCAACAAGGCGCCAAGCTCTGGGAACTGCGCAGCGCCATCAGCCTGGCGCGCCTCTGCCAGGCCGAGGGCCGCAATGCCGAAAGCCAGGCCCTGCTGGTGCCGGTGCTGGCGGGGTTTGCCAGCGACAGCGAAGTGCCGGAACTGCCCGCAGCGCGAGCGCTGCTGAGGGGGGAATGAGCACGCTTGGCAGCTCAAGCCGCGGTCGGGTGGCGATCCATCGGGCTGGTGGACCAGCCTTTTTTAGCCGCACGGCCGAGCGCCAGTACTTTTCGTACAAAACCTAACCTGTAGGACCGGCTTCAGCCGTGAAGACACGGGACTCACGCTCTTCCAGCCTTCGGATGTCGACATCCCGCCCCATGGCTGTCCAGCGTTCCACAGTCCACCCCAGCGGCCAGTCCTGGCGCCCGGCCAGGGCATGCAGGCGCACGATCTGCAGGAGTCGGTAACGCCCACCCTGCTGATCGACGACCTGAACAAGCAGCGACTCTTCCTCGAGCCGCAGCAGCCCTTCGCGCAGTTGCTCCACGGCGTAATCGGCGCCACAGAGCGCACAGGCCGCCGAAGCGAACGTGAAGACGGCGGGCAAGGCCGCCAGACCCATCAACAGCCTCTGCTGCTGTTCCTCCAGCCGCGCATGGCGCCAGTCCAGCGCCGCCGCCAGCGACTGCTGGCGTGCGATACCGGTACGCCGTGTCAGGCCGAACAGCCAGCGCGGGTCGGCCATCTGCGCCCGCAGACCGGTGAGCGAGAATACATCGAGCTGCGCTGCCAGCAGTTCGATGGCCAACGGCAGGCCGTCCAGTTCCTGGCAGATATCGGCCACCACCGTCAGCTCGCCGTCACGCAAGACATAACCCGGCTGACAGGCCTGGGCGCGACTGATCCACAGTTGCACCGCCGCGCCCTGCACGCCGCCCTCCAGCCCGCTGACCCGATGCAGATATTCCCCAGGAATATTCAAGGGCCGTCGGCTGGTGGCGAGCAGTGTCAGCTGCGGCGCAGCCGCACACCACTGCAGCAGCACCTGCCGGCACTCGGCCGACAGGCACTCGGCGCTGTCGAGCAGCAACAGGCCCTGAAGGGTGGCCTGCGCCGTCCCGGCCGGCCACAGCGTCTGTAGGCGCGACGACAACTGCCCTGGCCCGAGCGTGGCGCAATCGATCAGCCAGACACCGTCGCGGTACAGGCCGATACGCAATTCGGCCAAGCGGCAGGCCAGACGGCTCTTGCCCACCCCGGCAGGCCCGACCAGGGTTATCTGGCGTCTGGCTGCCAACTGGTGCGCCAGCGCCGCCAGCTCCGCATGCCGGCCGATCATCGGGGTCAGGGCCGCCGGCAGGTTGTGCAGCGAGCAGGTCGCGTCAGTGCCAGGCTTGCCCGTTTCGACGGCGTGGCTCACCGGAGCGATGAAACTGTAGCCACGTGGCGCGACGGTAGCGATGTAGCGCTGGCCATTGCGCCCACCTCCCAGCGAGCGTCGCAAGGCAGCGATCTGCACGCGCAGGTTGACTTCCTCGACCACCGAGTCGGGCCAGACCTGTTCGATGAGTTCCTGCTTGCTGAGTACCGTACCGGCACGCGTCACCAGAGCGTGCAGGATATCCAGGGCGCGACCGCCCAGTGGCAGAGGCGTGCCGTCGCGCAGCACCTGGCGGCGCCGTACGTTGAACACGTAGGGACCGAACACCAGCACCGCTTCGGCAGAAAGAGCGACCAGACTGTTCATGCGCACTCCCACGCACTGCCCGAACGTGTCCGCACAGCGCCTGATGGTCAGGAATTAGAGAGTGTTTATCTTCGCAGCCAGGGGAATCGAAACAATCGCGGCGGGGGACTCGATCCGGTCATTGCGGTGCCCTATGCGGACACCCGCCTGAAAGGCACGGCCAGCGCGACACTCAGCCGGTCAGCTGAACTGCTCGCGGTACTGCACCGGGGTCAGCCCGAGCCGGGCATTGAACAGCTGGCGCATGTGCCGAACGCTGCCAAAGCCACTCTTGTAGGCAATGGTCTTGAGTGGCAGGTCGGTGATTTCCAGCAGGCTGCGGGCACGATCGATACGCGCGTTCTGCAGGAACTCCATGGGCGTCATGCCCATTTCACGCGCGAACAGCCGCGAGAAGTGCCGGGCACTCATGTTCGCCAGCGTCGCCATGCGCTCGACGGTAAAGGGTTCTTCAAGCTGCTCCAGCACCTGATTCTGCACCCGGTTCAACAAGGTCTCCGGCCCCGCCAGGGTATTCATCAACGGGCTGAACTGCGCCTGCCCGCCCTGGCGCTTCATCAGCACCAGCAGCACCTTGGCCACGTCCTGGGCGACCTTCTTGCCATGGTCACGGGCGACCACGGCCAGGGCCATGTCGATACCGGCAGTCACCCCGCCGGAGGTCAGCAGCTTGCCGTCCTGCAGGTGAATGTGATCGGTTTCCACCAGCGCCTTGGGAAAGCGCTTGATCAGCCGCTCGGTGTAATGCCAGTGAGTGGTCACCCGCCGCCCGTCCAACAGGCCCGCCTCCCCGAGGATGAAGGCGCCGGTGCAGATCGAGCCATAGCAGTCGGCACGCTGCACGGCCTCTTGCAGCCAGGCCAGCACCTGCGGCATGTGCCGGTCATAGGCCCCCGGACCGCCCGGTACCAGCAGCAGGTCGCAGGGCTCGCTGGCCTGCGCCAGGGTCAGGTCGGCGTGCACCACCACACCGTTGGAGGCACGCAACCCGCCCGGCTCGGAACCGACGGTAACGATGCGGTAATGATCCTCGGCCGGCAGGTAGCGGTTGGCGATGGAAAACACTTCCAGCGGTCCGGACATGTCCAGCAGCAGCAAGTCCGGAAAGACCAGCATGAATATGGTTTTCATGGGCAGGCAGTCATGGCGTCAGAGAGAGTCATCAAGGTAGGGCCCAGTCGTACACAGCTGTTTACAAGAATTAACAGATAGTCAGATGCGCATCGAAAACTGTCAACTCAAATGTGACAGTCATTCATGATTGAGCTACTTATTGCGACAGTGCTTCGGCGGTAACCTTGCTTCCAACACACCGACACCTGAATCAGCAGGGTCGGCAAAGAATGGAGATTCCATCATGCTTACTCTTCGCAAGGCTTCCGAACGCGGTGCGGCCAACCATGGCTGGCTGAACTCACACCACACCTTCTCCTTCGCCAACTACTACAACCCGCAGGAAATGGGCTTTTCCGACCTGCTGGTGATCAACGACGACCGTGTCCAGGCCGGCAAGGGCTTCGGCCAGCACCCGCACCGCGACATGGAAATCTTCTCCTACGTGCTCGAAGGTGCGCTGGAACACAAGGACACCCTGGGCACTGGCTCGGTGATCCGCCCTGGCGACGTGCAGTTGATGAGCGCCGGCAGCGGCGTGGCGCACAGCGAGTTCAACCATTCGCATGACGAACTGGTGCATTTCCTGCAAATCTGGATCGTGCCCAACGTCAGCGGCGCCACCCCGAACTACCAGCAGCAGCACTTCAGCGCCGAAGACAAACGCGGCCAGCTGAAGCTGATCATCTCGCCGGACGGCCAGGACGGTTCGCTGCAGGTGCGCCAGGACGCGCGAGTGTATGCCGGCCTGTTCGACGGCGCGGAAAAGGCGCAGCTGCAACTGGCCGCCGACCGCTACGCCTATGTGCATGTGGCGCGCGGCAGCGTGACCCTGAATGGCCAGGCCCTGAATGCCGGTGACGGCGTCAAGGTGCGGGACGAGCAGCTTCTGGAGCTGAGCCAAGGCACCGATGCCGAAGTACTGGTGTTCGACCTGCGTGCCCAGGAACGCCCCAGCCGGCCATGACCCCGACACGCAAAACCCGTGTCTTCACTCCCTCCAACGCCGCGGATTCGCGGCGTTTTCCTTTCCGCGAAGGCCCTGCGTCGGTCCTGCCAGCGCCTCTGCCATCGAAATTTTCGATTAACAAGCTTTTACAGACCGACAGATCCTGACACAATTATTGCTAACGATTCTCATAACCATAAGCCTTAGCAGTTCATCAGGAGCCCCTTTCATGTCGCGTCGTATCGCTCGGCAGCGTTTCAGCCCGTCCCGTGATCTCTTGGCCGTGGCCATCTGCATGGCCTCGATAGGCCAAGCCTGGGCCGCCGAAACCTCCCCGGATAAACCGGCCAGCCTCAGCCTGGGCGCGATCGCCATCGACAGCAGCGCCCTGCCGGCCGAGCTGGGCAGCACCACCGAAGGCAGCCAGTCCTACACCACCGGCAGCATGGCCACGGCGACCAAGCTGCCGATGAGCCTGCGCGAAACGCCTCAGTCCGTGACGGTGATCACCCGCCAGCGCATGGACGACCAGGACATGACCAGCATCAACGACGTGGTCAGGGCCACACCGGGGCTGTTTCTCGACTATTCCAGCGGCCCGGGCCGACAGACCTATTCGGCACGCGGTTTCGACATCGACAACCTGATGTACGACGGCATCCCCAGCGGCTACAACGGCAACAGCGTCGGCGCCCAGCCAAACCTGGCGATGTTCGACCGCGTCGAGATCGTGCGCGGTGCCACCGGCCTGGTGACCGGGGCCGGCAACCCCTCGGCGGCGGTCAACCTGGTGCGCAAGCGCCCGTTGGCCGAGCAGAAGGTGACCCTGACCGGCGCCTTGGGCAGCTGGGACGACTACCGGGGTGAGGTGGATGCTTCCAGCCCGCTGAACAGCAGCGGCACCCTGCGCGGCCGCGTGGTGACCTCCTACCGCGAC
The DNA here is from genome assembly GCF_032463525.1 of Pseudomonas sp. DTU_2021_1001937_2_SI_NGA_ILE_001. Taxonomy (NCBI): domain Bacteria; kingdom Pseudomonadati; phylum Pseudomonadota; class Gammaproteobacteria; order Pseudomonadales; family Pseudomonadaceae; genus Pseudomonas; species Pseudomonas sp. DTU_2021_1001937_2_SI_NGA_ILE_001. The sequence goes on along the minus strand of NZ_CP135971.1, from coordinate 5,265,724 downwards.
GCCAACAGCTTCATCGACCGCGCCGAGGAAGACCACGGCCTGTTCTATGCCGTCACCGAGGCCGACCTCAGCGACGACACCACCCTGACCCTGGGCTTCTCGCACCAGAAGGACAAGACCAACTACTTCTGGGGCGCCTCGATGGTCGGCCTGGACGGCCACCACCTGGACCTGCCGCGCTCCTACAACCCCGGCACGAGTTGGGAAAACAAGGACCAGGAAATCAACACGGTGTTCGCCGAGTTGCGCCAGCGCCTGGCCAACGACTGGCAATTGCAGGTCAACGCCAACTATGCCGAGCAGAACGCCCTGTTCTCCGGCTCGTATCAGTCGCGCTGGGTCAACAACAGCCTGGCGCGTACCGTCTACCAGGCCACCTACGATGAGAACCAGGCCGGCGTGGATGCCTTCGCCAGCGGCCCGTTCCAGGCCTTCGGCCGCACCCATGAACTGGTGGTCGGCGCCAGCAAGCGCATCTACGACATGACCACCCACAACTACAGCCCCTATGACCTGAACTGGCCGCTCAACGGCGGCAAGCCGAACTTTACCCATACCAACAACGCCCGCACGGTGACCACCCAGGACGGCGTGTACCTGACCACCCGCCTGAGCCTCGCCGACCCGCTGAAGCTGATCCTCGGTGGCCGCCTGGACTGGTACGACTACGACAACCGCGATGGCGACGGCGACTACAAGGTCACCCGCAACGTGACCCGCTACGCCGGCCTGATCTACGACCTGGACGAGCACCACTCGGTGTACGCCAGCTACAGCGACATCTTCACCCCGCAGAGTGAGAAGGACACCTCCGGCAGCCCGGTACGGCCAATCGTGGGCAAGAACTACGAGGTGGGCATCAAGGGCGCGTACTTCGACGGCGCGCTGAACGCCAGCCTGGCGCTGTTCCGCATCGACCAGGAAAACCGTGCGGTGGACGTGGTGGTACCGAACTGCCCGCAAGCCAGTTGCGCGGAAGCCTCCGGCGAGATCCGCAGCCAGGGTATCGAACTGGAACTGCAAGGCGCGCTGACCGAAAACTGGCAGGTCGGCGGTGGCTACACCTACGCCCGGGTGCATACCCTCAAGGACGCCGCCAATCCGCAGAACGTCAACCAGCGCTTCGACACCGACACCCCGGAACACCTGTTCAAAGTGACCACCACCTACCACCTGCAGGGCCCGCTGGAAAAACTGCGCGTCGGTGGCAGCGTCTACTGGCAGAGCCGCCTGTACAACGACATCGCCCTGGCCGACGGCGGCAGCTACCGCCTGGAACAGGGCGCCTACGCGGTCACCGACCTGATGGCCGGCTACCGGGTCAACCAGAACCTCGACCTGCAGCTCAACGCCAACAACGTCTTCGACCGCAAGTACTACTCGTCGATCTCCAACTCGACCAGCTACGGTGGCGACACCTACGGCGCGCCGCGCAACCTGATGCTGACTGCCAAGTACAGCTTCTGAAGCCGGGTTCGCGCAGCCCCTTTGCCAGCCCTGGCAGGGGCGGCTGGGCCGCAATACAGTGCAGTTAGGCGTTGTGTGGCCCGGTAGGAGCGGCTTTAGCCGCGAAAGAATCAGGAATTCACAGCATCTGTTGTGAACCTGCGGTCGCTTCGCGGCTAAAGTTCCTACCCGGCCTAACTGACCCGTATTGGCCTTGGCCTCAACACTGTTCGCTTAAGCGGCATGTGGCCCGGTGGGAGCGGCTTTAGCCGCGATAGCGCCAGAAAATTCACCGTATCTGTCGTGAACCTGCCGTCGCTTCGCGGCTAAAGCTCCTACCCGGCCTAACTGAACCGTATTGGTCTTGGCCGGGATACGGCTGCACGCCGGCCAAGAACTCCCGATCAAGCTCGGGGTCTGTGCAGGATCACGGCGCGTCAATTCCAGCAGTCTGCGGACCATGGCATGATCGCCCGGTCCCAGCCCTGCTCCCTGCCTGAGAAACCTGAATGCCTGTCATCGACCCTGCCGTGGGTATCTGGATCGTGGCCGCCGTCGCCACCTGTGGTGTCATCCTGCGCCCCTGGCGCGTGCCGGAGTATGTCTGGGCGCTACTCGGTGCACTGCTCTTGGTGGTGCTGGGCTGGATCCCCCCCGGCACCGCGCTCAAGGCGGTGGCCGAAGGCGGTGATGTGTACCTGTTCCTGGTGGGCATGATGGTGCTGGCCGAACTGGCGCGCCGCCAGGGTCTGTTCGACTGGCTGGCGATGTACGCGGTGCAGCACGCCAGGGGGTCGGGCACACGGTTGTTCAACCTGGTGTTCCTGGTCGGTACTTTGGTGACGGTGTTTCTTTCCAACGACGCCACGGCGGTGGTGCTCACTCCGGCGGTGTATGCCGCCTGCCGCGCCGCCAAGGCCGAGCCGCTGCCCTACCTGTTCATCTGTGCCTTCATCGCCAATGCCGCCAGCTTCGTGCTGCCGATCTCCAACCCCGCCAACCTGGTGGTGTTCGGCACCCAGATGCCGCCGCTGCTCGACTGGCTGCGCCAGTTCACCCTGCCGTCGCTGGCCGCCATCGGCCTCACCTACCTGGTGCTGCGCCTGACCCAGCGTCGGCAGATCACCCAGCCGCTGGCCACCGCCATCGAACTGCAACCGCTGTCGGGCGGTGCCCGCCTGTGTGCGCTGGGCATCATGGTTACCGCGCTGGTGCTGGTGAGCACCTCGGCGCTGGACCAGCCACTGGGCCTGCCGACCTTCTGCGCCGGCCTGGCCACTGCCGCCCTGGTGCACCTGGGCCAACGGCGCAGCCCGCTGCCGCTGCTCAAGGGCGTGGCCTGGGGCGTCCTGCCGTTGGTGGCCGGGCTGTTCGTGCTGGTCGAGGCGGTGGCGCAGACCGGGCTGATCGAACGCCTGGCCCATGGCCTGGCCGACCTGGCCCGCCACGACCCGGTGCAGGCCAGCTGGGCCGCCGGACTTGGTTCGGCGCTGGCCGGCAACCTGATGAACAACCTGCCCACCGGCCTGATCGCCGGCTCCATCGGCCATATCGTGCAGCTGCCCACCGCCACCACCGCCGCGCTGCTGATCGGCGTCGACCTGGGTCCCAACCTGTCGATCACCGGCTCGCTGGCGACCCTGCTGTGGCTGGTGGCGATTCGGCGCGAGGGCGAGCACGTCGGCGCCCTGGACTTCCTGCGCCTGGGCGTACTGGTGATGCCGCCGGCGCTGCTCGGTGCGCTGCTGGCCTTGCATATCTGAGCGGCCACCGGTGAACGAAGCGGCGCCCGGCGCAGTCAACACCACGACTCGCCACCGGACGCCGCTTGCATGCCTTTACGCCCCGTCGCCCTGGCCACGCTGTTCGCGCTGGCCGCCCCCACCCTCGCTGCCGAACCACCCCTGCGCCTGGCAACCCTGGCCCGCTGCGGCGACCTGCTGGACAGTCGCCAGCAGGACTGGTGCCTGGGCGTGCGCGGCCTGGGCAGCACCACGCCCACCCTCAGGCTGGGCGACCAGCCATTGCCCGCCAGCAGCGTGCAGCGCGACGGCGACACCCTGCGCCTGCGGATCGATGCCCAGGCACAACACAGCGCACCGCTGTGGCTGGAAGACGGCGCCCGGCAAAGCAACGCTGTATGGCTGACCACCGGCAACAGCCATGTGGTCGCCGCGCGCCCCGATGAAGTGGCGCAAAACATGGATGGCCTGACCACCTATGTAGACCTGGTCAGCGTGATCATCGAAGAAAGCCACGACGGCCGTCAGGAGGCGCAGCGCCTGGCGGACAAATACGGCGCCCGGGTGGTGGGCAGTATCGCCCCGCTGAACCTGTACCAGTTGCGTGTGCCCGCCCATGACCTGACCCAACGTGACGCCCTGGTGCTGCGCCTGGGTAGCGAGGTCAGCGTCGACGCCGTGGTGATCGAAGAGTCCGCCGCCGAAGAAACCGAGCAGGCCGCCGCACCACGCCCGAAACCGGAACCTGAACCGGAAAAACCTGCCGCCGACTCGGACGAATGGGCGGCCAATCGCTTCGTCGATGCGGTGAACTACTACCAGCGGCGCATCCCCGGCCGCCAGGCGCCGATCCAGCCACAGCCGGTGCGCATCGGCCTGATCGAGCGCGATGTGGACTTCGACACCGCCGACTTCGCCGACTACCTCGGCCCCTGTGCAGTGCCGCGTACTTGCGTGTACGCCCGTGATGCGGCCAAGCCCGACGCCCATGGCAGCACCGTGGCCGGCATCCTCGCCGCCAGCTGGAACAACGGCGGCAACACCGGCCTGCTGCGCGGCCTGGATAAATCCTCCGGCGGCTTCGAGGTGATCGTCGAACGCAATTCCGATGCCGGCATCACCGCCAACATCGCCGCCTCGGTGAACCTGGTGGAAGACGGCGTGCGGGTGCTGAACTGGAGCTGGGGCATCCACCGCGTCGGCGCGCGTACCGTAGAGGGCGAAGAAGTGGACTCGCTGCTGCGCTCGGGCATCGCCATGAGCGGCTACGAGGAACTGCTCGAAGAGTTCTTCCTGTGGTTGCGCAAAGAGCATCCGAACGTGCTGGTGGTGAATTCCGCCGGCAACGGCGCGTCGTTCTCCGGCACCGACGACTACCGCCTGCCGTCCTCCTTCGTGACCAGCCAGCTGCTGGTAGTCGGCGGCCACCAGCGCAGCGAACGTCCCGGCCTGGCCGTGCAAGACCCCGGCTATGCGGTACGGCGTCGTTCGTCGAACCTCGACCGCCGCGTGGACATCACCGCCGCCGCCTGTGCCCATGCCTCCACCACCGAAGCCGGGCAGACCGGCGCCGTGCACTGCGGCACCTCCTATGCCACGCCCATGGTCGCCGGTATCGTCGCGGCGATGCTGTCGATCAATCCGCAACTGCAACCGGCGCAACTGCGCACCCTGCTGCGCCGCAGCTCGCTGCCGATCGGCGCCAACTACGACTTCGAACCGGTGGATGCCGAAGACCTCACCGCGCCGATCC